>NZ_JBJDNB010000006.1:0-195927 GCF_044900445.1 Pseudomonas sp. NPDC089407
GCGACCCCGGATATCACCACGCTCACCCTGACCGCCACGGACACTGTGGCCGAAGGCGGCAAGATCACCTACACCGCGACCTTGACCAACAAGGCCGGTACCGACTTGGTGATCAAGCTGAGCAATGGCGAGACCATCACCATCGCAGCGGGTTCGAAAGAAGCCTCGATCACTGTCGACGCCCCGAGCGACGATGTATACATCGATGCTGAAAACCTGAGCGTGAAGGTGGACAGCACCACCGGTGGTGACTTCGAGAAGCTGGAAGTCAGCAGCACTGCTGCTGTGACCAAGGTGACTGACACCATCGACACCACCACCGTGACCTTGACTGCCACGCAAAGCGTGGTCGAGGGCGGCGTGGTTACTTACACCGCTTCGGTCAACCACAAAGTCACCGGCTCGGACCTGGTCGTGAAACTGGCCAATGGCCAGACCATCACCATCCCAGTGGGTGAATCGTCGGCTTCGGTGCCGTTCACTGCCCCGAACAACGTTTACAACACCAACCTGAACCTGACCAACAAGATCACCGATATCTCGGGTGGTAACTACGAGAAGGTAGTGGCTACCGGTAGCCCGGTCACTGTGGTGACCGACGTACCTGGTACCAAGGACACTACCAACCTGAGCCTGACCGCGACCCCGTCCGTGGCCGAAGGCGGCTACATTACCTACACCGCCACCTTGACCAACAAAGCTGGCACCGAGATGACCGTCAGGTTGAGCAACGGCGAGACGATCACTATCGCCGAGGGTGCCACCCAGGGCAGCGTCACCATCAAGGCACCTGCGGACGATCCGTACATTGATGCGGGTACAGTCCAGGCCAAGATCGATGGCAGCACTGGCGGTGACTTCGAACAATTGTCCACAAGCGGCGCCTATGCGGTAACCCAGGTGACCGACACCATCGACCACACCGGTCTGAGCCTCAGCGCCACACCGGCAGTCGAAGAAGGTGGCCAGATCACTTACACCGCCACCTTGACCAACAAGGCCGGCACCGACATGACGATCAAACTCAGCAACGGTGCTGTCATCAGCATTGACGCGGGCAAGTTGTCGGGTACCGTTACCGTTCCGGCGCCAGCGGATGACGTCTACATCGATGCCGGCAGTGTTTCGGCGAAGATCACCGAAACCAGTGGTGGTAACTTCGAGAAGCTGGATGTCAACGTCACCCCAGCGGTTACTGCGGTCTCGGATACCATCCAGACCACCACCCTGAGCATCAGCGGTACCACCGCAGTCGCCGAAGGTGGCAATGCCACGTATGTCTTGAACCTGACCAACAAGGCCGGGACCGATGTCACCGTCAAACTGACTTACACCGGCACTGCGACCGATGGCACGGATTACACGGGCGTGGCCACCGTGGTAATCAAGGCCAACAGTACACAGGCAGCATTCACCATTCCGACCTTCAAGGATAACGTCACCGAAGGCACCGAGAATTTCACCGTCAAGATCGATTCGGCCACTGGCGGCAACTTTGAGAAGCTCGCCATCAGCACCAGCGCCGGAAGCGTGACTACCCAGATATTTGAACCGGCTCCGGTTCTGGACCTGGATGGCAATGACTCCAGCGGCAAGACGGGTGCCGACTACCAGACCACCTTCACCGAGAACCAGCCGGGTAGCGGCGTGTCGATCGGCGACGTGGACGTCACCATCACCGACTTCGACAGCTCGCAGCTGACGGGGGCGACGGTCACCCTGACCAATCGCCAGCCGGGCGACGCGCTGAACCTTGGTAACAGTGTCAATGGCATCGTTATCAACGCCAACAGCACCGAAGGCAAGGTAGTCCTGACCCTGAGCGGCACTGCATCGCTGGCTGACTATATCCAGGCGATCAAGAACATCACCTTCATCAACAGCAGCGAGGACCCGAGTACTACGCCGCGAGTCATCACTGTGACAGTGACGGACGGTGTGAACACCTCGAACACCGCCACAACCACGGTGAACGTCATCGCGGTCAACGATGCACCGGTTGCTACCGGAGGCGCTGTTACCGGTGTCGAAGACACGCCGCTGGTACTGACCTGGAGCGACTTCAACGTTTCCGACGTCGACAGCGCCCTTTCGAGCCTGGGTGTGACCTTTACCCAGTTGCCAGCGGGCTCGCTGCAGCTCTACAACGGTACTGCTTGGGTCAATGTGAGCCAGAATCAGACTGTCAGCCAGGCCGACATCAACGCCGGCAACCTGCGGTTCGTGCCGAAACTCAACGAGTCGGGTATCGACGGCTACGGCGGAACGGGCGTCGGTAACAAGCAGGCTGACTACGCCCAGATCAAGTACAAGCCTACCGACGGTATCAGCCAGGGCAGCGAAGCGACCATGAAGGTCGACATCCGCCCGGTTGCCGACAAACCGACCTTGAGCTTCGGCAGCAGCGAGATCGAGTCCAAAGGCCTGACCAAGGAAGTCTGGACCACCCTGAAAAACCTGGGTACCGGCGGTAACGGTATTACCGGCGAAGAGCTGAAGACAGTGTTTGCCAACTCTGGCAACGCCAACTCCAGCAGCACCACCACCAACGTGCAGTCCGATGCGAGCGTTGCAGGTGGCAGCGGCTCGAAAACCTCGGGCCTGATCTACCTGGAAGCCGGCAAAACCTACACCTTCAGCGGCACTGCCGACGACAGCTTTGTGGTAACCATTGGCGGCAAGACCGTGGTCACGGCTACCTGGGGCGCGGGTGGCGCGGTTTCGGGCAGCTTTACCCCGAACACCAGCGGCTACTACCCGATTGAGGTGTACCACGCCAACCAGTCCGGTCCAGGCAGCTATGACCTGAACATCCAGGTAGGTTCGGGTGCCGTCACCGACCTGAGCAGCTCGAACGTCAAGATGTATCAGAACGTGACCGAGATGGCCAACGCCGGCCTGGGCGTGTCCGACCTGCACACCGTGAATGGCCAGAGCTACTACGACGGTTACAAGCTCAACGAAGGGCCGGAAGGTGGCTCGGTGAAACTGGTCGGTATCAATACTGCCCTGACCGACACCGACGGCTCCGAGACGCTCGCGGTGACCCTCAGCGGTATTCCGAAAGGGACCGTGCTGAGCGATGGCGCCGGCCATACCGTGACTGTCGGCAGCACGCCGGTGGATGTGACTGGCTGGAAACTCAGCGGCCTGACGCTGACCCCGCCGGCCTACTACAAAGGTTCGTTCGACATCACGGTCACCTCGACTTCCACCGAAAGCCTGGGCGGCTCGGCCATCACCACCGGCAACATCCCGGTGACCGTGTACGCCGCGACCTACAAGGCCAGCGTGGGTACTTCGGGCAACGACACCATGACCGGCAGCGAAGGCAACGACATCATCGTCGCCGACGTGGCGGGCCTGAACGTGGTCCAGGGCAAGAACTACAACATCGCCTTCATGGTCGACAGCTCGGGCAGCATGAGCGACAAGTCGATTGCCGACGCGAAAACGCAATTGGCGTCGGTGTTCAACTCGCTCAAGGCCAGCCTGGGCTCCGATACCTCGGGTACGGTGAACATCTTCCTGGTCGACTTCGATACCCAGGTGAACAAGAACGTGGCGGTGAACCTTGCCGACCCGGATGCCCTGAGCAAGCTGCAGACGGTATTGAACTCGATGGTGGGTGGCTACTACGGTGGCGGTACCAACTATGAAGACGCGTTCAAGACCACGTCCAACTTCTTCAAGAGCACCATGGCCACCAGCAACACGGGTGCAGACAATCTGACTTACTTCATCACCGACGGTAAGCCGACCTACTACCAGAGCGGGGAAAACACCAACCCTCGTCTGTGGACGGGCGGCAAGTACCTGGACGATGTCGTGAACGTCAACAACTACAAGATGGGCGACACCTTCAGCGCTTGGGCAGATGCCACTCACAAGGTTGAGATCAGCAGCAGTGGTTCGGTCAAGGTGCTGACTTATTCCGAGAACCGTTGGGGTACGCTGGTGCTTGACTCCACGAAGACGGTCGGCACGCTGCATGCTCAAGGCGATGGCACTTATGAGTTCTCCAGCCTCGACGGTACGGGCTACGCCGACTACTGGAACTATGTGGATTCGGCAGCAGGTTCCAATGCGAGTTTCGCGGTGCTGGGGGGTACCAGTGGCTTGAGCAAGGTGCAGGCCATCGGCCTGAACAGTGACGTCACCCTGAGCGACCTGAAGCCCTACGACAGCGCGGGTAAGCCACAGACCAACATCGATCCGTCCGACCTGGCCAATGCTATCCTCGGCCACTCCGAGGCCACGGTACCGGGTGCCGACACCATCGATGGCGGTAACGGCAACGACATCATCTTCGGCGACCTGATCACCCTCAACGGAGTAGTCAGCGAGGGCTACCAGGCCCTGCAGACCTACGTTGCGCAGAAGAGCGGTGTCGAGGCCAGCGCCATCACCACCAATAACGTCCACCAGTATGTTACCGAGCACTACACCGAGTTCGATATCTCCGGTGCCAAGGACGGTAACGACATCTTGTCGGGGGGCAATGGCAACGACATCCTCTTCGGCCAGGGCGGTAACGACATACTCGATGGCGGTAAAGGTAACGACATCCTGCTCGGCGGCACCGGTAATGACACCCTGATCGGTGGTCAGGGCAACGATATCCTGATCGGTGGCAGCGGTGCCGACACCTTCGTATGGAAGGCAGGTGACATCGGTAACGACGTGATCAAGGATTTCAAGGTGGCCGAGGGTGACCGCATCGACCTGAAGGACCTGCTCCAGGGCGAGAAGGGCAGCACCATCGACAACTACCTGAAGCTCACCACGGTAGAAGGCACGACCACGCTGCAAGTCAGCAGTGAAGGTAAGCTCAACGCCGAAGGTGGTGTCGCCAACGCCGATGTGACCATCAAGCTGGAAGGGGTGAATTGGTCCAACACTACGGTCAACTCGTTGATCAGCGGTGCTGACCCGACCATCATCATCCATAACAAAGACAACTGATGTGCTAATAGGCCGTGCCTGACAGGCGCGGCCTTTCCCGACTGGCGCGGTCCCCTGTAGGAGCGGCCTTGTGTCGCGAAAGGGCTGCAAAGCAGCCCCGGCGATTTCGGCGTTGATGCTGAAACCATGGGGCCGCTTTGCGGCCCTTTCGCGACACAAGGCCGCTCCTACAAGGGGTCGCGTTAGCCTGGCAGTGGCTACACCGGCCCTTTCCTGCCATCTTCCGACAGCGCATACTCTGGCGCCGGGCCTGCGTACCCGGCGATCTTTGCCTATGCTGCTGTCTACCAACAAGGAACCAACGTGACGAGGGACACCGCCATGTTCTACGTGCAACGCCACGCCGCTGGCCAGCTGCTGCGGGTAGAAGCAGCCGCTTTTGACGAGTTCACCGAAATGCTTCCCGCCGACCATGCCGATATCCAGGCATGGTTTGCCGATGACGAAGTGGAAAACAGCCTCAACCAGCTCAAGCAAAGCGACCTTGACATGATCCGCGTGCTTGAGGACCTGATCGATGTGCTGACCGCCAAGGGAGTGTTCAACATCACCGACCTGCCCGCTGGCGCGCAGGCCAAGCTGCTCAACCGCTCCAAGGCGCGCAAGGCGCTCAGCAGCCTGACCAACCTCATCGAAGAAGAAGAGCAGGGCGGGTTGATCTGATCATTGGCGAGCCAATACCGGTGCTATGGTTATTCCGTAAAGGTATTTAAATTATTTCTCTTATGACTTTATAGTCACTTCCACTGCGTACCCGTCGACCAATCGATGCGCCGCACGACTTGAACCCACACGGGAAATCCCCGTGCGTTTCTGATCGTTGCGCGCCATAGAAGTCGCGCACTGCGTGGGAGTGAACAATGTCAGCCGCCTCGAACGCCTTGTCGACCATCGACAGCGCCCAGCCGCAATCCTTTGAAATCCGCCCGTTCGCCGGTGCCGTCGGCGCCGAGATCATCGGCCTGGACCTGGCCAAACCGGTCAACGCCGAGGATTTCAAAAAAATCCATCGCGCCCACCTCGACCACCATGTGCTGGTGTTCCGCGACCAACGCATCAGCCCGGACCAACAGATTGCCTTCAGCCGCCGTTTCGGCGAGTTGCAGATCCACGTACTCAAGCAGTTCCTGCTGGCCGGCCACCCCGAAATCCTGATCGTTTCCAACATCATCGAAAACGGCCAGAACATCGGCCTGGGTGATGCCGGCAAGTTCTGGCACTCCGACCTGTCGTACAAGGAGCTGCCAAGCCTCGGCTCCATGCTGCATGCCCAGGAACTGCCCAGCGAAGGCGGCGACACCCTGTTCGCCGACATGCACAAAGCCTGGGACGCGGTGCCTGACGCCCTGCGCAAAGTGGTCGAAGGCCGCGATGCTGCCCACTCCTACACCGCCCGTTACGCCGAGACCAAGTTCGAAGGTAACTGGCGCCCGACCCTGACGGCCGAGCAATTGGCGCAGGTGAAAGAAGTCATTCACCCGGTCGTGCGCACCCACCCGGAAAACGGCCGCAAGGCGCTGTTTGTCAGCGAAGGCTTCACCACCCGCATCGTAGGCCTGCCAGATGACGAAAGCCGCGACGTGCTGCAACAGCTGTATGCCCTGAGCGTGCTGGAGCAGAACATCTACCGCCACCAGTGGCAGCCCCACGACCTGGTGTTCTGGGACAACCGCTCGCTGATCCACCTGGCCGCCGGCTGCCCGGCCCATCTGAGGCGCAAGCTGTACCGCACCACCATCCAGGGCGATGCCCCGTTCTGACGTCTGAGGAAACCATCATGCGCAAATCCATCAGCCGCCTGGCGGCAAGCATCGGCCTGGGCGCAAGCCTGGTCATTGGCAGCCTGGCCGCCCCCGCCGCGGCGCAAGCCGAAGGCAAGCTCCGCATCGCCGAGCAGTTCGGCATCGTCTACCTGTTGCTGAACGTGGTGCGAGACCAGCACCTGATCGAGAAGCACGGCAAGGAGCAGGGCATCGACATCGACGTCGACTGGGCCCAGCTGTCGGGTGGCTCGGCCATCAACGACGCCCTGCTGTCCGGCTCGGTTGATATCGCCGGTGCCGGCGTCGGCCCGCTATTGACTGTATGGGACCGTACCAAGGGCCGGCAGAACGTCAAAGCCGTGGCCTCGCTGGGCAACTTCCCGTATTACCTGGTCAGCAGCAACCCCAATGTGAAGACCATCGCCGACATCTCCAACAAGGACCGCATCGCCGTGCCGGCGGTAGGCGTTTCGGTGCAATCGCGCTTCCTGCAGTACGCCGCTGCCCAGCAATGGGGCGACAAGGAATACAATCGCCTCGACAAGTACACCCTGGCCGTCCCGCACCCGGATGCCACCGCTGCACTGCTGGCCGGTGGCACCGAGCTGAACGGGCACTTCTCCAACCCGCCGTTCCAGGACCAGGTGCTGGCCAACAAGGACGTGCACGTGGTGCTCAACAGCTACGACCTGCTTGGCCCCAATTCGCCGACCTTGCTGTTCGCCACCGAGAAATTCCGCACGGACAACCCGAAAACCTACAAGGCGTTCGTTGACGCGCTGGCTGAAGCCGCTGACTTCGCCCAGAAGGACAAGGCCGCTGCTGCCGACACCTACATCCGCGTTACCAAGGCCAAGATTGACCGCGATGCGTTGATCAAGCTGATCGACAACCCGCAATACGAATTTACCGTCACGCCCAAGAACACCTACAAGCTGGCCGACTTCCTCTACCGGGTAGGCGCCATCAAGCACAAGCCGGAATCGTGGAAGGACTACTTCTTCCAGGACGAACGCCCGCTGCAGGGGAGCTGACCGATCATGACCGCCCCTTTGCCAGGCCACACGGCCAGCAACCTGAGCCGTGTCGCCACGCCGCCTTTGCTCAAGGTGGATAAACTCAGCCTCGAATACCGCACCGCGCAACGCGTGGTGCGCGCCACTCACCAGGTCAGCTTCGAAGTCGATCGTGCCGACCGTTTTGTACTGCTTGGCCCCTCCGGTTGCGGCAAGTCCACCTTGCTCAAGGCCGTGGCCGGGTTTATCCCGCCGCAGGAGGGGCAGATTCTGTTGCAAGGCCAGGCAGTCCGCGGCCCAGGCCCCGATCGCATCGTGGTGTTCCAGGAGTTCGACCAACTGCCACCGTGGAAAACGGTGAAGCAGAACGTCATGTTCCCGCTGCTGGTGTCCGGCCAGCTCAAGCGCGCCGAAGCTGAAGAACGTGCGCTGCATTACCTGGACAAGGTCGGGCTGGCGGCGTTCGCCGATGCTTATCCGCATACCTTGTCGGGCGGCATGAAGGCCCGTGTCGCGATTGCCCGCGCTTTGGCCACGCAGCCGAAGATCCTGCTGATGGACGAACCGTTTGCTGCACTGGACGCGCTGACCCGGCGCAAGATGCAGGAAGAATTGCTGCTGCTGTGGGAGGAGGTGCGTTTTACCTTGCTGTTCGTCACCCACTCCATCGAAGAAGCGCTGGTGGTCGGCAACCGCATCCTGCTGTTGTCGCCACACCCGGGGCGGGTGCGGGCTGAAGTACACAGCCACCAGTACGATCTTGGCAGCCTGGGCGGCAGTGATTTCCAGGCCAGTGCCCGGCGTATCCACCGTTTGCTGTTCGATGAGGCAGACGTTCCGGAGCAGCCCGACGACCTGGGCTTCAACGACATTCGCATCGCCTACTGACAGGAGCTTGCCATGACCACTACACCTGTACGCCAGGAATACGAGGTGCAGCTGCAGCCCCTGCTCAGTGTGCCTGTGGAACGTCAATTGCCCCTGGCCCAGCGCTTGTGGCAGCAGGGCTGGCTGCGCAAGGCGGTGATCCTGCTGGTGATCGCCTTGCTGTGGGAGGCCGCCGCCCGCTACCAGGGCAACGACCTGCTGCTGCCCAGCTTCCTGCAAACAGCTGCAGCCCTTTGGGACGGGCTGATCAGTGGTGAACTACCGGCCAAGGTCGGGGTTTCGCTGGTGATCCTGCTCAAGGGTTATGTGCTGGGTATCGTCCTGGCCTTCGGCCTGACCAGCCTTGCGGTGTCGACCCAACTGGGGCGTGACTTGCTGGGCACGTTGACTTCGATGTTCAACCCCTTGCCAGCGATTGCCCTGTTGCCGCTGGCCTTGCTGTGGTTCGGGCTGGGTGACAACAGCCTGATTTTCGTGTTGGTGCATTCGGTGCTGTGGGCACTGGCCTTGAATACCTACGCTGGCTTTCTCGGCGTATCCGAGACCCTGCGCATGGCTGGCCGCAATTATGGGCTGAAGGGCCTGCGGTTGGTGCTGCACATCCTGGTGCCGGCGGCCTTGCCGTCGATTCTGTCGGGGCTGAAGATCGGCTGGGCGTTTGCCTGGCGCACGCTGATCGCCGCCGAACTGGTGTTCGGCGCCAGCAGTGGCAAGGGCGGGCTGGGCTGGTACATCTTCCAGAACCGTAACGAGCTGTATACCGACAAAGTGTTTGCCGGGTTGGCGGTGGTGATTCTGATTGGTTTACTGGTGGAAGGGCTGGTGTTCAATACGCTGGAGCGGCTGACCGTGCGGCGTTGGGGGATGCAGCGCTGACCTGTACCGGCCCTATCGCCGGCAAGCCAGCTCCCACAGGAAACCCACAAGTTTCAAGGTTTGTGGAGTACCTGTGGGAGCTGGCTTGCCGGCGATAGGGTCGGCACAGGCAATCAACTCAGGTACTGCGCCGCCGCATTGCTCAGAATCCTGCCAATCTCCTCGCGCAACCCCGCTGGCTGCTCCACCACCACCCCATCGCCATGGCTCAACAGCCACCAGCGCAACGGCCAGCCATCGCTCACCGTCGCCCGCAACCGGTGCCCATGTTCCAGCGCCGTCAGCTGCATGTCGCTGCTCAGCGGCGCTTCGCGCAACTGCCGCGCCAGCGCATCGCTGATCCGCGCCACCAGCTCCACGCCCTCACCCTGGGCCGGCTGCAGCGCATCCCCACGCAGGTGCGTCAACAAGTCGAAATTGCCGCGCAACTCGCCCACCGCACTCGCCGACCAGTGCCAGCCGAACGGGATGCTCTTGTCATTGCGTTCCAGCGGGAAGATCAGCGACAGCTCATTGAGGTCGCGTTCGACAGTGCGTTTGCTGACCGTGAAGCCCACATCACGCAGGCGCCACACCAGCTCGGCGCTGGTAATGCCTGGAGAGCGGCTGGGCAGCTGGCGCAGCAGCGCCCACTGACGGCTGAGGGTGGCGCGAGTGGTGGCGAACGGCAAAAGGTAACGTCCTTGTCTAGGCTTGCCGCAATAGGATGGCGGCACGCGAGGGGCATGGCAATTGGCCACAGCCTGCTCAGATCAAGGAAGTCGCATTTGGTTGCCTTGTGCCGAATCGTTCGCGACAGGTTTTGACGTGACGTCACGCAGAATCACGCCTCATCACAGCCGAAGGTTGGGGTTGTGCGTCGTTCAATGAGGATGAACATGTCTGCTGCCAGCAATATCCATTCGCTGCTCGCCCGCCTTTTACCCGAGCGGGTCATCGCCCCACCTGCACCCGCCGGGAGGCGGCATCGATTGTTTGCCGGTGTCGGCTTGCCCAGCCAGCGCTCGCTGCTGGTCAACCGCCTGGACGAAGCCAGCGACCTGCAGGCGGTGTATGCAGATCTGCGTCTGCAGGCCCTGCAAGGCAGCGTGGCGGCACTCAACGACCTCGGCTGGATCTGGCTCAACGGCAAGTACTGGCGTGCCGATACCGTGCTGGCCGGGCACCTGCTGCGCATGGCGGCCCTGCAGGGTAATGCAGCCGCCTGGTTCAACCTGGGGCAGCAACACTACTTTGGCAAGGGTATCGACCCCTCCTATGTACAGGCGGCGGATTGCTATCGGCAGGCCTTCGAACGCGGCATGCTGCACGCGGCGGCGGCTTTGGGCGACCTGTATGAAGAAGAAGTGTGCGATGGCGATCTGGAATGGCAGGTCGACCTGGTGCAGGCCTACCAGTGGTTCATGCGTGGGGCTGAGCGGGGCGAGGCGCGTTGCCGCTTTGAGGTGGGGTACCGGCTGATGCACGGGCTGTATGTAGAGGCCGACGTCAAGGCCGCGCTGTATTGGCTGGAACTGGCGGCTGCGGCCGGGGTGGTGCAGGCGGCCGAGGAGCTGGCGGTGCATTTCAGTAGTCGGGACGCGCTGCGCTACCAGGAATGGCGAGACCGGGCGGTGCAGATGGGCAGTACATTGGCCCTGACCATGAAGCTGGAAGACCAGATTCAGCCCTGATTATTGGCATCATTTCTACGGCCAGCGCGAGCCCTGTAGGAGCGGCCTTGTGTCGCGAAAGGGCCGCAGAGCGGCCCCAGAAATATCAGATTGATACACAAATCCTGGGGGCGCTTCGCACCCCTTTCGCGACACAAGGCCGCTCCTACACGGCTATGCGTTACCCAATCTGGTACCGATAGGGCAGTGCAAAATCCCCAGCATGAACAACAATTCATCCATACCCCCCGTCACCCCCTGTTGACGACAGGGGGAGGGGCAGGCGTATATTGATAGTTAGCAAACTATGAATATCCTTGGTTCCTTCCATGTCCCTTGATCTCCTGCGCCTGCAAGTCAGCAGTGGCATGGTGGTTGCCGCTCGCCATTGGCGGCGCATCTGCCACACTGCCCTGACCAGTTACGGCATCTCCGAGGCCTGCGCTGCGCCGTTGCTGATGATCGTGCGCCTGGGCGACGGCGTGCACCAGGTGGCTGTGGCCCAGGCCGCCGGCCTGGAAAGCCCGTCGCTGGTGCGCCTGCTCGACCAGCTGTGCAAGGCCGGCCTGGTCTGCCGCAGCGAGGACCCACTCGACCGCCGCGCCAAGGCCCTGAGCCTGACCGCCGAAGGTCGTGCCCTGGCCGAGGCCATTGAAACCGAGCTGGTGCGCCTGCGCCGCGATGTGCTGCACGACATCGACCAGGCCGACCTCGAAGCCGCCTTGCGCGTGCTGCGCGCCTTTGAAGCTGCCGGCCTGGGCAGCGCAGGCGGGGTGGCATGAACGGCTTCTTCAGCTCGGTTCCCCCGGCGCGCGACTGGTTTTACGGCGTGCGCACCTTTGCCGCGTCCATGATTGCCCTGTACATCGCCCTGCTCATGCAGTTGCCGCGCCCCTACTGGGCCATGGCCACGGTGTACATCGTCTCCAGCCCGTTCGTCGGCCCCACCAGCTCCAAAGCCGTGTACCGCGCCGTGGGCACGCTGCTCGGTGCTGGTGGGGCGATTTTCCTGGTGCCGCCGCTGGTGCAGTCGCCGTTGCTGCTGAGCATCGCCATCGCCCTGTGGACCGGCACCTTGCTGTTCCTGTCGCTGAACCTGCGCACGGCCAACAACTACGTGCTGATGCTGGCGGGCTACACCCTGCCGATGATCGCCCTGGCGGTTGTGGATAACCCGCTGGCGGTGTTCGACGTAGCGTCCTCCCGCGCCCAGGAAATCTGCCTGGGCATCGTCTGCGCGGCCGTTGTCGGGGCCATCTTCTGGCCGCGCCGCCTGGCGCCCGTAGTAGTCGGCGCCACCGGCAACTGGTTCACCGAGGCGATTCGCTACAGCGACACTTACCTTGCCCGCGATGTCAGCGCCGACAAGGTCGGCGGCATGCGTGGGGCGATGGTCGCCACTTTCAACTCGCTGGAGCTGATGATTGGCCAGCTCGGCCACGAAGGCGCCGGCCCGCATACCCTGAAGAATGCCCGCGAACTGCGTGGGCGGATGATCCACCTGCTGCCGGTAATCGACGCGCTCGATGATGCACTGGTGGCCCTGGAAGGTCGCGCTCCAGCCCAGTTCGCCCAGCTTCAGCCCGTGCTCGCCGCTGCCCGCGAATGGCTCAAGGGCACTGCCGACAGCGCGTCCGTAGCACGCTGGGCCGCACTGCACGAGCACATCGACCGCCTGCAGCCCGGCGCTGCCATGCTCGATCAGCGCGCCGAACTGCTGCTGTCCAACGCCCTGTACCGCCTGACCGAATGGGCCGATCTGTGGCAGGACTGCTGCTCCCTGCAACACGCGCTGCGGACCGATGATGCCAAGCCTTGGCGCGCGGTCTATCGCCACTGGCGCCTGGGCCGGCTGACGGCGTTCTTCGACCGTGGCCTGATGCTGTATTCGGTGGCCTCCACGGTACTGGCTATCGTGGTCGCCTGCGGCCTGTGGATCGGCCTGGGCTGGAACGACGGCGCCAGCGCGGTGATCCTCGCCGCCGTGTCGTGCAGCTTCTTTGCTGCCATGGACGACCCGGCACCGCAGATCTACCGGTTCTTCTTCTGGACGCTGATGTCGGTCATCTTCTCCAGCCTGTACCTGTTCCTGGTACTGCCTAACTTGCACGACTTCCCGATGCTGGTGCTGGCCTTTGCCGTACCGTTCATCTGCATCGGCACCCTGACCGTGCAGCCGCGCTTTTACCTGGGCACCTTGCTGACCATCGTCAACACCTCGACCTTCATCAGCATCCAGGGCGCTTACGACGCCGACTTCTTCACCTTCCTCAACTCCAACCTGGCCGGCCCGGTTGGCCTGCTGTTCGCCTTCATCTGGACCTTGGTCATGCGCCCGTTCGGCGTGGAGCTGGCGGCCAAGCGCATGACCCGCTTTGCCTGGCGCGACATCGTCGAGATGACCGAGCCAGCGACCCTGGCCGAGCACCGCCAGGTCGGCGTGCAGATGCTCGACCGCCTGATGCAGCACCTGCCACGCCTGTCGCAAACCGGCCAGGACAGCGGCGTGGCCCTGCGCGACCTGCGCGTCGGGTTGAACCTGCTCGACCTGCTGGCGTATCTGCCGCGCGCTGGCCAGCAGGCCCGTGAACGGCTGACCACGGTCATCGAGGAAGTCGGCGCCCACTACGCCGCCTGTCTGCGTGCCGGTGAACGCCTGCATGCCCCGGCCGCGCTGTTGCGCAACATGGAGCGGGCGCGGCTGGCGCTGAACCTGGACGAGCTGTACGAGCGCGGCGACGCCCGCACCCACCTGCTGCATGCCCTGAGCGGCCTGCGCCTGGCGCTGTTGCCAGGGGTGGAGGTGATGCTCGAACCCGCCGAACAACCCCAACTGCCCCCCGGCCTCGACGGAGCGCCCCTGTGATTGGTGAACTGGATATCAGCGGGGTGTTCCTGCCCACGCTGCTGGTGATGATGTTTGGCACCTACCTGTTGTTCCTGGGGGTGCACGCGGTGCTGGTGCGCCTGCATTTCTACCGCCTGGTCTGGCACCGGGCCTTGTTCAACGTTGCCCTGTATGCCGTGCTGCTTGGCGCGGTGGACCACTTTTGCCGAAACCTGATGCTGCCATGAAAAAACCTTTGCTGACCCTGGGCCGTGTGGTCCTGACCTTGCTGGTAGTGACCTTCGCCGCCGTGCTGGTGTGGCAGATGGTGGTCTACTACATGTTTGCCCCCTGGACCCGCGACGGCCACATTCGCGCCGACGTCATCCAGATCGCCCCCGATGTGTCCGGGTTGATCCAGAAGGTCGAGGTGCGCGACAACCAGACCGTCAAGCGCGGCGACGTGCTGTTCACCATCGACCAGGACCGCTTCACCCTGGCCCTTCGCCAGGCCAAGGCCACCCTCGGAGAACGCCAGGAAACCCTGGCCCAGGCCTCCCGCGAAGCGCAGCGCAACCGCAAGCTGGGCAACCTGGTGGCTGCCGAGCAGTCGGAGGAAAGCCAGTCCCGCGAGGCCCGCGCCCGCTCGGCCGTCAGCGAGGCGCAGGTGGCGGTCGATACTGCCCAGCTCAACCTCGACCGCTCGGTGGTGCGCAGCCCGGTGGATGGCTACCTCAATGACCGCGCGCCGCGTAACCACGAATTCGTCACGGCCGGCCGCCCGGTGCTGTCGGTGGTCGACAGCGCCTCGTACCACGTTGACGGCTACTTCGAGGAAACCAAGCTGGGCGGTATCCACATCGGTGATGCCGTGGACATCCGCGTGATGGGCGACAACACCCGCCTGCGCGGCCATGTGCAAAGCTTCGCTGCCGGCATAGAAGACCGCGACCGCAGCAGCGGCGCCAACCTGTTGCCCAACGTCAACCCGGCGTTCAGCTGGGTGCGTCTGGCCCAGCGTATTCCGGTGCGCATCGCCTTTGACGAAGTACCTGAGGACTTCCGCATGATTGCCGGGCGTACTGCCACGGTGTCGATCATCGAGGGCCAGCGCCCATGAAACAGCTGATCCTGGCCGGTCTGTGCCTGTCGCTGGGCGCCTGCATGATGGTCGGCCCCGACTATGACGTGCCGAAGGAGGCGGCGGTACAACGCAGTGACCTCAACGGCCCGCTGCGCCAGGATGCCGACAGTGTGGTCTCGGCGCCTGTGCCCGAGGACTGGTGGCAGCTGTATCAGGATCAACGGCTGAACGAGCTGGTGCGCCAGGCCCTGCGTGCCAACACCGAGCTACGCGTGGCCGCCGCCAACATCGCCAAGGCTCGCGCCCAGGTTGAAGTGGCTGAATCACAGGGTGGCTTCAACGGTGGCGTCAAGCTGGGTGCCCAGCGCCTGCAGGAGTCGGGTGAAGCCTTCCTGCTGCCCGAGAAGGTGCCGGTCGCCAACATTGGCGAGGCGATCATCAGCGCCTCGTACCAGTTCGACCTGTGGGGCACCTTCAAGCGTGGCACCGAGGCCGCCAAGGCCAATGCCGACGCGGTGCAGGCCGCAGCCGACACCGCCCGCATCACCCTGGTGGCCGACGTGGTCAAGGCCTACACCCAGGTATGCTCGGCCAACGAGGAATACCACATCGCCCGCGAGTCGCTCGACTTGCAGGAGCAGAGCGTGAAGCTCAACCAGCGCCTGCGTGATGCAGGCCGTGGCGACGAAACCCAGGTCACCCGCTCGCAAACCCAGTTCAAATCCTTGCGTGCCGAGCTGCCACGCTTCAAGGCCGAGCGCGAGACCGGCATGTACACCCTGGCCGCATTGCTGGCCAAGCCAGTTGACCAGCTGCCTGCTGGCACCGCCGATTGTGCCGAGCTGCCGCACCTGAACCAGCTGGTGCCGGTCGGTGATGGCGCCGCGCTGCTCAAGCGCCGCCCGGATGTGCGCCAGGCCGAACGCCAGCTGGCCGCCGCCACAGCCTACATCGGCGTGGCGACCGGCGCGCTGTACCCGGACATCAGCATCGGCGCTCAGGTGGGCACCATCGGTATCCTGGAAAACCTCGGTGAGCCGTCGACCAACCGCTGGGGCTTTGGCCCGCAGGTCAGCTGGAGCATCCCCACCAACGGCACCCGCGCCCGCATTCGCATGGCCGAAGCCTCAACTCAGGCGGCCCTGGCCAATTTTGACGGTGTGGTGTTGAACGCTATCCGCGAAACCCAGACACGCCTGGCGCAGTACAGCGCCCTGCTGGACCGGCGTGATGCGCTGGCCGAGGCGGAGAAGTCGGCCAAGGAAGCGGCGGACCAGACGCACCGCTATTACCAGGCCGGGCGTGAGTCGTACCTGGCGGACTTGCAGGCGACGCGGACGTATACCGATATGCGCGCGCAGCTGGCGGCGGCCAATAGCCAGGTGGCGATGGGGCAGATTGGGGTGTTTCTGGCGTTGGGTGGGGGTTGGAAGGATACGGGTAGGCATTGAGGTAGGGCGGCCATGTGCCTGTCTTAAGTTCTTCAGCGCTTATGAGATCGAGCGCCGCCCGCGCGGCGCTTCGCGGCACAAGGCCGCTCCCACATCTGTTTAGGGCCAATTATTCCTGTGCCTTTGGCGCGCGCACCCTGGGTGCATGGCTTGAAATTGATGAAGAGCGCTGACGCAGCCGATATCGAATGGAACAAACAAGGCGGCCAGCGGTGAACTCACAGGAGTGATTGGCCCGAAACAGACTGTGGGAGCGGGCTTGCCCCGCGATGCGCCGCGCGGGCGGCGCTCGATCTCATAAGCGCTGAAGGACTTAAGGCAGGCACTTCGCAGCCCCTACGCGATTGCCTTGCGGCCGTAAGACATTTCCGAACCTGAAACCAAATGCTTCAGTTCGGATGCTCTGTCGAATTATCCTACAGCACCTGTCGGATGGTGCTGTCTTGGCTGGGAAGTGTTCCCGGACTACTGTCGTGGGGTCGCCTCGCAAGGCGACCGGGATTGAGACCCCCGGTACTCACAGAACGCACCGCTTAATGGTGGTCGTGCGCGGGCAGGCTTTCGCCTGGTCGGGTTTTCCTGTGAGCCCGGGTCTCATCCCTAGCACGACTGCCACCCAATTTCCGTGAGACGAAGAGGATTGCAGTTCATAGATCATTCACCAGGAATGCGATCATGAAAAAACTCATCCACGATTCATCTGTTACCGAATTACTTCTGCTAGACCCACCCGCCATATCGGTAGCCGACCCACTCAGCCCCAAAGGCTGCGAAGAGCTGATCAGCGCCCTCACCCTGACCATCGACCACACCACCACAGTCCTGCTCGACAACCCTCCTGGCGACATGCGCAATGCCATGGGCATGAATATTCGTTTGCTCTGCCGCCTGATCAATGCCGTGTGTGATCACACCCATGCAACCCACCGCGATCAAGGAGTGGCCCGATGAGCAATGATCCGAGAGATTCTGCAACCGCAGGGGTGGAAACCTTCGACCTGTTCCGGCTGCAGCCCAATGTGCCGTTCAGCCATGCCTTTTGTCAGTTATCGGTATTGCTCGGCTGTATTCGCCACCTGACCACCGAAGCGGAAATGGAAAATGACCGCATTGCCGGCAGCGCTGCGCGGATACTCAGTGAGATGGCCAAGGCGCTGATCGATGATATGGAGCGAGGAATGAGCAAGGTTCTTCAATAGCCTTCAAGAACCTGGGGCCGATGTGCGGCCCATCGCCGGCAAGCCAGCTCCCACAGATACTCCACTGCCTTGGGGCTCTTTGATTTACCTGTGTGCTTTCTTGCCAGTGATCAGGCCCTGACAGGTCGACCCTTGTTGCAAAGCTGATGAGTAACTGTGGAAGCTTGCTTGCCGGCGATCAGGACCTGACAGGTCAGCCCCTGCTGCAAAACTGATGAGTAACTGTGGAAGCTGGCTTGCCAGCGATGAAGCCCTGACAGATCAGCCCCTGCTGCAAGGCTGATGAGTCCACTCTGTAGGAGCTGGCTTGCCAGCGATGAAGCCCTGACAGGTCAGCAGCAGCTGCAAGGCTGATGAGCAACTCTGTGGGAGCTGGCTTGCCGGCGATGAGGCCCTGTCAGGTCAGCAGCAGCTGCAAGGCTGATGAGCAACTCTGTGGGAGCTGGCTTGCCGGCGAGGAGGCCCTGTCAGGTCAGCAGCAGCTGCAAGGCTGATGAGTAACTCTGTGGGAGCTGGCTTGCCGGCGATAGGGCCCTGCCAGGCAGAACCCGATCAGAGCCAGATCGCATCCCAATGCGGATAATCCCCAGCCCTCGTAACCAAGCCCGCCCGCTTCGGGTTCATGACGATATACCGCGCCACATCTTGCACATCCTCCTCCCGGCGCAAGGCCCGGTCATGAAACCCCTTCTGCCAGAGCTGACCGCTTCGCCCTTGATGCCTGTTGATCATCATGGTGCTGCGGGACTTCACCCGGCGCATCAGGCGCTTCAGGCTGGCGGGCCCAAGCTCGACCAGCCAGTGAAAGTGATCAGGCATCACCACCCATGCCAAAGATCGGGCGGCACCTTCCTCCTCAGCCTGGCGGAATTCGGCCACCAGCAAGCGTGCCGAGTGAAAGTCTCTGAATATTGGGACCCTGTTAAGGGTGGTGCTGGTAAGCAAATACAATCGACTGGTTTCCGAAAACCGGCCAAGCCGCAACTGCTCTGAATGGGGACGATCCATGTTCCCTGCCTCCTGATGATTTGTTGATCAGGCTAGTGGCTAGGGATCTGCTGGTGATGAATCAATTGGTACCCAGTGTTTCCAGCGATATCGGTGCAGCCTTCATCGCCGGCAAGCCAGCTCCCATAAGTCCAGCACTGAGTCTGAGGGCAGCGCGGTACTTGTGGGAGCTGGCTTGCCGGCGATGAGGCCCTGACAGGCAGCACAAGATAGTTCCCCCAGGATCGCGTCCGGCCCTCGCCCAGGAAATCCCGCTTCATCAGATTTGTACCAAGATTTTTCATGAAATCTGCCCAGCACCCTTGAGGGAAGCCAAGTCGGAGTGAACAATGTTCGCTTTCGCATTCCCTTTGAGACTGGCCATGAAAACCCGTTCCCGTCTGCTTGCCTGGTTGCCGGCTCTACTGTTCGGCCCGGTGCTGGCGCTGTGTAGCACTTTGGCGCTGGCAGAAGCCCCCGCCGAGGCTACCAAAGCCCTGCACCTGCTGGACTACATTGGCGCCGACTACCCGCCCACCGTGCAGGACGGCAAGGTGATCGACGATAGCGAATACCGCGAGCAGCAGGAATTCAGCACGGTACTGGCCGAACTGGTCAAAGGCCTGCCCGCCAATACCGAGCAAGCTGCACTGGAACAGGGCGTCCAGGCGCTGCGCCAGGCCATCGAGCAGCGCCATGAAGGCGCGGCGGTTGCGAAGCAGGCCCGCCAGCTGGGCGCGCGCCTGGCAGTGGCCTACGAGGTCAGCCAGGCCCCGGTAATTACCCCGGACCCGGCCCGTGGCGCTTCGCTGTATGCGCAAAACTGCTCAATCTGCCACGGCGAAACCGGCGCCGGCGATGGTCCGGCAGGCGTCGGCCTGGAGCCTGCCCCGGCTAACCTGCGCGATGTTGCGCGCCTGGACCAGTTGAGCCTGTTCGACCTCTACAACACCCTGGCCCTGGGCATCGACGGCACCGAGATGCCATCCTTTGCCGACCAGCTGGACGACCGCCAGCGCTGGGACGTAGCGGCCTACATCGCCAGCTTCACCGCCAAGCCGGAAGCCGGCAAAGGTGACAAGACCTGGAACATCGCCGACCTGGCCCGCCAGACCCCGGCCGAAGTTGCCGCCAACGAAGGCAATGCGGTCGTAGAAGCGTTCCGCGCCCAGCGTGCGCAGCCGCCGCAGGTTAAACGTGGCCCGGCGCAATTGCTCGAATACACCGCCAGCACCCTGGACAAGAGCCTGGCTGCCTACCGCGCAGGTGATCACGACCAGGCCTATGACCTGTCAGTGGCGGCTTACCTGGAAGGCTTCGAGCTGGTGGAAAGCTCGCTGGACAACATCGACACCCAGGCGCGCAAGGATACCGAGAAATCGCTGATGGCCTACCGTCAGTCGCTGCAGGACGGATTGCCCGTGGCCCAGGCCAAACAACGCCTGAGCGAAGCCAAGGCCAAGCTGGAAATGGCTTCCAAGCTGCTGGGCAGCGATGGCCTGAGCTGGTCGCTGAGCTTTGTCTCCGGGTTGCTGATCCTGTTACGCGAAGGCCTGGAGGCGATTCTGGTTTTGGCGGCAATCCTGGCCTTCCTGCGTAACACCGGGCAGCAGTCAGCGGTGCGCAGCGTTAACATCGGCTGGGCGCTGGCACTGGTCGCCGGCTTTGCCACCTGGGCGCTGGCAGCCTATGTGATAGACGTAGGCGGGGCCCAGCGTGAACTGCTGGAAGGCTGCACGGCGCTGTTCGCCGCGGTGATGGTGCTGTGGCTGGGCGTGTGGATGCACGACCGTCGCCACGCCGCGGCATGGAAGGACTACATCAAGAGCAGCCTGGTCAGCGGCGGCGGGCGCTTCGGCTTTGCCGTGCTGGCGTTCTTCTCGGTTTACCGCGAACTGTTCGAAGTGATTCTGTTCTACGAAACCCTGTGGCTACAAGCAGGCCCTGCCGGGCACCAGGCGGTGCTGGCCGGTGGCGCTACGGCGCTGATGCTGCTGGTGGGGTTGGCGTGGGTGATTCTGCGCGGTTCGGCCAAGTTGCCGCTGACGCTGTTCTTCAGCATCAACGCCGCGCTGCTGTGTGCACTGTCGGTGGTCTTCGCCGGGCATGGCGTGAAGGCATTGCAAGAAGCCGGGGTGCTGGGCACGCGGCCGGTGGCGTTCTTCGAGTTCGATTGGCTGGGGATTCATGCCGACGCCTACTCGCTGTTGGCGCAGGCGGTGGCCTTGCTGGCGATCGTGTTCCTGTACGGGCGTTCGCGCCTGGCAGAAAAGCGCAGGGCGACAGCTCACTGACCGGGGGCCGCGCTGCGGCCCATCGCCGGCAAGCCAGCTCCCACACCGACCGCATCGTTTTCAAGCCAAGTGCAGTACCTGTGGGAGCTGGCTTGCCGGCGATGGGCTGCAGCGCAGCCCCTTGCAATATCGGATCAGGCCGGCTGTGGCGCCTTGAGAATGCGCTGCAGCAACTGAACGCTGTCGACAGCGTCATGACCCAGGCTGGTCAGGTAGCCGCCATCAGGCTGATCGGTCAGCCCTTTTTCATGCAGACGTTGCGCAGCCGCAATCAGGGCCGGGGAGGCGGTGCTGGTTATCTTGATGCCTTCCTGGCTGCTGTCGTGTTTGAACAGCGCGAGTACTTCCATTTCGTCGATCAGATCGGGGGTAAAAGGCATGGCGACTCCTGACTTCCAGACAAGGATGACGGCACTCTCTACGGTGCCTGATCTTCGAGTGTAGCCGGGTTATTCATCCTCGCCTTGATCCATCTCAGGTGGCAGCTCTGGCAGACCCCTCAGGGCGTTCTCGTACCACTCGCGGTCGAACTCGCGGTCTTCCACCAGCATGTTGTCAATTTCGAAGGCCAATACATGGGCCATCAGGTTGAGAATGTCATCGCGCTCATAACCGACCAGGGTCAGTTTGTTGAACGTGGCTTTCGCCGCCGCCGGGTCGCCGCTTTCGATCTGGTTTTCGATGGCCTGGGTCAGCGTGGCCTCGGCGAAGGCTTCGTCGTCGTTGTCGATGTCGGTGGGCTCGCTCATGGCGCTACTCCTGTGGTGGGATGCACAGTGTGCCACGCCCGTGGCGGCAATGCCCGGGCATTGACGGGGTGCATGACGCTGGTCAGGGGCCGGCGTTCGGTCTATAAAAGCCGAGCCAACCCCTTACGGCCTGGAGGCTGTTACCTCATGCTCAAGCTTCATGGATTCTCGGTCAGCAACTACTACAACATGGTCAAGCTGGCCCTGCTGGAAAAAGGCCTGCCCTTCGAGGAAGTCACCTTCTATGGCGGCCAGGCGCCACAGGCGCTGGACGTGAGCCCGCGGGGCAAGGTGCCGGTGCTGCAGACCGAGCACGGTTTCCTCAGTGAAACCAGCGTGATCCTCGACTACATCGAACAGACCCAAAGCGGCAAGGCATTGCTGCCGGCCGACCCGTTCGAGCAGGCCAAGGTGCGCGAGCTGCTCAAGGAAATCGAGCTGTACATCGAGCTGCCGGCCCGTACCTGCTACGCCGAGTCGTTCTTTGGCATGTCGGTGGAGCCGCTGGTCAAGGAGAAGGCCCGTGCCGACCTGCTGGCCGGTTTTGCCACCCTCAAGCGCAATGGGCGGTTTGAGCCGTATGTAGCGGGTGAGCAGTTGACGCTGGCAGACCTGATGTTCTGCTTCTCGGTCGACCTGGCTTATGCGGTGGGCAAGAAGGTGCTGAACATCGACTTCCTGGCGGACTTCCCGCAAGCCAAGGCGCTGCTGCAGCTGATGGGCGAGAACCCGCACATGGCGCGGATCGCGGCAGACAAGGAGGCGTCGATGCCGGCCTTCATGGAGATGATTCGTAGCGGCAAGCGCTAAAAGCAGGGGCTGCTTCGCAGCCCATCGCCGGCAAGCCAGCTCCCACAGTTACGGCGTTTTCCTTGAGGGTTACGCGATATCTGTGGGAGCTGGCTTGCCGGCGATCGAGGGCAAAGCCCTCGCAATGGGCCTTAACGCGAAGCCAGCAGGCCTTTGCCGCGAACGACGGCAGCCCGCACCTGCGCCGGCGCCGTACCGCCAATATGGTCACGCGCATTCACCGAACCTTCCAGGGTCAGCACGGCAAACACGTCCTGCTCGATCTGGTCGCTGAACTGGCGCAGTTCGTCCAGGCTCATCTCGGCCAGGTCTTTGCCGGTGTCCACGCCGTACTTCACCGCATGGCCAACGATCTCGTGGCAGTCACGGAACGGCAGGCCACGGCGTACCAGGTAGTCGGCCAGGTCGGTAGCGGTGGAGAACCCACGCAGGGCCGCTTCACGCATGATGGCGTGCTTGGGCTTGATTGCCGGAATCATGTCGGCAAAGGCACGCAGCGAATCGCGCAGGGTGTCGGCGGCGTCGAACAGTGGCTCCTTGTCTTCCTGGTTGTCCTTGTTGTAGGCCAGCGGCTGGCCTTTCATCAAGGTCAGCAGGCCGGTCAGGGCGCCGAACACGCGGCCGGTCTTGCCACGTACCAGTTCTGGCACGTCCGGGTTCTTTTTCTGCGGCATGATCGAGCTGCCCGTGCAGAAGCGGTCGGGCAGGTCGATGAACTGGAACTGCGCGCTGGTCCACAGCACCAGCTCTTCGGAGAAGCGCGACAGGTGCATCATCGCCACGCTGGCCGCCGCGCAGAATTCGATGGCGAAGTCGCGGTCCGAGACGCCGTCCAGCGAGTTGCCGCCCACGGCTTCGAAGCCCAGCAGCTTGCAGGTGAGTTCGCGGTCGATCGGGTAGGTGGTGCCGGCCAGCGCGGCGCTGCCCAGCGGCATGCGGTTGGTGCGCTTGCGGCAATCGACCAGGCGCTCGTAGTCGCGGCTGAGCATTTCGAACCAGGCCAGCAGGTGGTGACCGAAGGTGACCGGCTGCGCGGTCTGCAGGTGGGTGAAGCCGGGCATGATGGTTTCGGCTTCACGCTCGGCCTGCTCCAGCAGGCCCTGCTGCAGGCGGGTGATTTCGGCCAGGATCAGGTCGATCTCGTCGCGCAGCCACAGGCGGATATCGGTGGCCACCTGGTCGTTGCGGCTACGGCCGGTGTGCAGCTTTTTGCCGGTGATGCCGATGCGGTCGGTCAGGCGTGCTTCGATGTTCATGTGCACGTCTTCGAGGTCGACGCGCCAGTCGAAGTTGCCAGCCTCGATTTCACCCTGGATGGTGTTCAGGCCATCGACGATGGTGTCGCGCTCGGCATCGCTGAGCACGCCGACCTGCGCCAGCATGGTGGCATGGGCGATCGAACCCATGATGTCGTGGCGGTACAGGCGCTTGTCGAAGTCGACCGAGGCGGTGAAACGGGCGACGAAGGCGTCGACGGGCTCACTGAAGCGGCCGCCCCAGGACTGATTGGTCTTGTCGGTGCTCATGGATTCACTCATTGCAGGCGTGAACGAAAAAGTGGCGCCGATAATAGCAGGGTTGGGCTGGCTGCCGCAGGGCGCCGGTCGAGAGAAATGCCCGGAAAATGGCAGAGAAGGATTTTAAGGAATGAACGGCAGTGTTCCACGGACCGTCTACAGTTGGACAGAGGACTGGCGGTGAATCTGCCAGCCGAGTGAATCTTTGGCCATCGCACCGGTCTAGAGCGTGACCGCAGTGTCGCTCGAACCACACCTGTCTACGCTATACCTGTGCGAGACTCATTCAGGAATCCAGCGCAATTATGAATGTCCTGATCGTTGATGACGAACCCCAAGGCCGCGAACGCCTCAGCCGGCTGCTCGGCGAACTGGAGGGTTACACCGTACTGGAGCCCAGCGCCACCAACGGCGAAGAGGCCCTGACGCTGATCGAAAGCCTCAAGCCCGATGTGGTCCTGCTGGACATCGGCATGCCAGGCCTGGATGGCCTGCAGGTTGCTGCTCGCCTGTGCGAGCGTGAGGCGCCGCCGGCGGTGGTGTTTTGCACCGGGGATGATGAATACGGTGCCGAGGCATTCAAGGACAGTACCCTCAGCCATGTGACCAAACCGTTCCAGGCCCAGGCGCTGCGCGATGCCTTGCGCAAGGCCGAGAAACCCAACCGCGCCCAGTTGGCGGCGCTGACCCGGCCGGCCAATGAAGGTGGCGGCCCACGCAGCCACATCAGCGCCCGTACGCGCAAAGGCATCGAGTTGATCCCTTTGCCCCAGGTGATCTATTTCATTGCCGACCACAAATATGTGACCTTGCGCCACGAAACAGGCGAAGTGCTGCTCGATGAGCCGCTCAAGGCCCTGGAAGACGAATTTGGCGAACGCTTTGTGCGTATCCACCGCAATGCGCTAGTCGCCCGTGAACGTATCGAACGCCTGCAGCGCACCCCGCTGGGGCACTTTCAGCTGTACCTGAAAGGCCTGGACGGCGATGCCCTGACTGTCAGCCGGCGCCATGTGGCCGGCGTGCGCAAGATGATGCAGACGCTCTAAGGCTCCCGGGGCTGCGCGGTCCCTGTGTAGGAGCGGCCTTGCGTCGCGAAAGGGGTGCGAAGCGCCCCCAGAATCTCAACTTCGCCGCAAGAACTGCCGGGGCTGCTGCGCAGCCCATCGCGACACAAGGCCGCTCCTACCTTGGGCTACGCAGGACCTGTTGATCCACATCTGCAAGCGATCCCGACGATGCTGTTATCATCGGCGGCATTTCTCTGGATCGGGGCGTTTCATGTCCACTCGCGAAATCCGCATTGCCACCCGTAAAAGTGCCTTGGCCCTATGGCAGGCCGAATACGTCAAAGCCCGCCTCGAGCAGGCCCACCCCGGTCTGTTGGTGACCCTGGTGCCCATGGTCAGCCGCGGCGACAAGCTACTCGACGCGCCGCTGGCAAAAATCGGCGGCAAGGGCCTGTTCGTCAAGGAACTGGAAACCGCCTTGCTGGACAACGAAGCCGACATCGCCGTGCATTCGATGAAGGACGTGCCCATGGACTTCCCTGAAGGCCTGGGCCTGTACTGCATCTGCGAGCGCGAAGACCCGCGCGATGCGTTCGTCTCCAATACCTTCGCCAGCCTCGAAGCGCTGCCTGCCGGCAGCATTGTCGGCACCTCCAGCCTGCGCCGCCAGGCCCAGCTGCTGGCGCGCCGCCCAGACCTGCAAATCCGCTTTCTGCGCGGCAACGTCAACACCCGCCTGGCCAAGCTCGATGCTGGCGAATACGACGCCATCATCCTCGCCGCTGCTGGCCTGATTCGGCTGGGCTTCGAAGACCGCATCAGCGCCTCCATCAGCGTCGATGACAGCCTGCCGGCGGGTGGGCAGGGCGCGGTGGGTATCGAGTGTCGCAGCGCCGATCACCAGATCCATGCCCTGCTGGCGCCGCTGCACCACATCGACACCGCCGACCGGGTGGTGGCCGAACGCGCCCTGAACAAACGCCTGAATGGCGGCTGCCAGGTGCCGATCGCTTGCTACGCGGTGCTCGAAGGCGAGCAGCTGTGGTTGCGCGGTCTGGTCGGCCAACCGAGCGGCGGCACCTTGCTGGTGGCCGATGCCCGCGCACCCCGCGCGGCTGCAGAGGCGCTGGGCGTGCAGGTGGCAGAAGACTTGCTGGGCCAAGGCGCAGAAGCCATCCTCAAGGAAGTCTACGGCGAGGCCGGCCAGCCGTGAGCCAATGGCGCCTGTTGCTGACCCGGCCTGCCGAGGACTGCGCGGCGCTGGCGCAAAGCCTGGCGGCAGCGGGGGTGGCCAGTAGCTGCTTGCCGCTGCTGGAAATTGCACCCATTGGTCTCGAAGCGCAGCAGCAAGCGTTGCTGCAACGGCTCAACAGCTTTCAGGCGATCATCGTGGTCAGCAAACCGGCCGCCCGCTTGTTGCTGGAACAACTGGCCCAAGCCCGCCTGCAGCCGCCTCGGCAAGGCTGGTTCACCGTAGGTGAGGCCACTGCTGCCGTGCTGCAGGATGCGGGCCTCGAAGTGGGCAGCCCGCCGCGTGGCGATGACAGCGAAGCCTTGCTGGCGCTTCCGGCCCTGGCACAGGCCGTTGCCGTGTCGGCACCGCGTGTATTGATCGTGCGCGGCGTTGGAGGTCGCGAACTGCTGGCAGAGCGTCTTGCAGAGCAAGGTGCTAGTGTCGAATATCTGGAACTGTATCGCCGCTGCCTGCCGGTTTACCCGGCGGGCACGCTGATGCGCTGCATCGAAGCGGAACGCCTCAATGGCCTGGTGGTCAGCAGTGGGCAGGGTCTGGAACATTTGCAGCAGCTGGCCGGCGCCGATTGGCCGCAGTTGGCCCGGCTGCCGCTGTTCGTACCCAGCCCGCGGGTCGCCGGCCAGGCCAGGGCCGCCGGGGCCCAACAGGTTGTGGATTGCCGTGGCGCCAGTGCCACGGCCTTGCTGGCAGCTGTGCAGCGTAGCGCTGCACCTGCCTCTTAAGGCGCTAAGCTGAACGCGATGCGCCCCCATGCAAAGGATGGATACGTGAGCGAGACTGTCTTGTCCAATAACGATCAGCCGTCGGCACAGGCGCCGGCGGACCCCGTTACCACCCCACCTGCCAAGCGCTCCGGCAGTGGCCTGGCAGCGCTGGCCTTGCTGCTCGGTGCAGCCGGGGTGGCGGTAGGGGGCTGGGGTGTCTGGCAGGTGCGTCAACTGCAAGGCAGCGAGTTCAACCAGGGCCAGCACCTCGAGGCGCTTAACCAGCGTGCCGAGGCCCTGCAGCAGCGTGAACAGCAGATCAGCGCGCAACTGGCCAGCCTGCCGGCGGCCAGCGAGCTGGAAGACCGCCGCCGGCTGGTGGCGCAATTGCAGGGCGACCAGCAGCGTCTTAGCCAGCGGCTGGAAACGGTACTGGGTGAAAGCCGCAAGGAGTGGCGCCTGGCCGAAGCCGAGCACCTGCTACGCCTGGCCACCCTGCGGCTGTCGGCCCTGCAGGACATCACCAGTGCCAAGGCGCTGGTCGAAGGCGCCGACGAGATCCTGCGTGAACAGAGCGACCCGGGTGCCTTCGCCGCCCGCGAACAGCTGGCGCGCAGCCTGGCCACGCTCAACAGCACCCAGCAACCCGACCGTACCGGCCTGTTCCTGAAACTGGCTGCGCAGCGCGAGCTGGTACAACAGCTGAGTGCCCAATCGCCTGAGTTCGACAGCAATGCCGATGCCCTCGGCGCGCTGACGGCCGACGGTGATGGCGCCAGCCGCCTGTCGCAGTGGTGGGCAGAGATTTCCAAGTACTTCCAGATCGACTTCAATGCCGATGACAACGTGCGGCCGCTGCTGGCAGGGCAGCAACTGAACCAGCTGCGCCTGGCGCTGAGCCTGACTATCGAGCAGGCTCAGTGGGCGGCGCTCAATGGTGATGCCAAGGTCTACACCCAGGCGCTGGACGATGCCCGCAGCGTGCTGCTGGCCAACTTCAACGCCGACAACCCGCAAAGCAAGGCCATGCTCGACAGCCTCAATGCGCTGGCCGAGCAGCCGGTGTCGGTGGTAACCCCCGACCTCAGCGAAAGCCTGGCGACCGTGCAGGCCTACATCCAGCGCCGTCACCTGCCGGCCGAGGCTGAAGGGGGCAAGCCATGAAGCGTGTCTACCTGCTGGCCGTGCTGGCCATTGTGGTTGCCGCGGCGCTGGGTATCGCAGTCGCCAAGCACAGCGGCTACGTGCTGATCTCCTATGGTGGCTTCCGCTATCAATCAGGGCTGTGGGCAGCCCTTGCCGGGCTGCTGATGGTCGTCCTGCTGCTGTGGTTGCTGCGTTATCTGGTTGGCCTGGTGCTGACCTCCAGTGGCGTGGTCAACCCGTGGTCGCGGCGCAACCGCAGCCGGCGCATCCGCCTGGCCATCGAACAAGGCCAGCTTGATCTCGCCGAGGGCCGCTGGGCCAGTGCCCAGCGCCACCTGCACCGCGCCGCCGAGGCCGAGCGCCAGCCGCTGCTGTACTACCTCGGTGCTGCACGAGCTGCCAACGAGCAGGGCCGTACCGAAGACAGTGACAATTTGCTGGAGCGCGCCCTGGAGCGCCAGCCGCAGGCAGAACTGGCTATTGCACTGACCCATGCCCAGCTGCAGATGGACCGTGGCGAAAGCGACGGTGCTCTTGAAACCCTGCTGGCCATGCAGGAGCGCCACCCGCACAACAGCCAGGTGCTGCGCCTGCTGCAGCGCCTTTATCTGGAGCGCGGTGATTGGTCAGCCCTGATCCGCCTGCTGCCTGACCTGCGCAAGGGCAAGGTGCTACCGGCCACCGAACTGGCTGCCCTCGAGCAGCGTGCCTGGGGCCAGAACCTGAGCCTGGCCACCACCCGTGGCGAAGATGCGCAAAGTGCCCGGCAGGCACTGGAACGCGCCTGGCAACAGCTGACTGCTGCCCAGCGGCAAGAGCCGCAACTGGTGCTGGCCTACGCCGAGCAGTTGCGGCAGGTGGGCGCTCAGAGCGAGGCCGAGCAGGTCCTGCGCACGGCCCTTAAACGTGACTACGAAAGCCATCTGGCCCGCCTGTACGGCCTGGTGCGCGGCGATGACCCGGCACGCCAGCTGCAAACCGCCGAAGGCTGGCTCAAGGCTCACCCGCAAGACGCCAGCCTGCTGTTGACCCTAGGCCGCCTGAGCCTGCAGAACCGTCTGTGGGGCAAGGCGCGTGACTACCTGGAAAGCAGCCTGCGCATGGAGCGCAACCCGGAGGCCTGTGCCGAACTGGCCCGCCTGCTCGCCGGCCTGGGCGAGACCGAGCGCAGTAACCAACTGTTCCAGGAGGGCCTTGGCCTGCTGGACGAACGCCTGCTGGCCCTGCCCCTGCCAGAAGGCGAGCGCGCCTGACCGACCCCACAGCCCGCGCCAAGGTGCGGGCTGTGGGGGTTGGTAATTTATCTAGCGTTGCACGTTAGATCTGCATGCCAGTTCTTCAGTCGCCTCCTACCGAGGCAGTGGAAATTTCCTACGCGTTTCAGCGACTTGTCGTCGCTGTCGTGCCTTGAAACAAAGCGCGTCTTTCCTCTACCGTTTCAAGCCACTACCTCTTCCCCGGGACCTCCACCGCCCATGCTGCCGGCCCGTTTACGCACCTTATTCCTTCCTGCTTGCCTGGCCGCACTGGCAGTACTGGCTGCGTCCTTCCATCTTGAAAACATGCTCAGGCTGGTGCCATGCCCCTTGTGTTTCAGCCAGCGTTTGCTGCTGGCCTTGTACGCGCTGCTGAGCCTGGCCGCCGTGCTGCAGGCGCCAGGTGCACGGGGCATTCGGCGTTATGCATGGGCCACGTTGGCTTGCGCACTGGGCGGGGCGTTGCTGGCGGCACGGCATGTCTGGCTGCAAGGCGCTGGCAGGGCTGTTCAGGAATGCCCGGTGCCGATCGGGCGGGTGTTCGAACAGGCCTGGGGCGAGGCAGCCCGGCAACTGCTGCTCGGTGGCCCGGATTGCAGCTCGCTGACCTGGAGCTTTCTCGACCTGACCTTGCCCGAGTGGAGCCTGCTGGCGTTCCTGCTGCTGGCGACGCTGCCCTTGAGTTGCCTGCTGGCGTATCGTTTCCGCAGCCTGGCAAGAACATGACCTGGCGCAAGGTTGCACCATCAGCGCGACCAATGGCGGTGTAACAGGGTATTAAACACTTGTATGAATTTTGTACGCTGCGTACCTTGAAGGGCAGCACGCGCGGGAATAATCTCGCAGCACGTATACCGAAAACACAACTGCTCGATGCCGTCCTGCTGATGTCACCTTTGTGCTGCGCGGTCGTGGTGCGAGGTGCAGCGGCATCTACCCAGAAGGGAAGAGATCGCCATGCTCGATAGTTGTCAAAACGCCCAGGAACGCTGGGGTGGGGTTCACGATCTGATCGATCGTTGGCTGAAGGAGCGCCACGAGCTGGTGCAGGCTTTCCGTGCGTTGCGCGATGTGAAGCCGGCCTTCACCGACAAGGATACGCACGGAGATTTCTGTGCTCTTCTTGTCGACTACGTTTCCGCGTGGCACTTCGAGGTCAGCGAACAACTGGTCAGTGAAGCCAAGGCATTTGGTGACACGCGCGGTCTGGAGCTGGCCACTCAGATCAATCCTCGTATTGATGACAGTACCCAGATTGCTCTGGCCTTCAACGACCATTGTGCGAAGGGTGAGTGCTCGGACCCGGCTCGTTTTGCCGAAAAGCTGACTAAGCTGGGTGCTCTGTTGCACGAGCGCTTCGAACTGGAAGATTGCCTGATCGAAGTGTTGCACAACGCGCACAAGGAAGAGGGCGCGGTCCAGGCCTGAGTGTTGGCGTCAGTCGCCAACCGCCAGCAGTTCGATCTCGAACACCAAGGGTGTATAGGGTGCAATCAGGTCACCCGCGCCCTCGGCGCCATAGGCTTGTGCCGACGGAATCACCAGGCGCCATTTGGCGCCAGCGTGCATCTGCGGCAAGGCCACCTGCCAACCTTCAATCACCGAGTCCAGGCTGAACCACTGAGGTGTCTGGTTCTGGTCGAATACCGAGCCATCCGGCAACTTGCCCACATAGCGCACCTGCACCTTGCCGCCGGCTTTCGGCTGCGCGCCAGTGCCTGCCTGCAGTTCGCTGTAGAGCACACCTTCCGGTAATTCACGCACGCCATATCGCCCGCGCTCATTGGCCATGAAGCGTTTTTCGGCCGCCTGCTGTTTCTGCGCCTCGGCATCGCCCTCTTGCGCCTCATGCTGCTGGAGCACGGCCTGCATGCGCGCTTTGTCGAGCTTCAGTGGCTGCCCCTGGTAGGACTGGCGCAAGCCTTCGACCAGAGCATCCAGTTGCAAGCCCGGCATGTCCTGACGCAGCCGCTCACCCAGGCTGGCGCCGAGGCTGTAGGCGAGGTCGTGTTCGTCGCTGTCGGCCAGGGCGATGGGGGCCAGCAGGCATAAACCTAAAACAAGAAATCGAGGCATGGTCAGTTCCTGCGCCAATGAGCGGGGAAGTATGCCAGCGTTTGGTTTTCTATTGGGCGTTCGCGGTCCCTGTAGGAGCGGCCTTGTGTCGCGATGGGGTGCGAAGCAGCCCCTGAATTTCAGCGTCACCGCAAATATTGACGGGGCTGCTTTGCAGCCCATCGCGACACAAGGCCGCTCCTACAGGGGATGTGCTGCAAGTCAGACAATTGCCAAAAATCAGCAATGATTTATTCAGCAACTACACTTGCACCGAGCTGCAAGATTACAACTTTGCCCAGGCATGCAACGCGGCGTAAATATTACTGTCAACATGCCCTAGCGGCGGTAGCAGCAGAAGCATAGTATGAGCCGCAATCTCGTCAGCCAGGAGGTAAACCATGTCGGCCAAAAAGAAGCCAGTAAGTACGCCGTTACACCTGCTCCAGCAACTTTCGGGCAGCCTGCTCGAACACTTGGAAGAAGCCTGCTCGCAAGCGCTGGCTGATGCGGAAAAACTGTTGGCCAAGTTGGAAAAGCAGCGCGGCAAGGCGCAGGAAAAACTGCACAACGGCCGCCTGAAACTGCAAGACGCTGCCAAAGCCGGTAAAGCCAAGGCGCAAACCAAGGCGCAAAAAGCCATTGGCGAGCTTGAAGAACTGCTCGACTCCCTCAAGGAACGTCAAACCCAGACGCGCGCTTACATTCAGCAACTCAAGCGGGATGCCCAGGACAGCCTCAAGTTGGCCCAGGGTGTAGGCAAAGTTCGCGAAGCTGCCGCCAAGGCGCTTGACCTGCGTGCAGCCAAAACGGCCAAGCCCTCTGCTGCGAAACCTGCAGCCAAGCCAGCTGCCAGGACCTCTGCCGCAGCCAAGCCTGCGGCGAAACCAGCCGCCAAAGCCGCTACCGCCAAACCTGCGGCCAAGCCAGCTGCTAAAGCCACTGCTGCTGCCAAGCCAGCGGCGAAACCGGCTGCCAGAGCCACCGCTGCAGCCAAGCCAGCGGCGAAACCGGCTGCCAGAACCGCTGCTGCAGCCAAGCCAGCGGCGAAACCGGCTGCCAGAACCGCTGCTGCAGCCAAGCCAGTGGCGAAGCCAGCAGCCAAAGCTACCGCTGCAGCCAAACCTGCGGCGAAGCCAGCAGCCAAAGCGACTGCTGCAGCCAAGCCAGCGGTGAAGCCAGCAGCCAAAGCGACTGCTGCGGCCAAGCCTGCGGCGAAGCCAGCAGCCAAAGCCACTGCTGCAGCCAAACCAGCTGCCGCCAAGGCCCCAGCACGCACAGCAGCCAAGCCTGCCGCCAAACCAGCCGCCGCCAAGCCCGTCGCCAGCAAGCCAGCCGAAACCAAGCCGGCTACGCCTGCCGCCAGCACTCCGGCTGCCGCAACCAACTCGGCTTCACAGGCCACTGCGGTAGCTCCGTCGGCAGCCGCCAGCACCCCGGCTCAGGGGCCGTCCTCGGCGTCCTGAGGCGCAGCCGCCGCGACGCGCAACGTCACCAGCGCGTCGTGATGCCGAGCCTGGTCCGGCGCCAGCCGGGCCAGCCAGTCGTCCGTGGGCTCACGGGAGTCCGCGGGCCACTGTAGCGCCTGCGCCTGCAAGCGTGCCAGCAAGGTCTTTTCTGCCTGCAACTCCAACCCCTTCACCTGTTCACGCAACAGCGCCAGCTGCGCATCATCCTGCGCTGCCGTTCGCCATTGCTGTCGCAGGCTGCGTAGCGGGGCGACCACGTCACGTTGCCAAGGCTCGGCGACTTCTTTCAGTGCTTGCGCACGCTCGTCCAGCATGGCAATGCCACGTGCCTGCAGCCAGGTTGCGCACAGTAGCAGGCAGACATCGCCACCCAGCGCCTGCAGGTCGAGGCAGGCGGCCTCCACGCCGGGCCTGGCGTACAGGGCCAGGGCGTGATTCCACAGGTCGGTGTGCATGGTTCCACTCGCGCTATGGGCCGAGGAAGCTGGTAGACTCCGCGACCATCATGATCAGACTATCCAACCTCACTTTACAGCGTGGTCCGCAGCGCTTGCTAGAAGGCGCCGAAATGACCCTGCACGCCGGTCACAAGGCCGGCCTGATCGGCGCCAACGGCGCCGGAAAATCCAGCCTGTTCGCCTTGCTGCGCGGTGAGCTGTCGCCCGATGCCGGCGATTGCCAGCTGCCCGGTGACTGGCGTATCGCCCACATGCGCCAAGAGGTCGACACCCTCGACCGCCTGGCCGTGGACTATGTGCTCGACGGTGACGTGCGCCTGCGCAAGGTCCAGGCCGAACTGGCTGCCGCCGAGCACGCCCACGACGGCACCGCCCTGGCGCGCCTGCACAGTGAGCTGGAAAGCGCCGACGGCTATACCGCCGACGCCCGTGCGCGCAAGTTGCTGGCCGGCCTGGGCTTTACCAACGAGCAGATGGACCGCCGTGTCGGCGACTTCTCCGGCGGCTGGCGGATGCGCCTGAACCTGGCCCAGGCACTGATGTGCCCGTCAGACCTGCTGCTGCTCGACGAGCCCACCAACCACCTGGACCTCGACGCCATCCTGTGGCTGGAAGACTGGCTCAAGGGCTACCCGGGCACACTGTTGCTGATTTCCCACGACCGTGACTTCCTCGATGCCGTGGTCGACCACGTGCTGCATGTCGAACAGCGCAAGCTGAACCTGTACAAGGGCGGCTATACCGCCTTCGAGCGCACCCGTGCCGAGCGCCTGGCGCAGCAGCAACAGGCCTACGAGAAGCAACAGGCGCAGCGCGCGCACATGGAAAAGTACATCGCCCGCTTCAAGGCCCAGGCCACCAAGGCCCGCCAGGCACAAAGCCGGATCAAGGCCCTGGAGCGCATGGAAGAACTGTCGGCGGCGCATGTCGATTCGCCGTTCGACTTCGTCTTCCGCGAATCGCAGAAAATCTCCAGCCCGTTGCTGAGCATGTCCGAAGGCCGCTTGGGTTATGGCGACAAAGCCATCCTCGACAAGGTCAAGCTGCAGCTCACCCCGGGTGCGCGCATTGGCCTTCTCGGCCCTAACGGTGCCGGCAAGTCGACCCTGATCAAAAACCTCGCCGGTGAGCTTGAGCCGCTGTCGGGCCGCCTGGTCCGTGGTGAAAACCTGGCCGTTGGCTACTTTGCCCAGCACCAGCTGGACTCGCTGGACGACAAGGCCAGCCCGCTGCTGCACCTGCAGCGCATCGCCCCCACCGAGCGTGAGCAGACCCTGCGCGACTTCCTTGGCGGCTTCGACTTCCATGGCGCTCGCTGCGAAGAGCCGGTGGTGAACTTCTCCGGTGGTGAAAAGGCCCGCCTGGCGCTGGCGCTGATTGCCTGGGAACGGCCGAACCTGCTGCTGCTCGACGAACCGACCAACCACCTCGACCTGGAAATGCGCCTGGCGTTGACCATGGCCTTGCAGGAGTTCGCCGGTGCCGTGGTGGTGGTCTCCCACGACCGTCACCTGCTCAAGAGCACCACCGACGACTTCCTGCTGGTAGCCGATGGCAAGGTCGAAACCTTCGACGGCGACCTCGACGACTACAGCCGCTGGCTGGTCGAGTTCCGCCAGCGCAGCGCGCCGGCCAGTAGTGCTCCAGTCAACCCGGACAAGACCGACAAGAAAGCCCAGCGCCAGGCCGCTGCCGCCTTGCGCCAGCAGTTGGCCCCGCACAAGAAGGCCGCAGACAAGCTGGAAAGCGAACTCAACCTGGTGCACGCGCAACTGGCCGAGATCGAGACCGCGTTGGGCGATGCGGGCCTGTACGACGCGGCGCGCAAGGACGAACTGCGTGACTTGCTGGCCCGCCAGACCAAGCTCAAGCAACGCGAAGGTGAGCTGGAAGAGGCCTGGATGGAAGCGCTGGAAAGCCTCGAAAGCATGCAGGCCGAGCTTGAGGCGCTGTCTTGATCGGGTGAAGGCTGAAAGGTGTTCGCCTTGAGGCCTTCAGCGTCTGGGAGATCGAGCGCCGCCCGCGCGGCGCTTCGCGGGGCAAGCCCGCTCCCACATCTGTTTCGGGCCAGTTATTTCTGTTGAATCTGCGCGCGACCGCTTTGGCGCCTGACTCGATATCGCGTCGCCCAAACAAGGCGGCCAGTGGTGAAATCACAGGAGTGATTGGCCCGAAACAGACTGTGGGAGCGGGCTTGCCCCGCGAAGCGCCGCGCGGGCGGCGCTCGATCTCATAGGCGCTGAAAATGCCAAGGCGTTCATCCCCCAACACAACCCACTCAAAGCCCCAAATACCCCAAAAATCACTGGTTATTTTTTCACCAACCCCTTAGCTTAACGTTTTGCAACATATGTTCGAGCGAGGTGTGTGATGTCGATGGAAGTATGGTTGGGCTTCTTTGCCGCCTGTTGGGTGATCAGCCTGTCACCCGGTGCCGGGGCAATTGCCTCGATGTCCAGCGGCCTGCAATACGGCTTCTGGCGTGGTTACTGGAACGCCCTGGGCCTGCAGCTGGGCCTGATCCTGCAAATCGCCATCATCGCCGCCGGCGTCGGCGCCGTATTGGCCGCCTCGGCCACGGCCTTCCAGTTCATTAAATGGTTCGGCGTCGCCTACCTCGTCTACCTGGCCTACAAGCAGTGGCGCGCCCTGCCGATGGACATGACCGATGAATCGGGCGTGCGCCCGATCGGCAAACCGCTGAGCCTGGTGTTCCGCGGTTTTCTGGTCAACGTCAGCAACCCCAAGGCGCTGGTGTTCATGCTGGCGGTGCTGCCACAGTTCATCGACCCCCATGCACCGCTGCTGCCGCAATATGTGGCGATTACCCTGACCATGGTCAGTGTCGACCTGCTAGTGATGGCCGGGTACACCGGGCTGGCCGCGCGGGTGCTGCGCCTGCTGCGCACGCCCAAGCAGCAGAAGCGCTTGAACCGGACTTTTGCCGGGTTGTTCATTGGTGCGGCCACTTTCCTGGCCACCTTGCGCCGCGCACCAATCTGATAGACCGCATTCAGGCTATTGGCAGATAAAAAGCGTTTGATTCGAGTCGTGTTGCTCGGGGCGCTGTCTACCGTGAGACGGGTGATCACGATCATCTGTTTCTCATGAGCATGGAGCAAGATCTGCAATAGGTGCTCTCAACCCAAGTCGGGCTGACATCGTCAATGTTCGGCCCGGCACCGAGGAGGAACCATGGACAAGCCGATTCATCCTTTGTCGGAAATATTCAAACAGCTGGGGCTATCTGACGAGCCTGTCGAAATCGACCGGTTCATCACTACCCATTCGCCGCTCGACGACGATGTGAAGCTGGTTGACGCCCCTTTCTGGAATGACTCGCAGCGCGCCTTCCTGAAAGAGAAGTACATTGCCGATGACGACTGGATTCCGATGATCGACCAACTCAACGAGGCGCTTCATCCGCAGAAAAAATAAAGCGCCGAGCGGCACCTGACGAGTGAGTGGCCGTTGCTATGCTCAGGGAAACAATAAGGGGATAGCGCGATGAAAGATCCCTACGCACCAGGCTTCTGGTGTTCCGTGACGATCCTGGGCATCCTGACGGCCAGTTACTTCCACGGCATCAGGCAGGCGCAACCGATGAACCAGGCGGTGCACTTCCTGTATGCCGCTGCCGCAGTCACTGTGGCGGTTGTACTGGTGGCACTGACCTGGATTGCCTGGCAGCAACTGCACCTGAACAAGCGCGAAGTGATCCAGGGGCGAACGCTGCTGACCATCTGGAACACCAAAGTCGCGCTACGCCGTGTCGAAACTGTGTTCGACCGCTATTTCTGGGGCAGCTACTGGCATTCCGGGCGCACTTTCGAAGAGGTCATGGGCGAACTCAGGGGTACCCCGCTGGAGCAGAGCCTAGATGCACTGAAGCGCCAGTGCCGGCTGCTCGACCGCGAAATCCATGACCACCATCACCACTGGCTGGCCAACGCCCGCGACCTGTCCAGCGTGGCCCAGGCCATGGCCCGTGAGCGCTACCAGCTGGACCTGGGCGAACCCACCCACAGCGGCCACGGCAATACCGCAGTGCTCAACCGCGACCTGGAAGTGCTGGTGTACACCTGGTCGGCACGTCTGCGCAGCTTCGACCATCAACTGGACGAACTGGAGCGCGCCTACCATTGAGTGGCTTCATTCGCCGCGGATGTACTGCTCCAGTTGGAGGATAAGGCTGGCCTGTTCGGCGATGGTTTCCTTGACCAGGTCACCAATCGACAGCAACCCGAGCAGTTCGCCATTGCTGACTACCGGCAGGTGGCGCAGGTGGCGGTTGGTCATCAGGTTCATGCAGTACTCGAGGTTCTGCTTGGGTTCGACGGTAACCACCGGCGCACTCATGATCTCGCGCACCGGGGTCGCGGCGGAAGAGCGGCCTTTGAGCACCAGTTTGCGCGCATAGTCGCGTTCACTGACGATACCCACCACTTGGTTGCCCTCGACCACCGGCAGCGCACCGACGTTTTTTTCCGCCAGCAGTTTCAGGGCGTCGAGCACCGAGTCATCCGGGCCGATGGTGTACACGGTCTGGTGCTGGGACTTGGTCTTGAGGATTTGTTCGACGGTCTTCATACGGGCCTCTGCGGGTGAAAAAAGCGCTGTCTCGGAGTAACTAAAGCATCCGGCACGGCGCTCTGCACGGCAATGCAGGAAACGGCATGGAGTCGATTGAAAAACGTCATCGGCCTGCTGGGTAACTGTCTTGCGCGAATCTGAAAGCTTGTGTGGTCCTTGTGGAGCGGGCGTGCCCTAATGCCAGTCAGTCAAGACTGCCGGTGCTGCTGCGCAGCCCATCGCCGGCAAGCCAGCTCCCACACCGACTGCATTGAATTCAAACCATGCGCCATATCTGTGGGAGCCTGGCTTGCCGGCGATGGGCCGCAACGCGGCCCCAAATTACTTAACTGACAGGCATTAGGGCGTGCCCGCGAACACCGGCGTAGCCGGTGCCAGACACCGCACTGGATTCTTCGCGGGCACGCCCGCTCCCACAGGAGGTTGGGTGTGTCTACAAGCAACCGCTCGCGGCCACCTCCTGGCTCGCTTCCTTGAGTGCTGCGGCAACGGCTGCAGCATCATTGGCGGTATACACCCGCCCGCCAGTATTGCTGGCGGCACAGTTGGAGCCGGTGCTGGCGCTGATATTGACCACATTGATCCGCAACCGTGGCTGGCTCTTGGCTATCTGTTCCGACACGGTGCAGACACTGGTGCCGCAACTGTCCCGGCCATCCACGAACATCACGATCACCCCATCCCGATCACGCCCGTTCATCTTGCTGGCTGCCGCTTGCAGGCTGATGCCCAGGCCCGTCCCGCCCCGCGCATCCAGGCCGGCGACACGCTTGATCAGGTCGGCGCGCTGGCCTTGGCCGAAGACGCCGTGATCGACCGGGCTGCGGCAGCCATTGAAGGTGACCAGGCGCATGTCTACATCCTTGTCCAGGTCGCCGATTACCGAGGTCAGCGAGCTTTTTGCCACGTCCATGCGGGTGAGCCGTTGCGGCTGGTTGTTGGCCAGCAGTTCATCGACGAAGGGGATGCGTGCCAGCAGGCTGATATACCACGGGTCATCCTGCTTTTTTATCCTGATGCGCTGGTCCATGGAACCGGAGGTGTCCAGCACCACTGCAAACTCCGAGGCCTGGAAGGCATCTCCCGGCGTACAGATTGCGGCCTGCGTGTAGCCTTGCCAGCGCTGGTACAGAACGGGCCAGCTGCTGTACAGCCAGTAGAGCAGCAGCAATAACAGGCCAAACAACAGCCAGGGCCACAGGCGCAGGCGGCGGCGTTCGACGGTCACCATGGTTCGGGTTTTGACCGGTGCTGGTGCGGGCTTTGGTTTGACCGGCGCTACTTTTGGCGGTGGCGGTGGCGGTGGCGGTGGCGCGACGGGTGTCGGTTGCCCCCAGCGAATGACCAGCGGTTCGCCGTTGACACTGTACAGGTTGGCCAGGTCTGGTGGCCCTACCAGCGTGCGTAAGGCCGCGGCTGCAGGCCCCTGGCCGCGCCTTTGCAACTCGTCCGCCAGCTGGCCGACGGCTGCCTGCCGCTCCTCGTAGCGCTTCAGTAGCGCAGCCTGCTGTTCGCGCCCGAGCGTGGCATACAGATTCGGTTGCCCCTCAAGCTCCGACCACCATTCCAGCACGCCATCGCGGCCCTGCCTGGGGATTGCATACAGATGGGCGATGCCCGGTGGAAAGTGCTGGCGAATCAGCGCCACCCTCTGCTCGAGGGCACTGGCAGCATCCTGGCTGGCATACGTGTCGCGGTTTACCCTTTGCATGGTTTGTCCTAGTCGCAATCGGCCGTGCTGGAGACTTCCTGGCTGGCATCCTTGATGGCCGCGGCTACCTGCTCGGCATCGTTGGCGGAATAGATGCGGCCACCGGTGTGCTCGGCGACGCAGCTGGCCAGGTTGCTGTTGCTGATGTTGATCAGGTTGACGCGCAGGCGGGGCTGTTCGCGGGCAATCCGTTGTGCCACGGCACAAACGTCCTGCTCGCAGCCGTCCGCGCCGTCGATGAACATCAGGATCACACCGTCGCGGTCGCGGCCGTTCATGGTTCTGGCGGCTACGTCCAGGCTGGCTGCCAGGGGGGTGCCGTCGTCGGGAACCAGTGCCTGGATACCTTTGATCAGATCGGGGCGCTGGGCGAGCGTGAACACGCCATTATCGATCGGCGCGCGGCAGCCATCGAACGTCACCACGCGCATGTCCACCGCCGGGTGCAGGTCGTTGATCAGGTGGGTCAGGCTATTTTTGGCCACGTCCATGCGCACGGGGGCTTGGGTAAGCTGCGCAACACGCTGCTGATCGATGTTGGGGTCATCATTGATGTGCTGGAAGTACCATTGCTCGTCTTCCTGGGTGGCCGCGACGTTGAGTTGCATTGAGCCTGAGGTGTCGAGCACCACGGAAAATTCCGGCGGCTGTATCCGCGTGTCCTTCACACAGGCGAACGGCGTGGTCTCGCGGCTGGCAAACCAGTGCTGCAGGTAAGGCCAGCCGAACCACAAGGCCAGGGCCAGCAACAGCAGGCCAAACAGTGGCAGCAGAAACCACGGCAGCCATATCCAGCGTCGGCGTAGCACTGGCGCACGCGGCGGCACAGGTGGCGGCATGGGTGCTGGCGCGGGCTTGGCCGCTGCAGGCTCGGCCCAGCGCACCACCAGCGGTTGCCCGTTGACGCTGTACAGGTTGTTCAGGTCGGCAGGCCCGATCAGCTTGCGCAACAGCGCCGCCTCGTTGGCCTGGCCCAAGCTTTCCAGCTTGCCGACCAGTTGGCGCACAGCGTCCTGGCGCTCGTCGTACAGGCGCAGCAAGGCTGCCTGCTGCTCGGCGCCCAGGTCGTGGTACCGGTGCGGTTGGCCTTGCAGGTCCGACCACCATTCGCGCAGGCCGTCCTTGCCAGTGCGCGGGGTGGCAAACAGATGAGCAATACTGGGGGGGAAGTGCCTGACGATGATCGCCATGGCGGCTTCGAGTGCCCGCAGGTCGTCCTTGGCGGGGCTGGTGTCGCGGGTAACCCGCTGCATGTGGATATCCTGAAAAGATTCGGCAGCCGAAGCTGCCGAAGAGGTTTTACTCGTAACCCAGGCTCAGCTGTAGGCGGCTGACCTGTTGTTGCAGGTCCTTGAGTTTCTGCTTGCGGGCTTCGATCTGGGCGCTGCTGGCATTGGCCGAAGGTGCCGCCTGGTTGGCCTTGAGCTGCTGCTCCAGGCCGGCGATCTGTTTTTGCACATCGTTCTTGTTGCCATGGCGGGCCTTGAGGGTACTCAACAGGCCGCTCAACGACTTCTCCAGGCTGGCCTGCTGGCGCTGCTGGCTTTGCAGGTCCTGGCGGGTCGAGGTCTGCAGCGCGCTCAACTGCGCGTAAACCGCGTTGAACTGGCGATTCTGCTCCTGGGCACTCTGCAGGTTCTGCTCGCTGTTGCGTACGCCTTCGGCATAGCCCCCGCCATAGTCACAGTTGAGTTTTCCAATCAGGCTGGCGTTGCTGTCGGAGGCATTGCACTGCGAAGCAGTGGTCGCACACCCGGCAAGGCTGGCCAGCAGGGCCAGGCACAGGCAATTACGCAGGAACATGGCGTGCTCTCCCTTAGCCCAAGGTGATGGCCGAACGCTGGTTGTAGAGGCCGTCGACCTCTTGCTGCAGCGATGCGACCTTGGTGTTCATCTTGGCGATCTCGGCTTCCACCTTCTGCACTTCGGCCTGGCTGGCACCGCCGTCACGCTCGAGCTTGGCCACTTGCTGGTATTCGTTGACCCGGGTTTTCATGTTGTTCAGGTCTTTGCGCATCAGGCCGATGTTCTGGTCAATGCTGGCAATGTCCTTCTGTGCCTTGGCCTTGTCGACGGTCTTGGCCTTGATGCTCTTCTGGATGCTGGCGATCTGTTGCTTGTCGTCATTGATGACGCGTTGCAGGGTATTGGTACGCTCCGCGACCTTGGCGGTTTCACCTTGTACTTCGGTGGTCATCGCATTCAGGCGCTCGGTGGTATCGGCATACTTGGCCCGGCGCTGGTCCAGGTAGTAGTTGGCACCCATGGCCACACCGCACGCGGCGACACCGGCAATGATCGAGCATGCCGCCTTGTTGCCGGAATTGGACAACATGCAGGCGAGGATGCCGCCGCCAGCGGCGATGGCACAGGCCTGGAAGCCCGACGTGGTGAAGAACTTGGCATCGTTGCCGCTGGTCAGGCGCGGGTCGGGCGTGCCGCCGCTACCGGTCATGGAGCTGCCGGTGTTGGCGCACCCGGTAAAGGCCAGGCACGCGGCCATCAGCAAACTGAGCCAAGGGTTGATACGGCTGGATGTAGTGGTGTTCATGCTGCGGCTCCTGGGTGTCCTTGGGTCAGTGTGTGACGGTCTTGCAGGTGTTCAGCCAAGTGGTGGCGTCAATTTTCTGGGTCTTGAGGAACGACACCTGGTTGGCCCAGTGGGTTTGCAGGTATGGCGACAGTTCCTTGAGGTTCTTGTTGGCCTTGAGCGAGCCGTCCAGCACCGGGACCTGGGCTTCGATCAAGTCTTTGCCGTACAGCGAGCCGGACTCCACCAAGGAGCTGGCGTAATAGCGGCTGAGCTTGTGCAGGCGTTGTTCCTGCTCTTCGAGCTTGACCTTGCGCACGCCACAGGTCGGGTCTTCTTCACCGGCTTTGCAGTTGCTGGCGTAGTTTTTCTGCAGGAAGTCCAGGTACTGGCCGTCGTCGAGCATCTTGGTGCACAGGAAGGCACCCAGGTTGAGGCTGGCGCGGATGGCTTGGTCGCGAGCTTCTTGCTGCTGCTGGTTGCTGGCGCGCAGCTGGCCTTCGACCGTTTTCAGCTGGGTCTTGAGGGCTTGGTCTTCGACGTTGGAGGCCAGCTCTTCCAGCGCTTTCACCGTGCCTTTCTGTTTGCTGTCAGCGGCCGGCTGATCGCTGCCCAGGTTATTCCAGCTTTTCTCGATGCTCTTGACCCGGTCACGTGAGGTCAGGGTCGGGGAAACCATGGCCAGGCGCAGCCCGTTGGTCTTTTTGGCCACGGCGCCTTCGGCGTTGTAATACGGTTCCTCCTGGCGCAGCGAGGTGCGCAGTTCACCCTCGCTGGTCAGGTAGTTGCCACCGCGCACCACATAGCCGCCGGCCTGGCCGTGCTGGCGGTCGAGCTTGTTCAGGCGGAACGGTTCGAACATCATTTCGCTGGCATTGCCGAGCATGTCGTGCAGGCCTAACGGGTTTGGCTTGAGCAGGCCGGTCAGCTGCAACTGGCCGTTGGCAGACTGGGCGCCGGCGAACCACTCGTAGGCATTCAGGCCTTCGGCCATGGGGTAGCGGCCATCGCGGAATTCGGCCGTGCTGACCTGCAGACCGCCGCGCGCGGCGAACTCCCATTCCACCTCGGTCGGCAAGCGCAGAAAGCCTTGCGCGCCATCTTCGCGGGGCAGCTTGTCGGGCGCATTGGCGCGCAACCAGCGGTTGTACTTATCGGCGGCCTGCAGGGCATCCAGCCAGGAAACCGACACCACCGGCAGGCGTTGCTTGTTGGAGGCGGTCGGGCAGGTTTCGTCCATCAGCGCCTTGTACTGCAACTGGCTCATCTCGTATTTGGCCAGCAGGTAGTAGCGCGATTTCTCGCCCTTGGCGCTGGTGAAGCTGCCGGCGATGAAGGCGGGCCGGGTCTGCTCGACATAGCCCCATTCGGCGCTGTCCTGGCCAATATTGATCGGGTAGTCGTCCAGAGGCCCGGCCACCGGGATCATCACCTTGCGAAACACCATGGCCCCCTCGCAGGGCATGGGCAGCACCACGTCGTCGGCCTCGGGCATCGGGTTGAAGTATTTCTCGTCCCAGCTTGCCGCTGCTGCTTGCAGCGCGAAGCCGAGAGCGAGTGGTGCCAGCAGCAGGCGGCTATAGGCTTTAGAGTTCACGCAGGCTCTCCGCAGGTTGTATCCGTATGGCACGCAAGGCGCCGATCAGGGCGACCAGGCCGGCGACCAAAAAGGCCAGCAGCAGGGCGACCAGGCCATGCCAGACGGTGATGTGACAGATGAAGGCGCCGGTTGCCTGGCTGCTGACCAGCAGCCGGTCGAACAGCAGGCTGCCCAGGTAATAGCTGGCAAGCCCGCCCAGATAGCCTGCCAGGCTCAGCACGAGCGCTTGCAGCACCACGTAGGCGGACACTGCGGCACTGCTGAAGCCAAGCAGGCGCAGCACTGCCAGGTGGCGGCGCTTGCGGTCGATGTTGGCCAGGAAAGCGCCTACCAACGAGGCGATACAGCCGATCAGGGCGGCACCGGCAATAACGCCGAAAATAAGCCCCAGCACGTGGTTGATCGCTTTGACGTTGTCGATCTCCGCCAAGCGGCTGGTGGTCTCGATACGTTGCGCATTAAGCCAGTGTTCCAGCGGCGCCACGCTGTCGATGTCCCGCGCATAGACCCGCGCCCGGGCATAACCGATTTTCAGGGTGTCCATGGCCTGGCCGCTGCTAGCCCCCAGGCTGGCGACCCGGTAGCCATCGCGGTAATGCTCAAGCTCCATCAGCAGCTCGGGGCTGACGAAGGCTGCCGGCCGGGCGAAGCGCACAGCACTGACGATGGCGCGTACCTGCAGGGTGCGCTCGCCGCGCTCGTTGACTTCGTTCAGGCGCCTGGCAACGCGCAGGCGCAGGCGGTCACCGACCTTGGCATCAAGGCGCTCGGCGGCCCGTTCGCTGAGGATCAGCTGGTCGTGCGCCAGCTCACTCAGGTCGGTCGCCAGCAACGGGTCGCCGGCCCGGGTAGGAATGACTTCGACATTGTCGGCAAAGCGGCCATGGGCCCCGAGCAGGTCGGCCTGGGTATTCAGCGAGCGGGTCTGGCCAATGGCGAAGCCCACTTCCGGGCGTGCCTGCAGGCGCTGCAACCAGGCTTGGTCAAAGTGGCCGCTGCTGAGCATCTTGACTTCGAGATTGCGCGGGTCGCTGAGCAGTTCCTGCTGCAACTGGCTGACCACCCCGTGCTTGAGGCCGAACAGCAACAGCAGCGGGGCGATGACGGCGACCAGCGAGGCCGCCATGCACAGGGACACGTTACGGTCGTGCCAGAGGTCGGCCAGGGACAACCTGACCAGCAGCGCCAGGCGTTTATGCCACGGGTTCAAAGCGTGTTTCCCCTTCACCGTTGATGGCGGCCAGCCGCGGCAGGCCGAAGCGCTCGACCAGCGCCCAGTCGTGTGACACCACCAAGGCGCTGAGCCCCAGCTCGGCCACCAGGTTCAGCAGCAGCTCGAACAGCCGCTCGGCGTTGTGTGGGTCCAGTGCGGCGGTTGGCTCGTCGGCCAGCAACACCTTTGGCTCGTGGGCGATGGCGCGCACGCAAGCCACCCGCTGGCGCTCGCCAATGGACAGGGCCTGGGGCAACTTGCCCAGCAACGGTGCCAGGCGCAATGCGTCGACGGCCTTGTCCACCGCCGCGCTGGCAGGTGCAAGGCCGAGCAGGCGGCGCGGCAGCAGGATGTTGTCGCGCACACTGAGGAACGGCAGCAAGCCGCCGTTCTGCAACACGAAGCCCAGCTCGCGCGAGCGCAATGCCGCCAGTGCCGGTTGCTGGTCGGTGGCCAGCAGGCTGGCCACGTCCAGGCCTTGCGGGCCAAGCCGGTAGTGCGTCAGTTGCTCAGGCTTGAGCAGCAGGCCGATGGCTTCCAGCAGTGTGCTCTTGCCGCAGCCGCTTTCGCCGGTAATGGCGCGAATCTCGCCGGCCTGCAGGCGCAGCGCGTCCAGCCGTATCCGGTGAGCCTGCGATCCTTCGCCTCGAACAACCCGTAGTCCCTTGATATCGAGCATGTGGGTTTAGGGCATCATTTCCAGTGGCACCGGGTAGACGTTGTCACGGCTGTCACTGCCCGGGGCCAGGGCGACCCAGCGGTCGACGTCAGCGTTGTAGCGCTGGTAATGGCGAAGTTTGGTGCTCAGGCTGCGGATGAATTTCTCCTGGGCCAGGCCGTCCCAGCCTTTCCAGGTTTCTTCGTCCAGGTTCAACACTTCGCTCTGGTAGGGCAGGTCTTGCAGGTATTCGCCCAATACGCCGAGGTCGGCCACGCGCGTGGTCGAGCCCTGCTTCAGTTGGTTCGGGTCGGCGCCCATGGTCGCTGCAACCGAACGCAGGCGGGTGAACATTTCGTCTGGCGAAATCATGCCTTCGTTGGCCGCATCGAGGATTTGCTTGAGCACATCGCTCAGGTCGCTGAGCTGGGCCTTGGTCAACAGCACGCGCACATCGGTGGTCGGCACGTTCTGCTTGATCAGGTCGCGGTCGCTGATCCAGGCCTGGAATACGGGCGGCGCCTGGGTGCCATTGGCTTTGCCCAGGTAGGCCAGCTGCATGGCGTGGCCAATCAGCGCGGCATCTTCGAGCATTTTCTGCTCGGCGGGGGCGGCCTTGGCGTTAGTGGCGCTGCCAATGGCGGCTTCGCCCATGTAGGCCGCCTGCACTTGTTGGGTGATGGCCGCAGCCAGGCCGTCGACCTTGCGGCCAAAGGCCTCCACGTCGCCGGCATTTACCGGGTAGTACAGCGAGGTGTTGGTACCCGGGTAGTTCGACAGCGTGCGGTACTGCGCCTCGGCACTGCTGTGGTTCTTTGCGCCGCTCGGGGTTTTCAGGTGCAGGGTATACAGGGCGACGCCCGGGTTGCTGGCTTCGATCTTGACCTGCTCCGCGCCAAGGCCGGTGCTGGACAGTTTGTCGCCACCGTCGATGGCACCGGCATCGGTGATCAGCACCACATAACGTGCGCCGAACTGGCTCCAGTCGATCTGGTCGACGGCCGACATCACGCCGGCGTAGGCATCTTCGTTGAACTCGCTGCTAGAAACCTTGGCCTGCTTGAGGTCGGCAACCTTGGCCATGAAGTCGGCACCGTCCTTCACCGTATTGGGGTCGGCGTACATCTTGCTAACGTATTCCAGGCCCGGCACGGCTTTGGTGCTGGAACGGTAGGCGACCAGGCCGAACTTGACCTGTTTGCCGAGGTTTTCCTTTTCGATCTGCGCATACACGCGCTTGATTGCTTCACGGGTGCGGTCGATGTACGGGTCCATCGAGATGGTCGAGTCGATGACGAACACCACCGCTGCACTGAACGCCTTCAACTGCTGGTTGGCAGCGGCCTGGCCGGGCGCAGGCGCTGCTGCTGCCGCTGCGGCGCTGTCGGCCTTGCTGACCGAAGCCACGTTGAGGATGCGGGTGCGGAAGCCTTCTTCGGTCATCACTTCTTCGCCGCTGAGCACTGGCAGCAGGTAGAAGTTCTTTTGCAGGTCGACGAAGTACTCCGGCTCTTCGGCCAGTACCCCTGGCGCCTCGGTGCCATGCTTGAGCTTGGCGCGTAGCGGCGCCACGTGGCTGACCGGGTCGGGGGCATTGAGGATGCCTTCGAGCTGGTTGCGCTCCTTGAAGAACATCAGCCGGTCGCGGTTGGCGGGGTTGGTGAAGGCCAGGGTCAGCTGCATTTTCCATTCGACGGTGCAGTCCGCTGGCAGCCAGCCGATGCTCTTTCCCTGGGTATCGGGGCCGACCCGCAGCCACTCGCGGGCGTCGGCCTGGGCGCGCTCATACACATAAAAGCGGCTGAACGTGGGTTGCGCGGCACCCGGGGCGGCACCTGCGCTGTCGCTGAGCTTGCAACCCGGGGTGGTCAGAACACGCTGGAACAGGGTTTTCTTGCCATCCTGCAGCAGCGGCTTGTCGGCAGCCTGCAGGGCAGGGCTGAGGGACAAGGCCAGCAGCGCGGCACCAAAGCTACGCATCTTCATGGCTTGAGCTCCTCATAACGCTGCTTGGCTTCGGCGTTGTTTTCATCGAAGCCCAGGATGGTCTCGTACCAGGAGGCTGCCGTGGCGGCTTCCGGTGCCTTGAAGCAGTTGCTTGGCTGGTGGTACTTGGGGTCGTACTCGTGGGCGTAGGCCGTGGCGATCTGGATGTCACCGGCATTGGCGCGGTTGGCATACAGGCGCTGGGCTACGTCGCACTGGTCGTTGGCCTTGGCCAGGCTGATCACGTCAAGCAGTGCGGCGCTGTCCGGCTTGCTCTGGATGCAGGACTGCAGGAACGCCAGGGAGGTCTGGCTTTTCATGCTTTCCAGCGAGCAGGGTTTGGCCGCTTCGGTCGGGGTTACAGACTTGTCTTCAGGCGGCACGGGTACCGGCGCTTCGGCTGCGCCGCGGTTGAACCACCACCAACCGGCGCCGGCCGCGACTGCCAATAAAATCAGGATCAACAGCGGCAGCAGCCACTTGTTGCCTGGCTTGTTTGCCACGGTCGGCGCCGCAGCAGCTGGCGCCGGCTGAGGGGCTGGCGCGGGCTCTGCAACCGCTGCCGGGGCAGGCTCAGGCGTGATTGCCACTGGCGGCTCGATAACCACCGATGCGCTGGCCAACGGGGCCGGTGGCGGAGACTGCTCCAGCGCCGGTCCGGACTCGACAGAGGCGATGATGGCGCTGTTGATGCGCACCATGCCCAGGTCGCTGCGCCCGGTTTGCGGGTTGCTGACCTCGATGCGGAACGTGGCGGTGCCGCTGGCCTGCAGCAAAGGGTTGATCAGGTTGGGGCCGATCCGCGTTTCGATGGCCGGGGCGCCGGCAACGGCAACCAGGTTATCCAGGCGGAACCAGTGGGCGACGTTGCCCCAGTGCCCGCCTTCATGCAGGAACTCATGGGACTGGCTGCTTTGCAGGGAGCATTGCAGCCCTTCGCTGGGGCCCTCCCAGCCGGTGATCCGCAGCAGGCCCTGGCCCGGCGTGTTCACTTCCAGTGGCAGCACATCAACTCTGATACCCATTGCAATCAACTCGCTTGAAAGGTGTTCAGCAGCACCGCCAACTGGCGTCGCTGCTCGGTGGTGATTTCCGGGTCGGCGCCGCTCTTGGCGTTTTCCTGGGTCAGCCAGGCGAGGCCCGACAGCCAGTCGACCAGGAAGCGTTGTTCTTGGTGCGGGGGTTGCTCCGGCAGCACCGGCAGCTCGCCCTGGGGCACGCTCTGGTAGAAGCCGAACACCGGCTCGCGCGAACCCAGCAGGCTGTTCGGGCGTTCAGCGGCGGGCTTCTCCAGCAAGCCGAACCAGGACAGGAAGTCGCGCATGGCCAGTTGCACCGTCAGCACCTGGCGCTGGACCATCTGGTCGCGGCGCATGCCGTTGAGCACCCGGCGCATGACCGCGGTGTCCAGTTGCTCGATGAACAGCGGGCGGCGCACTGCACTGACCAGTTCTTCGACCAGGGCTTCGACCACTTCACGGCTGATGCGCAGGCTGCTCAGGCGCGCGGGTTGCGTGCCCAGGTCGCGCATATGCTTGATCCACGCCTTCAACGCCGCGCGGACAAAACGCTGCTCGGAAGTAAGGCGTTTGGCCAGCGGCTTGGCAGCCGGGGCGGGTGCTGCGGCAGGGTTATTGGCGAACAGGTTGCCGAAGCTGATGGCCGGGGCCTTGTTGGCCGGGGCTTTGGCGGCTTGTTCGGGTTCTTCGGCAGCATCGCCGTCAATGCCGTCGATGTCGTACACGCCGCCCAGGTAAAGGTCGCGCAGCTGCTCGACCGGTACCTGCAAGGCATGGATCAACTCACTGATCGCATCCGGGTCGGCACCCAGGTTGTCCAGCAGGTACTGGGTCTTTTCCCGCTTCTTGTTCAGCAGCTGTTCGAAGTCTTCTTCGCGCCAGGTGTTCAGGCCGTGTTCCAGCAGGTCGGTGCGGCACTGTTCCAGCTGTTCTTCGATACGCGCCAGTTTGAAGTCCAGGTCATTGATCGAGGCGAAGCTGGTGCTGAAACGGCTGATGCCGCCATCGTTCAGCGTCATCATGGCGTCGAACGCGGCACCGGTTTGCGCCACATGACGGTTGGCGGTCGGGAAGTCGACCACGTATTGCCTGAGCCGCTGAATATCGGCGGCGTAGCTCTCGATTACACGGTGCTCCTGACCCTGCGCGTCACGCTCGATGAACGCCGTTTCTTTCAGGCGAGGCTTGCGCACCATGTAGGTATTGTCGAATGGCTTGCCGACCGACCACTCCTTCATCCATTCCTGGCTGCCAAACCGCTCGATGATGGTGATTTTCATCAGCCGCTCGGCGGCCTGGATCAGGTGCGTGTCTTCCTTGCCGAGCGTGCCGTTGATCCACCCATCGCACATGGTAAGGGCCCATATCAGGCCCGGCGCGCGTTGGCCCCGCTCTTTTGGCGTGGCGCCTTGGGTATTGTGGATCCAGCGGGTCAACACCGGTGCGACGCTGATGACGTCACTCTGCTTCATGGTGCTCGTGCACACCACCAGGGCGTTCATCTCCTGAGCTTCGCTGTAGCGCTCGAAGAGATAGGCAACCTTGCCGCGCAAGATCAGGTTCCAGTACGGATAGACCTCGTCGCTGGACTCTTTCACGGCCGCTTCGTCAACGGACAGGTATTTGTTACGAGTGCGATAGCCGGGGAAGTCGAGAATGTCGACGTCCTGTGCCACCGAGGCAGTCGGCCTGTTCAACAGGCTGAAGTTCACCTCTACTGCCAGCGTGGCCAATTGGGCGATGCTGACGCCGACACTGGCCTGTAGCTTGCCATCGATGCTGGGCCGTACCTGGAGTTGCTGATCGCGCCCGGTGTCCAGGCGGCTGAGAACATCCACGCTCATGATGTTGTAGGGCGATGCCGTAACGCCGTCGGTATCCTGCTTGAACACGCTTACCGGCGCATAAACCGTTTCGGCATAGCCCAATCTGTGCAACGCACCGGTCAGCACGATGTACAGGTCGGTGATGGGTGTCTGCCCAGCCCACAGCACAGAGAACAGTTTCGCACGCTCACGGGGTGCAAGGCGTGGCGCCAGTTTTATTGCGCGTGGCCAGTAGTGTTCGTCAAGAAGGCGAGTGGACTTCTCATAGTTGCTTCTCAGGTAATCCCACAGCGCGACCACATCATCGCTGCTGACCCCAGCTTGCACCTTGCCTTCCTGGCCTTCGAGGTCATTGAGCACAGCCTGAATGCGTTGCTCGGTGAAGCTGTAGTCCATCCGTTCATGGTCGAAATCTTCGAACCACGCATTGCACAGGATTTTCGCGATTTCGATTTCGCTGAACAGCTTCAGCTCGACGGGGTAGTGGGTATCTTGGCTTGGCTTGGATGTGTGGCTGAAGCGCGTGACCAGGCCGGTAGCTTCGCCGCCACCGCCGGGCGGGTTTACATGCTGGATGAAATCCAGAACTTGTCCACCAAAGTCGCTCTCCAGCTTACCATTGCCATCTGATGCCAGCGCGGAAATCAGGTATGACTTGCCCGCTTGCGAGAGGCCGAAGAAGCCTACCGCCATGGGGCTGCCGGCGCTGCGCTGGAGGTTTTTCGCCCGGTTGCGCGCGCGCCTCAGGCGCAGGCCAAGGCCATCGGCCTCGGCTTCGACACTGGCGGCATTGCCACGCACCTGCTCGATCCAGTCCAGGGCCTCACCGGCACCTTTGTGAATGGCGCCCCAGGCACCCATCAACTGCTGTTGCTTTGGCGTAAGGTCGCTCATTTTCCTTTGACGTTCCCGCTGTCGAGCCAATAGTCGCTGTCACTCAAGCTCATGGTCGGCATGGTGTTGAGTGAGAGTTCAAGATCCCGGTCGAAGTCGAAGTCGGCATCCTGGATGTTCGATTCCAGCTTCTGGATGACCAGCTTGTCGCTGATCAGCCCCTGGTCGCGTTCTTCCTGGTCGAACTGCTCGATTTCCAGGCGAATGCGCAGCACCGGCGCTTCGCCGTTCTTGCCCACCGCGCGGGAAAACGCTGCGCTGCCCGAGGGGGTGAAACGCAGGGTGTAAAGCGGTGATGCCGACCAGCGTTCAGCGGCCAGTTGGCGGTAGCCCAGGTGCATGTCGCCGCGCATTTCCAGCCATGGCGTGCCGCGCTCCTCACCTTCGCCGACAATCGGCAGCTCGATCAGCCCCTTGTCGGACTTGAGGTCGTGGTAGAGCACGTCGGCGCGCTTGATGGTGCCGGCATTGTCGATCTGCCCGAAGTGCTTTATGACTGAGTACGGCTTGAGCGCGGCAGTGCGGAAGTAGAAGTTTGGCACGCTGTGCTTTGAGCACAGCAGGCAGATCATCGCACCCACCGAGGCGGTGCTTTTCGGGTCGTCGATCAGGCCATTGCGGTGGAACGGGTACCAACCGCCGGTGCGGTAGTTCTGCATTGGCAGGATGCGCCCTGGCGGCAGCGGCAGGCGCTGGCGGATGAACGCCTGGATGCCGGGCAGGCGCGAAGGGCGGCCGGTCAGCAGGAGCATGTCGCAGGGGTAGTTGAACACCACCTCGCACAATTCACCGAGCACTTTGGTGATGTTGATCTGGCCACCCATGAAGGCAGCGTGGACCCGCTCGAGGTCGAACACGATGGGGGTCTGCAGCAAGTCCAAGGCACCATCGCGGCCGACTTCGCGGCGCACGGCAGCATTGACGAACGCCAGTACGCTGTCGTTGATCTGCGCGTCGCCCAATACTTGCTGCCAGGTCTGCTCCACGGCGGCCTGCGGTTGTGCCGGGTCGAACTGCTCATAGGCTTTGAGCAGGGCCAGGCCCAGCGGTACGAATACTTGCAGGTTCAATTGCTGGCGTAGCAGGCGTTCCTGGGCGGTGGCATCGCCATTGCCGCACAGGCGCGACATCAGCGCATCGGGTGCCGGCACGCCGGCCGAGCGCAGTGCATGGGCGAAGGACGGCAGGATGAACTCCTGGATCACGTCCAGCAGGATGTCATCACCGGCAATCTTGAAACCGTCACGGAAGCGTTGGGTCGGCACGATATGCACGTTGGCGCCGGCACCGCCACTCGCGCCGCGGTCCAGGCGGTAATCGGTGATCACCAGGTCGGTGGTGCCGCCGCCGATGTCGATGGTCGCCAGGGTGATCTGTTCGTGTTCCTGTTTGTCCGGGCGCGCCAGGGCGACGAAGAACTCTTCCGGGTGGCCGGCAAAGTTCTCGTTGACCTCGTTGTACAGGTAAACCAGCTGGCCGCAGCTGGCTTCGTCCCACTCCACGCGTACGCTGGGGAACGGTGTACGGGCCTTGACGTCTTTGCCCTTGAATGGGTTGCTCTCGTCCTGGTGCCAGCCCAGGCTCTTCCAGACCAGGCCGATGGCTTCGTACAGGCGGTTGCTGAGCAAGCTGCGTTCGGCCTGGGGCATGCCTGGCGGCACGGTCAGGGTAATGCTGTTGAGCTGGCGCGGCACCCGCGCATGGCCTTGGCGCGAGCGCTGGGCCGGGCTGTTGATCTGGCTCAGCGCTTGGGTCACGACTTCGGCCAGCATGAAGGTCATCAGGCTGCTGCGCGAATAACGCGGGTTGAACACCGGCATGTCGTAAGGCTTGAGGTACAGCGGCTGGCCACGGTCGTTGATCAGGTTGGCAAAGGGCGCGGCAACGGCCATGGGCTCCTTGTCGGTCTTGACGTAGGCGGTGTTGAAGCGCCAGCCATGGCCGTAGGCCTTTTCATCCCACAGGTAGCGTTTTGGGCTGGACAGGCCGGTCGAGCCTTCGGTGCCGCGGTTGCGGCTGGCCAAGCGGCCGGCTTCACCTCCGACACGGGCGATGGTCGGCCACTGGAAGGCATTGTGCCGGCCACTCTTGATCGACAGGTGGTCTTTGCCGAAGGCCGCATGGGTAAACTCGACACGGCTTTCGAAGGCCTGGTTGTAGACCTTTTCCGGCTCGCTCAGGTCGCGCAGCGCCAGCACGTAGTTGTGGCGCATGCCTGAGCCGGCCTGGCCATGGTCCTCGATGAGGATGCCGCAGGTGCGCGAGTTGCCTACGTCGAGCACCAGGTCCACCGGGATCGGCTTGACGATGCCATTGGCCTCGTTGGCGATCACCTTGATTTCCGGGATCTCTACCTTGGGCTTTTCGGCGCTTTGCTCGGCCGGCACCGGGCGGCGCAACAGGCTCAGCAGGTTCAGGTAGTGGCCAAGGTGGCGGTTGCCCTGCAGGTCACGGTCCAGGCGTTCGCGCGTCCATTCGGCGCGGGCCTCGGTGTACACCTCGGTCAGCCAGTCACGGATCCAGGTGTGGGTCAGGAACCAGCCGTACTCGCGGGCACTGCAGGCCAGCTTGAACGCCACGCCGGAGCGCACGTCGTCTTCGTTGGGGGCCAGGTACGGTGCGCCGGTTACCAGCGGCATGGTGCGGCTGTCGAAGCCGAGGGTAAGGCGGTGGGTGTTGCCGTCGAGGTCGGGCTCGGCGAGCTTGACCAAACGCATGCGCGCCCAGTTGTTCGGGCCTTCGTCAAAGCGATAGGGCGGCGTGAAACGCAGGAACGGGATGGGCAACCAGACCCCGTCAAGCAGCTTCAGGCTGTCTTCCATCGGCAGGCGGAAGTGGCTCTCTTCGCTGGTGTCGAACTCCACCTGCACCACTTTGTCTGGCTCGGGCTCGTAGAAGTCCTTGTATTCCTTGGACCACAGCAGGCGCGTAGGCACCATGCCGTTGTTGAGCTGGACGAATTTGCCGGTCTGCTCGCCGTCCGGGCCGAGACGCAGGGCGAAATCCATGAATTGAATTCCGGTATCGCTGACCAGCGTGACCGTTTCTTCGAACTGGGTGATTTCGGGCAACATCTTCTGCGTTTCTCGTGTGATTAGCCGGCTTTTTTCATTTGGATGTTGAAGCCTTTGGCGCCGTAGTTGGCATCGCAATTGGCTACGCCGCTGGCGTTGGGCGCGCAACCTACTTGCGGCAGGTCATAGCTGCTGCCGTCGGCACAAGTGGCCTGGCCGGAACTGTTGATCGACAACTTGCCGCCTTGCATGGCGGCGGCAACCGGCGCCTGGCAACTGACATTGTCCGGGCGGGTGACCGTGGCCTGGCCCTTGCCATTCTGGAAGTCGTACTTCAGGCGCACCGGCTTGCCAGTGCCGGCTTCCTGAATGCCTGCACCCGCCCATTTGCCGTTGAGGAAGTCAGCGTTGCCATCGGCCGCATCTGGCGGAATGCTCAAGTCACTCGGTTGTGGCGGCTGGCTGCTGGCTTGCGCTTGGTCTTCGGCCAGCTGTGGTGGTGCAGGCGGCGTGTTCTCTGGTGTTGCGGCCTCTGGGCTACCGGGCGGCGGAGTGTCAGATGCTTGCTCAGGCTGCTGCTGCGGCGCTGGCGGTGTTTCTGGCTCGCCTTGCGCAGAGGGTTCGGCGTTGTCTGTCGGCGCCGGGCTATCACCTTGCGGCGCGCCGCCGTCGGCATCGGCTGGGCCGCCCGGCAGGTTAACCGGGCTTTCGGTACCCGACGTCATGTCTGGGGTAACGCCACCGGGTGCGCCGTTCGCAGCGCCGTCCATGTTCAACGATCCTGTTGGCACTCGGGCCTGGTTATTGCCTGGCACCGAGGTATCGCGGCCAAGGTCCGGGATGCCCGGGCCGGAGAGGTTGACCCCAGGGATGCAGCCGCGCAGCCCGAACAGCAGCAGCAGGAGCAGCAGCGCCAACAGCAACAGCAAGGGCAGCAGCCAGCGCCAGTTGCGCCACCACGGCAGGCGTGCGACGGCCGCGGCGGGCGCTACCGCTGCTGCCGGCGCAATGGGGGCGGCAGGCGGTGGTGCCAGCGGTGCGGCCTGCGGCTCGGCGACAGGCGCGGTGCGCGGGTACAGGCAATGCAGGGGCTGGCGGCTGCGCTCGGCACCGGCATGAATGAAACCCCAGAAGGTCAGTACCGGGCGGCCATCGACCAGGTAGACAAAGTTTTCGTCGGGAAAGGGCACCACACAGGTCAGCAGTTTGCCGAACACGGCGTTGTCGCCCTCGGCAGCCTTGCGGGCAGTGGCCGAAGGTTGGCCATTGGCGTCCAGGCCGAGCAAGGTGTTGCTCAGGGCGTTGATCTTGCTCTGCAGCACTTCAAGCTGAACCCGCGCGGGCGCACGCTCTTCCTCGGTGGCGCTGCTCCAGGGGATCACATCGCCCGGGCGGTCGCTGTACCAGTCGATGGTGCTGCCCAGCTCATCGCTCTGCGGGATAGCCAGGTGCTCGATCAGTTCCGGGTGCTCCGGATACTTGCGGCGAATCGCTTCGCGAATCTGCAAAGCAGCGCGATAGACGGGCTGACCGGTCTCGCCCAATGCGGTGAAGTGTTCACTTCTGCCGCTGCGTAGTAATACTCCGCGCATCCTTGTAGACCTACCTAGTCTATTAGCCGAATCCGTTCGGTATCCATTATTCAATACCGAAAAACCGAGCAACACTAATGGCAAAGTGCTTTTTTCGTCAATTCACAAGGGTGGGTTTTTGACGTCAAAGCAGGATTTATCCGGTTACACTCCGCTGATCCGATCAACGGCATCGGCAAACTCATCATCGACGAATGGAGCACGAAGAGCATGAGCCTTTGGGATGACCTGAAGAAGAAGGCCTATGATGCCAACCCGGAGTTGGCCGCCAAGGCCGCGCAGGCGCTGGAAAAGGCCCGCGACCTGGCCGTGGAGGCAGGGCAGAAAGCCGCGCCCATCATCAAGGAAGCCAGCGACAAGGCCGCAGGCTACGCGCAAGAGAAAACGCCGATACTCAAGGCCCAGGCGCTGAAGGCGATTGACGATGCCAAGCAGCGTCGTGCCCAGTTGCAAGAGCAGGCCAAGCGCGACAAATCTGCGCGGGCGGAGATGATCCGCACCATGTATGACATCACCCTCACACCGGAAAACATCAATTTCGTCGAGGAACCGTTCAACCATTTTGAGCGGCAGCTGATGTTTTTCGTGCGCAATGGCGAAGTGCTGGAAAGCGAAAAACGCAACCAGACGCACCTGGACGCCTACCATTCGCACCACACCACCGGTGGCCACATGTGGAAGGGCACCGGCCATACCGGTAGCAGCTCATCGTCCATGCAGGTCACTGCGCATAATGTGCAGGAGCACGAGTTCTGGGTGCGCCTGGAGAATGGCAAAGAGGCGTGTTTCCAGCTGAACAACAACGGTGTGCGCGTGCGCCCTGGGCAGTATGTGAGCATGGCGTTTGTGCGCAACGCCAACCAGGACATGGGGCAGATGGTGGCGCTGTACAACCACAACGCCAGGGAGAACTACGTGACCCTGTCGCCCAGGCAGATCAACCAGCAGTTTCAGCTGTACCTGAAAGAGCCCGGCATTTTCAACGCCAACGAAGTGAACGGCACTCGCGACAGGCTGCTGCAGGCACTGGACAAGCGTCTGGGCGAACTGGCCAGGTACATGGCATTGCACGGCGACCGGCGGGCCGGCCCAGTGATAGACGTTCAGGCAGAATAAACGAAAAAGCCCCGGGAGATTTCCCAGGGCTTTTTTTGATATGGCGCACTCGGCGGGATTCGAACCCACGACCCCTGCCTTCGGAGGGCAGTACTCTATCCAGCTGAGCTACGAGTGCAACGCGCACGCATGATACCCATCTGTGTCGTTGACGTCCATCGCCTTGATCTGTGGCCTTTTTCCTCTTCTGCGGGCGACTGCCCTGCGCAAATCCATCTATCCATATGCAATATCAATATTTCCCACCCCCTTCTTATGCCCTCTATCCTCTGGTCACAACTTGTTATAACAAGTCATCGATCAGCGAAGAGACCCCATGGCCGAACTGCTCCCCCTGTCCCCGGTACCGCTCTACACCCAGCTCAAGGAACTGCTGCGCGAGCGCATCCTCGACGGCACTTATCCACCGCACAGCCGCATGCCCTCGGAGAGCGAACTGGGCAAGGCCTTCGACGTCAGCCGTATCACCGTACGCCAGGCGCTGGGCGACCTGCAGAAGGAAGGGCTGATCTTCAAGATCCACGGCAAAGGCACGTTCGTCGCCAAGCCCAAGGCGTTCCAGAACGTCAGCACCTTGCAGGGCCTGGGCGAGTCGATGACGCAGATGGGCTACGAAGTGATCAACCGCCTGCGCAGCTTCCGCCATGTGCCGGCCAACGCATTGGTTGCCGCCCGGCTTCAGGTCGAGGAGGGCAGCCTGGTCACCGAAATCCGCCGGGTGCGGCTGATCAACCGCGAGCCGGTGTCACTGGAGCTGACCTGGTTGCCCAAGGCCGTCGGCGAAAAACTGGAGAAGGCCGACCTGGTCACCCGCGACATCTTCCTGCTGCTGGAAAACGACTGCGGCATTGCCCTTGGCCACGCCGACCTGGCCATTGATGCGGTGCTGGCCGATAGCGACCTGACCCAGGCCCTGGATGTTGAAGAAGGCTCGCCGATCATGCGCATCGAGCGCCTGACCCATGCTGCCGACGGCACGCCGCTGGACTTCGAACACCTTTACTACCGCGGCGATGCCTTCCAGTACCGCCTGCGCATTGATCGCCAGAAAGGGGGCAAGGCATGAGCATCCAGACCCAGGACTACGACATCATCATCATCGGTGGCGGCACGGCCGGGCCGATGGCGGCGATCAAGGCCAAGGAGCAAGACAAAAGCCTGCGCGTGCTGCTGCTGGACAAGGCCAATGTCAAGCGCAGTGGTGCCATCAGTATGGGTATGGACGGCTTGAACAACGCCATCATCCCCGGCCACGCCACCCCTGAGCAGTACACCAAGGAAATCACCGTGGCCAATGACGGCATCGTCAACCAGGCCACCGTGCATGCCTATGCAACCCACAGCTTTGAAACCATCGAGCAACTCGACCGCTGGGGGGTGAAGTTCGAGAAGGACGAGACTGGCGACTACGCGGTGAAGAAGGTTCACCACATGGGCGCCTACGTGCTGCCCATGCCCGAAGGCCACGACATCAAGAAGGTGTTGTACCGGCAGCTCAAGCGTGCCCGGGTCGAGATCAGCAACCGTATGGTCTGCACCCGCGTGCTGCTCGATGGCGAAGGCGCCGCCGCGGGTGTGCTGGGCTTTGACTGCCGCAGCGGCGCGTTTCGTGTGGTGCGGGCCAAGGCGGTGATCCTTGCCTGCGGCGCCGCCGGGCGCCTGGGCCTGCCGTCGTCGGGTTACTTGATGGGCACCTACGAGAACCCGACCAATGCCGGTGACGGCTATGCCATGGCCTACCATGCAGGCGCCGAGCTGGCCAACCTTGAGTGCTTCCAGATCAACCCGCTGATCAAGGACTACAACGGCCCGGCCTGTGCCTACGTCACCGGCCCGCTGGGTGGGTACACCGCCAACAGCAAGGGCGAGCGCTTCATCGAGTGCGACTACTGGAGCGGCCAGATGATGTGGGAGTTCCACCAGGAGCTCGAAGGCGGCAATGGCCCAGTGTTTCTCAAACTGGACCACCTGGCCGAGGAAACCATCCAGAACATCGAAGAGATCCTGCACAGCAACGAGCGCCCCAGCCGTGGACAGTTCCACGCCGGGCGTGGCACCGACTACCGCCAGCACATGGTCGAAATGCATATCTCCGAGATCGGTTTCTGCTCCGGGCATTCGGCATCGGGGGTGTGGGTCAATGAAAAGGCCGAGACCAGCGTCAAAGGGCTGTACGCCGCAGGCGATATGGCTGCGGTGCCGCACAACTACATGCTCGGCGCCTTTACGTATGGCTGGTTTGCCGGTGTGAACGCCGCGTATTACGTGGCCGGGCGCGAGCTCGCCGAGGTCGATGCCGAGCAGGTCGAACGCGAGCGCGCGCGGGTGTTTGCCCCGCTGCAGCGTGAGCATGGCCTGCCGCCAGCCCAGGTCGAGTACAAGCTCCGGCGCATGGTCAACGACTACCTGCAGCCACCGAAGGTGACCAAGAAGATGGAAATCGGCCTGGCGCGCTTTGCCGAGATCGAGCGTGATCTGGAGCAGATGAAGGCCAGCAACCCTCATGAACTGATGCGTGCGATGGAAGTGTCGGTGATTCGCGATTGCGCCGAGATGGCGGCGCGGGCCTCGCTGTTCCGCGAGGAAAGCCGCTGGGGGCTGTACCACCACCGGGTGGACTTTCCTGAGCGCAACGATAGCGAGTGGTTCTGCCATTGCCACCTGAAAAAGGGCGAGAACGGTGAAATGACCAGCTTTAAAAAGGCCGTCGAACCCTACCTGATCGCCCTGGATGCAGAAGAGCAGACCGCTTATGACCGGTTGCGGGTGAAGGCCGATGCGGCATGAGTGGGGCTGCTTCGCAGCCCAATCGCCGGCAAGCCAGCTCCCACAGGTACTGCATCGACTGTGAAGTTTGCACCTTCCTGTGGCAGCTGGCTTGCCGGCGATTGGGCCATCAGCTTCAGCAAAAAACATAACGAGGGCCACAGGCCCCAAGGACTCCGTGAAATGGCCTATCAGCCGCAAGAAATCTTCTTCCGCAGCAGCGCCCCGGTCACCATCGACGAAGACAAATGCATCGCCGAAAAAGGCTGCACCGTGTGCGTGGAGGTCTGCCCCATGGACCTGCTGGCGATCAACCCGGCCACGCAAAAAGCCTACATGGCCTTCGACGAATGCTGGTACTGCATGCCCTGCGAGAAGGACTGCCCCACCGGTGCGGTGAAGGTCGACATCCCGTACCTGCTGCGCTGACCCATCCTGCCATCCGGCGAACCACCGGACGCCCTCCTGCTGTGCCCCTCGTTTCCCACCACCCAAGCCGGGCGGCGGAGACGACGCCAACTCTTATAACGATTCGAGGGGAAACACCCATGCGCCTTGTTGCAACCGTGGCCGGCCTCGCGCTGGCGCTCACTGGCCTGAATGCCAGTGCCGAAACCATCCGCATCGCCATCGGCACTCAGGACACCACCATCAACTGCGCCACTGGCGGCCTGCTGATCCGTGAGTTGGGCCTGCTGGACAAGTACCTACCGCACGACGGCAAATACAAGGACGCCACCTACCAGGTCGAGTGGAAGAACTTCACCAGCGGTGCGCCGCTGACCAACGAAATGGTCGCCGGCAAACTCGACTTCGGTGCCATGGCCGACTTCCCTGGGTCTTTCAACGGCGTTGCCCACCTGGATGCCGGCAAGCGCAGCCTGTTCATCAGTGTGCTGTCGGGCAGCGTGCATGGCAGCGGCAACGGCATCGTCGTGCCTGCAGCATCCAGCGTGCAGTCGCTGGCTGAGCTCAAGGGCAAGACCATTTCCGTGCCGTTCGCCTCCACCGCCCACGGCATGCTATTGCGCGCCGTCGCCGCTCAGGGCTGGGACCCGCAGAAGGATGTGCGTATCATTGCCCAGGCGCCGGAAATCGCCGGTTCCGCCCTGCGCAGCAACCGCATCGAAGCCCACGCCGACTTCGTGCCGTTCGCCGAGCTGTTCCCCAACCGCGGCTTCGCCCGCAAGATCTACGATGGCGCCCAGGCCAACGCACCGACCTTCCATGGTGCCTTGGTCGATGCCGACTACGCGAAGCAGTACCCGGAAGTGGTCACCGCCTACCTGCGCGCCAGCCTTGAAGCCGACCGCCTGATCGCGGCGCAGCCTGAGAAGTACAGCGAGTTGATCGAGAAGGTCACGGGTATCGAAGCCGAGGTCAATTACCTGTTCCACGGCCCGCTCGGCCTGCAGACCCGCGACCTGACCTGGAAGCCTGAATACCGCCAGGCAGTGGCTACGTCCATCGATACGCTCAAGTTGCTGAAAAAGACCGACCGTGGCCTGGACACCGACAAGTTCATCGACGACCAGTACATCCGTGCCGCCTTCAAAGAGGCTGGCCTGGACTACGACAAGGCGCTGAAAGACTACGACCCGCTGCCACTCAAGGCCAATGACGCGCTGACCGGCAAGCCCATTACCGACCTCAGCCGCCTGGCGCAGATCTGGGTGCGCGGTGAAGACAAGGTCCGCCACTACGCTTCGCCGGAAGCGGCCCTTGGTGCCCTGGCCCAGTTGGAGCAGGAGGGCAAGGACATCCGCGCCATCTACGCCCAGGCCGCCGACAGCGGGATCAAGTTGCTGGCCAATCAGGCCTGGTTCGTGCGCAACGCCAACGGCGAACTGGCGGCGTTCCTGCTCAAGGACCAGGCTGAGCAGTATGCCAAGGCCCATGGTGGTGAGGCGCTGGACTTCGTCAGCGCCAACCAGAAGCTGGTCGCCCAGCGCTGACCGGGAGGCATCGACATGACCCGCAACCTCAAGCGCTGGCCGGTGCGCCTGGCGTCGTTGCTGGCCTGCCTGCTGTTCTGGCAGGTGGCGGCAAACGTGAAACTGGACCTGGGTCTGCTGACCTTCACCTATGTCCCCACACCCAAGGCGGTGCTGGACGCTGCCTGGCAGTTGCTGACCTCCAGCACCCTGCTGGCGCACCTGGGCAGCAGCCTGTCACGGGTGTTTGCCGGTTATGCAACTGCGGCGCTGGTCGGCGTGGCCCTGGGGTTGCTGATCGGTCGCTCGAAATGGGCTGAAGACACCCTGCTACCGCCGCTGGAAGTGCTGCGGCCCATTCCGGCGGTGGCGTGGATCCCGCTGGCGATCCTGATGTTCCCGTCGTCGGAACTGTCGATGGTGTTCATCACCTTCACCGGCGCGTTGTTCCCCATCCTGCTGAACACCGTGCATGGCGTCGAGGCTGTCGACCCGCGCCTGGTGGCATCGGCGCGCAGCCTCGGTGCCGGGCGCTGGGCGATTCTGCGTGAAGTGGTGTTGCCTGGGGCGTTGCCGAGCATCGTCACCGGCCTGGCGATCGGCATGGGGACGTCATGGTTCTGCCTGGTCACCGCCGAGATGATTTCCGGGCAGTTCGGCATCGGCTACTACACCTGGGAGTCCTACACGTTGCAAAACTATCCGCACATCATCGTCGGCATGTTGCTGATCGGCGTGCTGGGCATGGGCAGCAGCGCCTTGGTCAAGCGCTTGGGGGCGCTGGCCACGCCGTGGTACCGCACGCGGAGGGCCAGTTGATGAACAGTTATCAACAGGCGCCGGGGCGTATCGATGGTCGTGGCCTGTCGATTCGCCTGGGGCACGGCAGCGAAGCATTCGAGGCCGTGCAGCGCCTGGACTTTGCCGTGGAGCCTGGCGAGTTCGTCTGCATCCTTGGCCCTTCCGGTTGTGGCAAGTCGACGTTGCTCGGCGCCCTGGCCGGGCACCTGGTGCCCAGCAGCGGCCAGCTGAACGTGGACGGTCAGCCCGTTGCCGGGCCGTCACCGCAGCGTGGCATGGTGTTCCAGCACCACACCTTGCTGCCCTGGCGTAGCGTGCTCGACAACGTGGCCTTCGGCTTGAAAATGCAAGGCCTGGGCCGCGCCGAACGTCACCGGCAAGCGTGCGAAATGCTGCAACTGGTGGGGTTGGCCGACTTTGCCGGGCGCTGGCCCAACCAGCTGTCCGGCGGTATGCAGCAACGTGCCGAAATTGCCCGGGTGCTGATCAACCGCCCACGGCTATTGCTGATGGACGAACCTTTCGGCGCCCTGGATGCGCAAACCCGTGCACGCATGCAGGAGCTGTTGCTGGATATCTGGGCCAGCATCCGCACCACCGTGGTGTTCGTCACCCACGATATCGACGAAGCTCTGTTCCTCGCCGACCGCATCCTGGTGATGAGCCCGCGCCCCGGTCGCTTTATCGAGGACCTGCGCCTGGACTTTGCGCGACCCCGCCGCGCCAGCCTGCTGACCAGCCCTGAATTCACTCACCTCAAGCGTCACTGCCTGGCGTTGCTCCGCCACGAGGAAGGCCGCGAACTGCCGCGCCTCACCCCGCTGGGCCTGCCGGACACTGACCACCCACCGCTACGGATCGCGCTATGACTGACCGAACGACCGACAACCCCGACATCCTTGCCCTGTTGTCTCGCCTTGATGCCAGCGACGCTGGCGTGCGCCGCATCGCCCTGATCGAGCTGGCCGACCTGGAAGACCCGGATGGTCTGCCTTGGCTCACCGATGCCCTGCTGGTAGATACCGCCGATGAGGTGCGTGCCGAGGCCGCACGCCTGCTTGAGGCCTGGGAAGAACCCGAAGTTGTGCAAGCCCTGTGCGCTGCGCTAGCCGATGCCGCCGAGCCGGTACGGTTGGCAGCTGCGCAGAGCCTTAGCGAACTCAAGAGCCTTGAAGCCGGCCATTTGATCCTGCCATGGGTCAAACACGCCGATGCGTTTGTCCGCGCCAGTGCCCTACGGGCCTTGCGCGAGCTGCGCCTGGACGATGCTGCCGAACCTGCGCTGCTGGCGCTGGCCGATGATGACGCCGCCGTGCGGCGTGAGGCTGTGGGCATTCTTGGCTGGCTCAAGCACCAGCCGGCGTTGCAGGCGCTGGCAGCGCTCGCCCAGGCCGAGCCGGACACCGAGGTGCGCCGTGCGGCCATCGGCGCGTTGGGCCTTGCCCGGGACAGCGCGGTGTTGCCTGCGTTGGTGGCGGCATTGACTGACCAGGCCTGGCAAGTGCGCGAAGAAGCCGCCACCACCTTAGGCAAAGTCGGTCAGGAAGCAGCAGGCCCGGCGCTGGTGGATGCCCTTGCCGATGAATTTTGGCAGGTACGCCTGCGAGCAGCCCGTTCACTGGGTCGGCTGCGCTATGCCGCTGCACTGGACACGCTTGGCGCGCTGCTTGGCCATGGCATTGCCAACCTGCGCAAAGAGGCGGCACTGGCGCTGGGCGAGCTGGGCCAAGCGCGTGCCTTGCCGGTGCTGAAGGCTGCCGAGGCCGACAGCGACCCCGAGGTACGCAAGGCGGTGCGGATTGCCCTGGCTCAACTGCGCGGGGTGTCCTGATGAACGCCCCGCAAGCCATCCGCAACCTGCGCGCGCCAGGGCAATTGGTGCTGCAATGGGAAGACGGTGAGCACAGCCTCAGCCATACCCGTTTGCGCGGTGCTTGCCCTTGTTCACAATGCCGTGCGGTGCGGCTGTCAGGTGGGATCAGCCTGGTGCGCGACGATGTGCGCGTGGTGCAAATCGAGTCGCAAGGGTATGGCGTGCAGCTGGTGTTCAGCGATGGGCATGAGCGCGGGATCTACCCTTGGGCTTACCTGCGTGACCTTGGTAGCCAGTTAAGCTGATCCCTTGCTGGAGCATGTAAACCTCTGGGGCCGGCTGCCTTGTACAAAATCTAAAAGCTGACGCGATCACTGTGGGAGCGGCTTTAACCGCGAACACCGGCAAAGCCGGTGCCATCCACCGCGCTGGAACGTTCGCGGGCACGCCCGCTCCCACAGACTACGACGTTCACAATGCGATCAGCTCCGGCCGCAGCCCCTCGACCCGTCGCACCGGGGGTGGCAGGTAGCCGCCATCGCCGGTAATCTGATGCAGCACCTTTTCGCGCAGGCCGTGCAGGGCCACGCCGGTGCGCAAGCGCGGGTGCGGCAGGTCGATGTCCACCACCGCCTTGATCCGCCCCGGGCGCGGCTCCAGCACCACCACCCGGTCGGCCAGGTAGGTGGCTTCTTCGGCGTCGTGGGTCACCAGCAAGGTAGTAATGCCGGCCCGTTCGCGTATGGCCAGCAGTTCATCCTGCAATTGCTGGCGGGTCAGTGCATCCAGCGCGCCGAATGGCTCGTCGAGCAACAGGATGCGCGGGCTGGCGACCAGGCCACGGGCAATTGCCACGCGCTGGGCCATGCCGCCGGACAGTTGGTGCGGGTAGGCCGATTCAAAGCCGACCAGCCCCACCAGTTGCACGAACTCATGCACCCGCCGGGCGCGCTCGCCTTGGGTGAGCGCTTCATTGACCAGGCCCAGGGCAATGTTCTGCTCCACGTTCAGCCAGGGGAACAGGCGGTGCTCCTGGAACACGATGCCGCGCTCACCACCAATACCGCTGACCGTACGGCCGTCGACGCGGATGCTGCCGCTGTAGTCGGTATCCAGCCCCACCAGCAGGCGCAGCAAGGTGGACTTGCCACAGCCGGAAGCACCCACGATGGCAATGAACTCGCCTTGGTTGATCGACAGGTTGAAGTTGCGGATGGCCTCGAGCGGTTGGCCATCGACGCTGAACACTTTGCCAACCCCCTCGAAACTGACCAGGGGCGGGGTGGCGTCGGGCTGGTTGGCCGCGTGCAGGTGCGAAGTGTTGAAGGCGTTCATGCGGTTCTCCAGCGCGTGGCGCGCGATTCGAGGCGTTGTCCAAGGGTGCCGAGCAGGGCGCCGACCAGGCCGATCAGCAGCATGGCGGCCATCACCTGGTCCATGCGGAACAGTTGTTGCGCACCGATCATCAGGCTGGCGATGCCGCCGTCCGAGGGCATGAAGTATTCGGCACCGATGGTGCCCAGCCAGGCGTAGATCAGCGACAGGCGCAGGCCGGCGAAAATCGCCGGGGCTGCGCCGGGCAGCACGAGCAGGCGCAGGCGCTGCCACAGGTTCAGGCGCAGGGTGCGGGCAGCTTCGCCCAGTTGTGGCGACAGGCCGGCAATGCCGCGCTGGGTGGCGATCAGCAGCGGGAAGAACGCAGCCATGCCGACGAACACCAGCTTGGCCCCTTCACCCAGGCCGAACCAGGCGGTGAGCAGCGGCACCCAGGCGAACAGCGCTACTTGGCGCAGTGCTGTCAGGCTTGGGCCGAACAGGCGCTCGGCATTGCTGGACAGCCCCAGCAGCAAACCGGCCAGCAGGCCCGCGCCGCCGCCCAAGAGCAGGCCGCTCAGGGTGCGTTGCAGGCTCAGTAGCAAGGCTTGCGGCAACGAACCATCGGCCAGGCCGACCAGCAGGGTGCGCAGCACGTCGAGTGGCGAGCTCAGGATGTTGCCGTCGACCCAGCCAAAGCTGTTGCAGGCCTGCCACAGTGCCAACAGCGCCAGCGGCAGCAGCAGGCTTTGCCAGCCCCGCGGTACCGGGCCACGCTGCTGTTCGCCGGTGGCCGGTTGCGGCCAGTACAGCAGGCGTTTTTCAACCGCAGAGAAGGTGCGTTCCAGCACCGCGCCGACCAGGCCGATCACCAGGATGCACAGCAGGACCAGGTCGAGCATGAACAGTTGCCGACCCCACACCATCAGGTACCCGATGCCTTCGCTGGAAGCCAGCAGCTCGACCGCCAGCAGCGAGGTCCAGCCAGTGGCCAAGGCCAGGCGCACGCCAGTCAGAAAAGCCGGCAGGGCAGCGGGAAGCAGCAGGCGCAAAAGTAGCAGATGGCGCGGTAAGCGCAGTGCCGCAGCGGCTTCACGCAATTTGGGCTGGGCATCACGCACCCCGACCAGCGTATGCAAGGTGACGGGGACCACTACGGCTTTCACCAGTACTACCAGCTTCAGCAACTCGCCGATGCCGAAGAACAGCATGAACAACGGAATCCAGGCCAAGGTTGGAATCTGTGCCAGCGCCACGAAGGTTGGCAGCACCAGCGTCTGCGCCTGCCGCGAAGCGCCCAGCCACACCCCCAGCAGCAAGCCGCTGGAAATGCCCGCCGCCAGCCCCCAGAACAACCGCTGCAAGCTTATCCACAGGTGCCCCCACAGCTCGCCGGAGCCAAACTCCACCGCGCTCTGCCACACCAACGCTGGCGCCGGCAGAATCTGCTCGCTCATCCAGTGTTGCCGGCTGGCCACCACCCAAAGCAGCGCAATCGCCACAGGCAAAACCCAAGGCAGAACCCGCTTCGCAAGGGCAGCACGGTCCCTGTGGGAGCGGCCTTGCGCCGCGAATGGGCCGCCCAGCGGCCCCCGCAGCCACCCCCGACCTCTGTTCAGCACTCCATTCATGGGCCATCTCTCGAAACGTTGTTGGTTTATTCACTTATGGAATTAAAAAATCCAAAAAGCGACTTTCAAGAGATAAGAGCATGCGCACTCTGCATACGGAAGCCCTTGGCCGTTGCGTTTTCCTCATATTTTCCATGCGTTTTCCGCAACCTCGCCGCCGGCCCGCATGTCCTCTGATTTATGCCTTCCAGTTACAAAAAAATGAAGTTTTGATCTTTGTAGGTTCTAACCAGACCTGCCTAGCTTCTGACCAAAGCGCCGGCCATCGCCGGTGGCAGCTTGCCAAGGAGCCTTGCCATGAAAACCCCGTTGCGCCACCTGATTACTGCCCTTGGGCTGGCCTTTACCCTCAGCGCCCATGCAGCAGGAACCGCCAGGCCGGAAAGCATCCGCATCGCTGTGCCGGACCTTAGCGCTGGCAGCAAGCCCAGTGCCGGTGGTGTGGTCGATGTGCTGCGTGAGCAGCAGTTGCTGGAGAAAGAATTTGCCAAGGACGGCATCCGCATCGACTGGCATTTCTTCAAGGGGGCCGGGCCGGTGGTGAACGAAGCGTTGGCCAACGGCCAGGCCGACTTCGCCTACCTCGGCGACCTGGCGGCGATCGTCGGCAAGGCCAATGGCCTCGATACCCGTGTGCTGTCGGCTGGCGTACGCGGGGTGAAGAGCTACCTGGGTGTGGTACCCGGCTCTGGCATCAAGACCCTTCACGACCTCAAGGGCAAGCGTGTGGCGGTATTCCGTGGTACCGCCAACCAGCTGTCGTTCGCCAGCGCCCTGGCCAGCCAGGGCTTGAGCGAGCGCGAGCTGAAAGTGATCAACCTCGACTTCAACGCGGCAAATGCCGCGCTGGCCGCCAAGCAGATCGACGCCACCTGGGGCTTGTCCAACCTGCTGTCGTTGCGTGAGCGCGGGCTGGTCGAGCTGCCGGTCAATTCGCGTGACCTGAAGGGCGCTGGCAGCACCCAGGCCGTGCTGCTGGGCACTGGCGACTTCATTCGCAAATACCCCGAACTGGTGCAGCGCCTGGTCAACGCCCAAGAGCAAGCCAGCACCTGGCTGCGCGACGAGCACAACCGCGAGGCCTACGTCGACCTGGTGGCCAGCAATGCCAACTGGCCACGCAGCATCCTCAGCGATGACCTGGCCAAGGAAGACCTTGCCCACTACTTCGACCCCCGGCTGGACGCCGACTTCGTCGGCCAGTTGCAGCAGGGCGTCGACCTGGCCGCCAAGGAACGCCTGATCCGCCGTGGCTTCCAGGTGGCCGACTGGATCGAACCGCGCTTCCTCGATGCCGCGCTGAAACACGAACAGGCCGTGCAGGCCGCCCGCTGAACCCGCAAACAACCCGACAACTACCGCAAGGACCACGACCATGAGCAATGCCGCCCTGGCCACCGCGCCACAAGCCCTCGATCTCGACATTCACCCGGTTGCCGGCCGTATCGGCGCCGAAATCCGTGGCGTGCAACTGTCCGCCGAGCTGGACGCGGCGACCCTCGACGCCATCCAGGCTGCGCTGGTGAAGCACAAGGTGATCTTCTTCCGTGGCCAGACCCACCTCGATGACCAGAGCCAGGAAGCCTTCGCCAAGCTGCTCGGTGAGCCGATAGCACACCCCACCGTACCGGTGGTGGATGGCACCAGCTACCTGCTGCAACTTGATGGTGCCGAGGGCCAGCGGGCCAATTCCTGGCACACCGACGTGACCTTCGTCGATGCTTACCCCAAGGCCTCGATCCTGCGCAGTGTGGTAGCGCCTGCCTCCGGTGGCGATACCGTGTGGGCCAACACGGCGGCGGCGTATCAGGAGCTGCCTGAGCCGCTGCGCGAACTGGCCGACAAGCTATGGGCGGTGCACAGCAACGAGTACGACTACGCCAGCATCAAGCCCGACGTCGACCCGGCCAAGCTGGAGCGTTATCGCCAGGTGTTCACCTCCACGGTGTACGAAACCGAGCACCCGGTGGTGCGCGTTCACCCGATCAGTGGCGAGCGGGCGCTGCAGCTGGGGCACTTCGTGAAGCGCATCAAGGGCTACTCGCTGGCCGATTCGCAGCATCTGTTCGCGGTGCTGCAAGGGCATGTGACGCGCCTGGAGAACACTGTGCGCTGGCGCTGGCAGGCGGGGGACGTGGCGATCTGGGATAACCGCGCCACGCAGCATTATGCGGTGGACGATTACGGCACCCAGCCGCGCGTGGTGCGGCGGGTGACCTTGGCGGGAGAGGTGCCGGTCGGGGTGGATGGGCAGTTGAGCCGAACTACTCGCAAGGGTTGATGTTGCCGGGGCCGCTTTGCGGCCCTTTCGCGACGCAAGGCCGCTCCTACAGGAGATCGCGTACCCCTGTAGGAGCGGCCTTGCGTCGCGAAACGGGGGCGAAGCCCCCGCCGGTTACACCTCGGTATCACAGGCAATAAGCTGCCTGACCAACCCCTGAGCCAGCGGCGACAAGCCATACCCCACCCGGCTCACCACCCCGTAGCGGGTATAGAACGCCTCTTCCTGCTCCGCCGTCAGGTCTGCCAGCTGTAAGGCTACCAATCCCCCATCGCGCTGATACGGCCGCAAATTGGCATTGCAGGCAATGCCGATGGTGTCCGAGTGCATCACCACATTCAGCAACGCATAACCATGCTCGCACTCCACCGCCGGCAGAAAATCCTGGCGCCCGCTGAGGTCGCTGAGGATCTTGCGGATGTTCGGCGGCCGGAAAGTGGTCGCCAGCGGGTAATCGAACACGTCGCGCGCGCGTACTTCAGCCCGCTCGGTCAGCGGGTGCCCGGCACGGCAGCAGAAATGCCAACGCTGTGGCGTCAGCTTGTGCACCTGGTAATCCGGGTCGGACTCGAACTGGCGGGTGTCGGCGACAAAGAACTCGATCTCCTCGGCCACCAGCTTGCGGTTCAGCGCCTGCCAGTTATCCACCTGGAAGCAGGTGCGCGCCGCCGGGTACTCGGCAACGAAACGTGCCACTGCCCGTGGCACCAATCCGCCAGCCGGCGCCGGGCCGGAGCCGAAGCGCACCACGCCGGTGGTGGCGCCGTTGAACTGGTGAATCTCGTTGACCAGCTTGTGGGCCCCATGCACTAGACGCCGCGAGTGCTCCAGCACCAATAAACCCTGGCGTGTGGGCGCCAGCTCCTTGCTGGCGCGGTCCACCAGGCGGCAGCCGACGTTGTGCTCCAAGGTCTGGATGCTGCGGCTGAAGGCCGATTGCGACAGGTTCACGGCCGCCGCCGCGGCAACAAAACTGCGGTGTTCGACAAGGGCAATGTAGTGGCGCAGCTGACGCAGATCGATATGCATTTTCTACATTGAAACCTTCGGTCAAATGCAATTGCTGACAAGGGTGAGTCCCCTTATAAAGGGAGTCACTTATTCCACAAAATATGATTTATAAATATTTATATCTCTTAAAAGAATATAAGCCCGACTGACCGCGATTCGGTTCCGCCAACGGAAATGCTCGCCCAGGGCCCATGCCTCAAGGAGCATTTGCATGTCCGGACTTTCCCGTTGGCCTGCGCGCGCGTCGCGTTTCACCTTGCAACCCTTGGCCGCTGGCGTGCTGCTGGCGGCGTCCTCTGGCAGCTACGCCGAAGAGCCGGTCAGCGCCACTGCCCCGGCGCTGGAGCAGGAAGCCAAGCTCGGCACCGTCACGGTCAACGCCCGTCGCCGCGAAGAAACCGCGCAGAGCGTACCCACGCCGATCAGCGTGCTCGACAGCGAAACCCTGGAAACCCAGCGCATCTACCGTGTGCAAGATCTGCAACAGCTGGTGCCCAGCACCAACGTCGCCTATGTGCATGCGCGGCAGTCGAGCATCTCGATCCGCGGCCTGGGCAACAACCCCGCCAGCGATGGCCTGGAAGGCAGCGTCGGCATCTACCTGGACAACGTTTACCTCGGCCGCCCCGGCATGGCGGTGTTCGACCTGCTGGACGTGGAGCAACTGGAGGTGCTGCGCGGCCCGCAGGGCACCCTGTTTGGCAAGAACACCACCGCTGGCGTACTCAACATCACCACGCGCAAGCCCACCTTCCACCGCGAGGGCAGCATCCAGCAGTCGGTGGGCGAAGATGGCTACCTGCAGACCCAAGGCAGCTTTTCGGGGCCGATCAGCGACACGTTGGCCGGGCGCATCAGTGCCTACCGCACCGAAGACGACGGCTATGTGAAGAACATCCACAACGGTGACGACCTCAACGGCGGCAAGCGCCAGGGTTTTCGCACCCAATTGCTGTTCAAGCCCAGCGAAACCTTCAACCTGCGCTGGATCGGCGAGTACAACGAGGAGGACTCCAACAACGGCATCCTCAGCCTGTACAGCACCGGGCCGACCATCAATGGCGTCAACCGCTACGAAAGCCTGGCCGCCCAGGCTGGCGCGACGCTGGTATCGGGCAAGGACCGCAAGGTCAACTTCGACGCCGATCAGCAGGTGACGGTGTTCCAGGGCGGCACTTCGGTGGAGGCCAACTGGACGTTGCCCAACGACTTCACCCTGACCTCGATCACCGCCTACCGCTGGTGGGACTTCACCCCACGTAACGACGACGGCCTCAACGTGCCGGTGTTCTACAGCGCCGGTGTCTCAGTGCGCGACAAGCAGTATTCGCAGGAAATCCGCCTGGCGTCGCCCACCGGAGGCGCCTTCGACTATGTGCTAGGCGCGTACTACTTCAAGCAGGACCTGGACAACAAGTCCTTCACGTATTACGGACCGCAAGCGGATATCTGGAACCTCACCCCGGCCGGTGCGCTGAACAACGTCAACACCATCGGCGACGGGCACATCGACACCGATAGCTATGCGCTGTTCGCCCAGGGCACCTGGCACATCACCGACCGCCTGGACTTCACCGCCGGCATTCGCGGTACCTATGAAGAGAAAAGCGCCTGGGTAACGCGCGATGCGCCGACCGGCGGTACGGACGTGACCGGTGCTGCCGCTGCTGCACGCCAGGGCCGGGTGGGCGCCTATGATTCCGGCGACCTCAACCAGTACAGCTTCAGCCCCTCCGGCCTGCTGGGCCTGAGCTACCGCTTCAACGAGCAGTTGCTGGGTTACGCGACCCTGACCCATGGCGAGAAGTCCGGCGGCATCAACCTTACCGTCGGCGCCGCACCACGCCTGGGCACCGATTCGCTGCTGGTCGGCACCGAGCGGGTCAACAACGCCGAGCTGGGTTTGAAAAGCACGTTGCTCGATGGCCGCCTGCAACTGAATACCAACCTGTTCTGGGCCGAAGTGCATGGCTACCAGGCCAACGTCTACGACCAGATCAACCGTGTGCAGTACCTGGCCAACGCCGGCAGGGTGCGTTCGCGTGGTCTGGAGTTCGAGGCTACCGCACTGCCGATTCGCGGCCTTACGGTCAACTTCAACGGCTCGTGGAACGACGTGCGCTACACCGAATACAAGGACGCGCCGTGCCCGCCCGAGGTGAGCCTGGCCAATGCCAGCGCCACCTGCGACCTGTCCGGCCACCAGGTGGTGGGTGCTTCCAAGTACATCGCCAACCTCAACACCCAGTACAAGTGGCAAGCCAGCGAGCATGTCGAGCCCTACGTCACTGCCAGCTACGCCTTCCGTTCCAAGGCAGTGGGCACTATTGACGATTCCGATTTCGGCCAGATCCCCAGCTACGCGCTGGTCAACCTTTCCGCCGGTGTACGCCTGGACCAGGGCGACGGCGTGGTCGACCTGTCGCTGTGGGTGAAAAACGCCGGCGACAAGACCTACTTCACCAGCCTGTGGAACTCCGCCAACGGTGGTTATGCCGGCGTGCTCGGCACCCCGCGCACCTTCGGCGCCACCGCCCGTTACGACTTCTGAGCACAAGGAGCTTTGCCATGAATGCCAAGACACAAACCCCTGCACTGCCTGAAGGCGCCTGCCTGACCGCCAAAGTCCCTGAGCGCGATGAGGCGCTGCTCGGCGACGTGGTGGTCAACCCATACCGCCTGGCGCCGCTGACCGCGATCATTCGCGACGGTGGGCGCAGCCTGAGTGACGCGCACGTGCGCGTGCTGGGGCGCGGCGAACGCGGCGTGGACATCGTTTACGACGTTTCCGACCGTTCACTATGGACTTACGGCGGCATCCCGGTATTCGGTTTGTACCCGGATCACGTCAACCAGGTAGAAGTGACCTACAAGCTGGACGGCGAGCGCATTCGCGAGCAATACCAGATCTACGCCCCGGCCGTGCGCCTGCCGGTGGTGGCGAAACAGACCGCTGCGCTGCCGGAGGTCGAGCCGATCAAGGTCGCGGCGGGTTTTGAAAAGCGTCTGTACCTGTTCAACCACCTGCAGGGAGACATTCCGGGTGGGCGCGCCTTCAAGTGGAATGCGCTGGGCGGCGCCGCGGAATGGGACCAGGTGGGCAACAACTGGATCGCCGACAGTAATGGCGATGTGCGCTGGTACCTGGATATCGAGCAGATCCACGACTCCAGCCGCCGCGACAGCCTGGGCGGTACCATGGGCTTCCAGCAGACCCGTGACGGCAAGCTGATCTGGGGTCAGGGGCAGACCTATTCCAAGTACGACCTGCTGGGCCGGCGCATCTGGCAGCGCAGCTTGCCGGACAAGTTTGCCGACTTCTCCCACGAGATCCGCGAAACCAGCAATGGCACCTACTTGCTGCGGGTTGGCACCAGCGATTACCGCCGCCCCGATGGCAAGCGTGTGCGCTCGATCCGCGACCATATCATCGAGGTCAGCGAAGCCGGGGATGTGCTGGACTTCTGGGACCTCAACCAGATCCTTGACCCGTACCGCGGCGACCTGCTGGAAACGTTGGGCAAGGCGGCCATCCAGTTGCCGCCTGGCGTGCAGAAACAGGACGAGCGGCTGGCCAACGAACTGGCCGAGGGGGCTTTGCCTTTCGGTGACACCCCCGGGGTAGGGACCGGGCGTAACTGGGCGCACGTCAATGCCATTGATTACGATGCCGATGACGACAGCATCATCGTTTCAGCACGGCACCAGGGCGTGGTGAAGATTGGCCGTGACAAGCAGGTCAAGTGGATTCTCGCCTCGCCCCAGGGTTGGCCGCAGCATCTGCGTGACAAGGTACTGAAACCGGTTGAAAGCGAAGCTTTCGACTGGTCATGGACCCAACACACCGCATGGCTGACCGGCAAAGGCACGTTGACCGTGTTCGACAATGGCTGGGGCCGCGATTTTGCGCCCACCAAGCTGACCGGCAACTACAGCCGGGCCGTGGAATACCGCATCGACGAGGCCAAGGGCACCGTCGAGCAGGTGTGGGAATACGGCAAGGAGCGTGGCGACGAGTGGTACAGCCCGGTGACTTCAGTGGTGGCCTACCGGCCGGAGACCGACACCCAGTTCATCTATTCGGCTTCGGTGAATTTCCTCACCCCGCAGAAGCTGACCACCACCGTGCTCAACGAGGTGCGGCGCGGCACCCAGGAGGTGCTGGTGGAGCTGAAGGTGCATAGCCGGCAGCCGGGTTCGGTAGGTTATCGGGCGCTGGTGATCGACCTGGCCAAGGCTTTTTGATTGAGATGACAAAGCATCACGGCTGCTGGGTGCTTGTCATAGAATTTTCTTCGCCTGTGAGATCGAGCGCCGCCCGCGCGGCGCTTCGCGGGGCAAGCCCGCTCCCACATCTGTTTCGGGCCAGTCACTCCTGCCACCTGCGCACTCGCACCCTGGGTGCATGGCTGGAGATTGATGAAGAGCAGCGGCAAAGCCGATGTCGAAGGGAGTAAACAGGGCGGCCAGAGGTGACCTCACAGGAGTGATTGGCCCGAAACAGATGTGGGAGCGGGCTTGCCCCGCGAAGCGCCGCGCGGGCGGCGCTCGATCTCACAGGCGCAAAAGCTGCCATGGCAAGCGCCAACCTTTCACATTTCCCCCCGCTCGATCGTCTACCCTGTAGCGACATTTCCAGACGGCCTGTTCAACCATTCGTTCTTTTTTTCGAACAGCCTATTGTCCAACACCCCAGCAGCCGCTTAGCATTCGTTTGAGATTTCAAACGCTCGATGCCCTGCCTTGGGCGCTTTTCAACAATCAACAATTCGGGAAGCCGACATGCAGCTCAAAGACGCTCAGTTGTTCCGCCAGCAAGCCTATATCAATGGTGAGTGGCTGGATGCGGACAATGGCCAGACCATCAAGGTGACCAACCCGGCCACAGGTGAAGTCATCGGTACCGTGCCGAAGATGGGCACCGCGGAAACCCGCCGCGCCATCGAAGCCGCCGACAAGGCCCTGCCGGCCTGGCGTGCCCTGACCGCCAAGGAGCGTTCGACCAAGCTGCGTCGCTGGTTCGAACTGATGATCGAGAACCAGGACGACCTGGCTCGCCTGATGACCACCGAGCAAGGCAAGCCGCTGGCCGAAGCCAAGGGCGAAATCGCCTACGCTGCCTCGTTCATCGAGTGGTTCGCCGAAGAAGCCAAGCGCGTCTACGGTGACACCATCCCTGGCCACCAGCCAGACAAGCGCCTGATCGTCATCAAGCAGCCAATCGGCGTTACTGCGGCCATCACCCCGTGGAACTTCCCGGCCGCCATGATCACCCGTAAAGCCGGCCCGGCCCTGGCCGCTGGCTGCACCATGGTGCTCAAGCCTGCTTCGCAGACCCCGTACTCCGCCCTGGCCCTGGTTGAGCTGGCCCACCGTGCCGGTATCCCGGCTGGCGTGCTGAGCGTGGTTACCGGCAGCGCCGGCGAAGTTGGCGGCGAACTGACTGGCAACTCCCTGGTACGCAAGCTGTCCTTCACCGGCTCGACCGAAATCGGTCGTCAGCTGATGGAAGAATGCGCCAAGGACATCAAGAAGGTCTCCCTGGAGCTGGGTGGCAACGCCCCGTTCATCGTGTTCGACGACGCCGACCTGGACAAGGCGGTCGAGGGCGCGATCATCTCCAAGTACCGCAACAACGGCCAGACCTGCGTCTGCGCCAACCGTATCTACGTGCAGGACGGCGTCTACGATGCGTTCGCCGAGAAGCTGGCTGCTGCAGTTGCCAAGCTGAAGATCGGTAACGGCCTGGAAGATGGCACCACCACTGGCCCGCTGATCGACGGCAAGGCTGTCGCCAAGGTTCAGGAGCACATTGAAGACGCCGTTTCCAAGGGCGCCAAAGTGCTGTCCGGTGGCAAGCTGATCGAAGGCAACTTCTTCGAGCCGACCATTCTGGTCGACGTACCGAAGACTGCTGCCGTGGCCAAGGAAGAGACTTTCGGCCCACTGGCACCGCTGTTCCGCTTCAAAGACGAAGCCGAAGTCATCGCCATGTCCAACGACACCGAGTTCGGCCTGGCCTCGTACTTCTACGCCCGCGACATGAGCCGTGTGTTCCGTGTTGCCGAAGCGCTGGAATACGGCATGGTGGGTATCAACACCGGCCTGATTTCCAACGAAGTGGCACCGTTCGGTGGCATCAAGGCTTCGGGCCTGGGCCGCGAAGGTTCCAAGTACGGTATCGAGGACTACCTCGAAATCAAATACCTGTGCATCAGCGTCTGATAGCACGGTAAAGGCTTTACCTCTGCCAGCGGGGCGCGAGAGCGACGTCTCGCTGGCCTTTTTTACATTGCAGTACCTGGTGGCCAGGGCGTTTGCGGCAGTCGATCAACGAATACTGTTCGCGAGCACTCCCAGCCACCCCCGAATAAAAGCGCCATTACTGTCGGCGCAATGAGGGCATTATGAGCAAGACCAACGAATCCTTGATGCAACGTCGTGTAGCTGCCGTCCCACGTGGCGTTGGCCAGATCCACCCGATCTTCGTCGACACCGCGAAGAACTCGACCGTGATCGACGTTGAAGGCCGCGAACTGATCGACTTCGCCGGCGGCATCGCAGTACTGAACACCGGCCACCTGCACCCGAAAGTGGTTGCAGCCGTGCAAGAGCAGCTGACCAAGGTCAGCCACACCTGCTTCCAGGTGCTGGCCTACGAGCCTTACGTAGAGCTGTGCGAGAAGATCAACAAGCTGGTACCAGGCGACTTCGACAAGAAGACCCTGCTGGTCACCACCGGCTCCGAAGCCGTTGAGAACGCCGTCAAGATCGCCCGTGCCGCTACTGGCCGTGCTGGCGTGATTGCCTTCACCGGCGCTTACCACGGCCGTACCATGATGACCCTGGGCCTGACCGGCAAGGTCGTGCCTTACTCCGCTGGCATGGGCCTGATGCCAGGCGGCGTGTTCCGCGCGCTGTTCCCGAACGAACTGCACGGTGTGAGCGTTGACGAAGCCATCGCTTCGGTCGAGCGTATCTTCAAGAACGACGCCGAGCCGAAGGACATCGCCGCGATCATCCTCGAGCCAGTACAAGGCGAAGGCGGCTTCCTGCCAGCGCCGAAAGAGCTGATGAAGCGTCTGCGCGCCCTGTGCGACCAGCACGGCATCCTGCTGATCGCCGACGAAGTACAGACTGGCGCTGGCCGTACCGGCACCTTCTTCGCCATGGAACAGATGGGCGTTGCGCCTGACCTGACCACCTTCGCCAAATCCATCGCTGGCGGCTTCCCGCTGGCCGGTGTGTGCGGCAAGGCCGAGTATATGGACGCCATTGCTCCAGGCGGCCTGGGCGGCACCTACGCCGGCTCGCCGATCGCTTGCGCGGCGGCCCTGGCCGTGATCGAAGTGTTCGAAGAAGAAAAACTGCTGGACCGCAGCAAGGCTGTGGGTGAGCGCCTGACCACTGGCCTGCGCGAAATCCAGAAGAAGCACCCGATCATCGGCGACGTCCGTGGTCTGGGTTCGATGATTGCCGTCGAAGTCTTCGAGAAGGGCACTCACACCCCGAACGCTGCTGCTGTTGGCCAGGTTGTGGCCAAGGCGCGCGACAAGGGTCTGATCCTGCTGTCTTGCGGCACCTACGGCAACGTCCTGCGTATCCTGGTTCCGCTGACCGCCGAAGACGCGCTGCTGGACAAAGGCCTGGCCATCATCGAAGAGTGCTTCGCTGAACTCGCCTGATGTGACACGCTTCTGAAAAAACCCGCCTCGGCGGGTTTTTTTGTGCCCAGAAAAGCCATGTGGCGCTATGGTTGTTGGAGGATTTGCTCAGGAAGCTGCGACGGACTGTGTGTCAGGGATTTTCAGGAGTAGTTGGCGATGAACGCTGCAGACCCCACACCACCAAGCGTACTGATTGTCGAAGGCGACCCATGGGTACGTGACATGCTCAGCGAAATGCTGCTGAGCGTGCGCTGTGATGCGCGGCTGCAGGTATGTGCCGACGGCTCGCAGGCGCTGAGTGCCTTGGCCGGCAAGCCCGACCTGATCATTGCTGCACGCGAGCTGGCCGGCATCGACGGCCTCGACTTGCTGCGCAAGGTACGCGCCAAAGGCTCGGGGTTGCCGTTCATCCTCATGAGCAACCGCAGCGACAGCGCCAGTGTGCGCGAGGCGCTGCCGTTGCACCCCACGGCCTACCTGAGCAAGCCACTGAACCTGGACAACCTGCGCAAGCGCCTGGAAGAGCTGCTGCTGGCGGTTGGCGAAGAAATCGCCTGCCCGGTGCCGCCCTTGCAGGCAGGTGCCAGCCTGCCTGCCTATCTCGAACAGCGCCGCGCGACCGCCGATGGCGGGCCGCTGCTGGCCGATGTGCAAGTGGCGATCAAGCGTGCGCTCAACCCTCAGGGCCTGAACCTCAAGGTGCTGGAAGAGGAAGTGCGTAAAGACCCGCAGGTGACTGCCGTGCTGATCGCTGCGGCCAACAGCGCGGCGCTGCACCGTGAGGCACCGGTGCAGACCTTGTTGCAAGCCTTGAACAAGCTTGGCAGTACGCAGAGCATGAACCTGATTCTGGGCATGACCCTGAAACGTAGCGCACGCCTCAGCGACCCGTTGCTGGCGGAGCATGCGGCCCGCTATTGGGACCTGTCGCTGCACACTGCCGAATATGGCCGCACCCTGGCGCGCATGCTCGAGCTGGACGAGGGGCGTTGTTACTGCGCGGGGCTGCTGCATTGCCTGGGCGACCTGGCGGTACTGCGTTGCCTGCAGGAATGGCGCCTGGCCGGCGGTGAGCTGGACGAGGACAAGGTACAGCTTTCACTCAATGAATTCGGTGCGGCGTTCGGCTCGGCGCTGCGCACCCGCTGGCGCTTGCCGCTGGCCCTGCGTGAGCTGATTGCGGCGATCTACCAGCTGGGCGGCGGGGTGTATTCGCGGGAGATCCTGGCCATGAACCTGGCCGGGCAGTTGTCGCGTTTGCCGGCCGAGCAGGGGTTGGAGAAGGTGGCCAGCGGCAAGACTGCGCGGTTGCTCAAGATCGGGTTGCCGGAGTTGAGCCGGCTGCGAAAGGTGGAGAACCCGGGAGTTAAGCCGGCGCCACCTGAGCCAGCTACCTAAGTTAGGCTGGACGCTGACCTTTGTAGGAGCGGCCTTGTGTCGCGATAGGGCTGCGAAGCAGCCCCAGATTTGTGCATGTTCGCTGAAGTCCGGGGCTGCTTCGCAGCCCGATCGCGACACAAGGCCGCTCCTACAGGGATCGTGTAAGCCTTCGGGTAATTCAGCCGCGGACTATCTGGTTCTTGCCCTGCCGTTTGGCCTGGTACATCGCCGCATCGGCGCGGGCATACAGGCTGTCCAAAGCCACATCTTCATCGGTCAGCCCGGTAAGCCCCTGGCTTACAGTCACGCCGTAAGTCTGCCCGCCATGGCTGAAACTCAAACGCTGAATCTGCCGCTGCAGGCGCTCGGCAATCTGCTCGGCTACCTCGGCACTGCAACCCGGGAACACCGCCGCAAATTCCTCGCCACCAATACGCCCGAACAGGTCGCCACGGCGTAGTACGGCCTTGCCACTGTCGGCGATTTGTTGCAGCACCTGGTCGCCTTCCTGGTGGCCATAGCTGTCGTTGATGTGCTTGAAGTCGTCGATGTCCAGCAACAGGAAGGCCAGCGGGGTACCGTCTTCGCGGGCGTTGTCGAAAGCCTGTTGGGCGCATTCGAAGAAGTGCCGGCGGTTGCTGCTCTGGGTCAGCACGTCGGTGGTGGCCAGGCGTTGCAGTTCGCCTTCGAGCTGCTTCTTTTCAGTGATGTCTTCGGCGATGCCGACGATGATCACCCGATCGCCGTCGCGATGCTGGTTGATGTAGCACTTGTCGCTCAGCCAGCGCAGCTGCCCGTCGGCATTGATGATGCGGTATTCGCGGTCTTCCACTGCGCCCTTGAGCAGCACTTGGGCAAGGCTGCGTTCGGCGTACTCCAGGTCGTCGGGGTAAATACTGTCGCGCCACTCATTGAAGTCGGCCAGTACCAGGCTGGCCGGGCGACCGAAGATGCGCTCGTAGGCGGGGCTTACGTAAAGTACCTGGCGCGTTTCCCAATCGAATGCCCAGAGCACCGCATTGACGCTGTCGAGCAACGAACTGAACAGCTGCTCGCGTTCGCTCAGGCGGGCAACCTCGCCTTGGGCGTGGAATAGCGCCAGTAGTGTCTGCGCAGCACCGGGAGGTGAGCGACCGGGCAATGTTGTTGGAATGTTCTTGGCCATGTGCACGAAGTGAGTCTCAACGTGAAAGCGTGCGGCCAGCATCCTGCCCGCCACGCGGGCGATGTGCCGGGTTTGAGTGGAAGCGGGGAGGGGAAGTTCCAGGCGACACGCCCCATTGCGGGGCGTGCTGATCAACGGTGGTCAGGCGCCGGTCGGGCGCAGGGAGTAGGTCTTGAGCTGTGCCGCAAAGTCACGCAAGGCATGGATACCGCTGGTTTCGGCCTCGTGTACCCAGTCTTTCATGGCGGCCAGCATGTCGTGGCCGTTGGCGCTGGTGCGCGCCCAGATCTGCTGCAGGGCCAAGCGCTTTTCATAGATGGTCTTCAGCGCCTGGCTGTGCGCCAGCATCGACTGGATGCGCACATGGTGGCGGTCTTCCAGCAGGCTGGTTTCACGCGAGAGCAGGCGTTTGGCGCGGCGGAAGTGGTGGCTTACCGAGGCATCGACCCGGGCCAGCTCCTGCTTCACCAGCGGGCCGATCACCAGCTTGCGGTACTGGGCCATGATCTGGAAGCGGTTGTTGAGGATGGCCATGGCGGTGTCCATGTCCAGGCTGCCTTTGCCTTCGACCCGGTGGGCAATCGGCGCCACGCGCTGCACTTTGGCCAGGCGCAGCAGGCAGAACAGGCGGATCCACGCCCAGCCCATGTCGAATTCCCAGCGCTTGACCGACAGCTTGGCCGAGTTGGGGTAGGTATGGTGGTTGTTGTGCAGCTCTTCGCCACCGATGACGATGCCCCACGGCACCAGGTTGGTGGCGGCGTCACGGCATTCGAAATTGCGGTAGCCGAGCGCATGGCCCAGGCCGTTGACCACACCGGCGGCCCAGAACGGGATCCACATCATCTGCACCGCCCAGATGGTGATGCCGATGGTGCCGAACAATAACAAGTCGATCACCGCCATCAGCGCGATGCCGCCCAGTTTGTAACGGGAGTAGAGGTTGCGTTCGATCCAGTCGTCCGGGCAGTTCTTGCCGTAGATACGCAGGGTTTCAGGGTTGCGTGCCTCTTCACGATAAAGCTCGGCACCTTTGCGCAACACCGTGCTCAGGCCTTTGTGCACAGGGCTGTGCGGGTCGTCGGGGGTTTCGCACTTGGCGTGGTGCTTGCGGTGGACGGCGGTCCACTCGCGGGTGTTCTGCGCCGTGGTCAGCCACAGCCAGAAACGGAAGAAATGCTTGAGCGCGCCGTTGAGCTCCAGGGCCCGGTGCGCGGAGTAGCGATGCAGGTAGACCGTGACGCCGACAATGGTCACATGGGTCATCAACAAAGTGATGCCGACCAGTTGCCAGGCCGACAAGTCGAGCAGGCCGTTGTACCACATAGGTGTAAATACCCTCGAAATGCGGGGGGAAGGGTCGATTATCCCTTGGTGGGGAAATAAAACCAGTCAACCGTTTAGATAGGAGGTCACGACATGTTTCAGCCTTTATAATGCCCCTTTCTTTTCAATGGGCTATCCCACCCGACATGTCTGTTTCCGTTCGCGACGCCTTGCGCCTTTCTGCGCTGTATGTGGTGCTCTCGATCCTCTGGCTGGCGCTGGCCGAGGTGATGCTGCACAGCATGACTGACGATCCTCTGGCACTGACCGTGGGGCGGCAGATCAACGTGGTGGTCTGGGTGCTGCTCAGTGCATGGCTGATATATATGTCGCGGGTGCGCCTGCTGAACTTCATTGGCCATGGCGCCCGCATGCGATGCGAAGACCGGGAGCGGCTGCGCATGGCGGCCGCGGTGTTCGACAGCACCCTTGAAGGCGTGCTGGTGACCGACCGCCAAGGCTTGATCGTGCACGTCAACCGCGCGTTCATGCGCATCACCGGCTACCAGCAGGATGAAGTCATCGGTCAGCGCCCGAGCAAGTTCAAGTCGGGCCGCCATGGCCTGGCCTTCTACCAGCAGGTCTTTGCCACCCTGGCAGAAAAAGGCGAATGGAGCGGCGAAATCTGGAACCGGCGCAAGAGTGGCGAAATCTACCCGCAGTGGCAGACCATTTGCGCCATTCGCGACGACCAGGGTGAGCTGAGCCACTACGTAGCGGTGTTCAGTGACATCAGTGCGATCAAGCATTCGGAGCAGGAGCTGGCCTACCTGGCCCACCACGACCCGTTGACCGGCCTGCCCAACCGCCTGCTGTTCACCGACCGCGTCGAGCAGGCGCTGGCGGCCGCGCAGGCCAACAAGCGCGGTTGCGCCTTGCTGCTGCTGGACCTCGACCATTTCCAGAGCATCAACGATGGCCTGGGCCACACCATCGGTGACCAGTTGCTGAAACTGGTGGGCGAGCGCCTGGGCGAGGTACTGGGCAGCGGCGTGACCTTGGCCCGCCTGGGCGGTGACGAGTTCGGCGTGCTGGCCGAAAACTGCCAGCAGGTCGGCCAGGCGGGCAAGCTGGCGCAGTGCATCATCGAGCGTATGCGCGAGCCGTTCCTGTTCGATGGACATCGCCTGTTCATCAGTGTCAGTGCAGGCATCAGCTTGTTCCCCAGCGACGCCTTGAGTGCCGAGCAGTTGCTGCGCAATGCCGACTCGGCGTTGTACAAAGCCAAGAGCAACGGGCGCGCGTGCTATGCGCTGTACACCGAAGAACTTACAGCCCATGCACAGCACCGGGTCGAGACCGCCGGCGAACTGCGCCGGGCGCTGGAGCATGACGAGCTGCGCGTGTTCTATCAGCCGGTGCACGACCTGGCGACTGGCTGCAAGGTCGGCGTCGAGGCACTGGTGCGCTGGCAGCATCCGCAACGTGGCCTGGTGCCGCCGGGCGAGTTCATCCCGATTGCCGAACGCACCGGGTTGATTGCCGAAATCGACGCCTGGGTGTTGCGCCAGGCCTGCCTGCAAATGGTGCAATGGCAGGCGCAAGGTCGCCAGCTGGCCTTTGTGGCGGTGAACATTTCCAGCCGCCTGTTTGGCCAGCACGCGTTGTATCGGCAAGTGGCCGAAGTGCTGCACGAGACCGGCCTGGCCCCCGCCTTGCTGGAGCTGGAGGTCACCGAAAGCGCGGTGATGGAAGACCCGGAGGTGGCGCTGGAGCAACTGCACCGTTTGCGTGAGCTTGGCGTGACCCTGGCCATCGATGACTTTGGCACCGGCTATTCATCGCTGCTGCGGCTCAAGCGCCTACCCGTGCAGAAGCTGAAGATCGACCAAGGTTTCGTAGCCGGGTTGCCGCTGGATGAAGATGACATCGCGATCGTGCGGGTGATCATCGCCCTGGCCCGCAGCATGGGCATGCAGGTGCATGCCGAGGGTATCGAGCAACAGGAACAGGCCGGCTTCCTGCTACAGGAGCAGTGTCAGCTGGGGCAGGGGTACTGGTTCGGGCGGCCGGTGCCGGCTGGGGATTTGCGCTGGGGTTGAGATCGCCGGGGCCGCTTTGCGGCCCGATCGCGACACAAGGCCGCTCCTACAAGGGTATGCGGTCGCCTGTGGGAGCGGCCTTGTGTCGCGATCGGGCTGCAAAGCAGCCCCCGGATTTAACGCTTGTTCAAGCCCTTCGCCAAGCGGTCCCCACCCAGCTGGATCAACGCCACCAGCGCCACCAGCATGGCAATCACGGTCAGCATGATCTGGCTGTCAAAGCGCTGGTAACCATACCGATAAGCAATGTCGCCCAAGCCCCCGGCGCCAATCGCCCCGGCCATGGCCGAGGAGTTGATCAGGGTCACCAAGGTAATGGTGAACCCCCCCACGATCCCGGGCAGCGCTTCCGGCAACAGCACATGCCAGACGATGTGCCAGCGTCGGCAGCCCATGGCTTGCGCGGCCTCCACCAGGCCATGGTCGACTTCACGCAAACTGACTTCGGCAATCCGCGCAAAGAACGGCGTGGCAGCAATGGTCAGTGGTACTACCGCCGCCCACACGCCATAGGTGGTGCCCACCACCAGGCGAGTGAAGGGGATCAGTGCGACCATCAGGATCAGGAACGGGATCGAGCGGAACAGGTTGACGAAAGCGCCCAGCACCCGGTTCAGCAGCGGTGCCTCGAAGATTCCACCCTTGTCGCTGGTGACCAGCAGCACGGCCATCGGCACCCCCACCAGCAGTGCGACCAACGACGACACACCGACCATCAGCAGGGTATCGAGCAGGCCTTCCAGCAGGCGATCAAACCACATGGCCCAGTACCTCCACGTCCTCGGCCCAGCGGCGGGCACGTTCCAGCAGTTGATGGGTGTCGTGCGGCGCGTGCTGGACCGACAGGATCAGTTGCCCCAGGGCATGCTCGCCAATGGTTTCCACGCCGCCCTGCAGGAGGCGCACGCGGCCACCCAGGTCGCTGAACAGGGCCGACAGTTCCGGCTCGCCAAGCAAGGTCAGCTTCAGCACCACGGCACTGTCGCGGCTAACCGGGCTGGCCCGCAGGCTGGCTTGCAGCGCGGCGGGCAACTTGGCCTGCAGCGGCGCGAGCAGGGTGCGGGTGATCTCGTGGCGCGGGGAGCCGAATACCCGCCAGACTTCGCCCTGTTCGACCACTGCACCGCGCTCGAGTACCACTACCCGGTGGCAGATATCGCGGATAACCGCCATCTCATGAGTGATCAGCACGATGGTCAGGCCCAGGCGCCGGTTGATGTCGCGCAGCAGTTCAAGGATCGAGGCGGTGGTTTCCGGGTCCAGCGCCGAGGTGGCCTCGTCGCACAGCAGGATCTCGGGGTCATGCACCAGTGCCCGGGCAATGCCCACGCGCTGTTTCTGCCCGCCGGACAACTGCGCCGGGTAGACGTGGTGCTTTTCCTGCAGGCCGACCAGTTCCAGCAACTCACGCACCTTGCGCTGGCGCTCGGCCTTGGCCACGCCCGCCACCTTCAATGGCAGCTCGACGTTCTGCCACACGGTCTTGGCCGACATCAGGTTGAAGTGCTGGAAGATCATGCCGATGCGCCGACGCAGGGCCACCAGCTGGTCTTCGTCGAACGGCGCGATGTCCACCTGGTCGATCAGCACCCGGCCCTGGCTGGGTTGTTCCAGCCGGTTGATGGTGCGCAGCAGCGACGACTTACCGGCGCCGCTGCGGCCGATGATGCCGAAAATCTCACCATGGCGGATGTTCAGGTCGATGCCGTGCAAGGCCGGTTGCGTCTGGCCCGGGTAGGTCTTGCCCAGGCCGATGAAGCGTACATGGGCTTCATTGACCTCCGGGCGCAAGGCCTGCTCCCTGGCCGTTGGCGGCAGTGGTTGTGTGGTAGGCGCCCTGAGCGCGCTGGCCTGACTCATGTCAGCCTTCCCAGCCGGCCTGGTAGAGCTTGCCGTGGGCTTTATCGAGCGCTGCGCGCACGGCTGGCGAGTGCTGATAGATGTCGACGAATTTGGCCAGGCGCGGGTCATCCTTGCTCTGCGGGCGAATGACGAACTGGATCACGTACTCCTTGTTTTCCAGGCCGTCGAACAGCAGCGCGGAGCCTGCATCGAAGGTGTTGGCCAGGCGGATGTAGGCCGGGTAACCCTGCACCAGGTCGGCGTCGTCATAGGCGCGTACCAGTTGCACCGCCTCGACCTGCAGGATCTTCAGCTTTTTCGGGTTGGCGACGATGTCGTCTTCCGTGGCCTTGTAGCCGACCCCTGGCTTGAGCGTGATCAACCCGGCCTTCGCCAGCAGTTGCAGGCCACGGCCACTGTTGATCGGGTCGTTGGCGATGGCCACGCTGGCGCCTTCAGGCAGCTCGGCGAAGCTTTTGTACGTTTTCGAGTACAGGCCGACGTTGTTGATGATGCCCGGTGCGTACGGCACCAGGTTGAAGCCCGCAGCCGCCTTGGCGTTTTCCAGGAACGGGATGTGCTGGAAGTAGTTCACGTCGATGTCGCCGCTGTTGAGGCTGACATTGGGCGCGATCCAGTCGCTGAATTCGATCAGCTTCACGTCCAGGCCTTGCTTGTGCGCTTCTTCCACGGCGGCTTCCAGCGGGATGGCAAAGGCCGATGTGGTGCCGATTTTCAAGGGGTCGGCGGCCAGGGCAGTGGCAGACAGGCCGAGGCTGATGGCGATGGCCGCGACGGGCCGGAACAGTTTCTCAAGCATGGTGCAGGGCTCCAGTCGGGGCAGGGGTAGCGTTTGGGGGGAAGCGGTATGCCGAACCGGGGTGGTCGGCGGGCAGGTGCGGGTGCTCGGCCTGGAACAGCTTTTCGCGCAGGGTGCCTTCGGCGTAGGCGGTCTTGTAACGGCCGCGCTGTTGCAGTTGCGGGATGACCAGGTCGATGAAGTCCTCGAAGCTTTCCGGGGTGACGGTGCGGGTCAGGTTGAAACCGTCCAGGCCGGTCTCGTCGATCCACGCAATCAGCTGCTCGGCGACCTGCTCAGGTGCACCGACCAGGGTTACGTAGCGGCCACCCAAGGCGTGCTGTTGCAACAGGCGCCGGCGGGTCCAGGCGTTGTCCTGTAGCTGCCGTGTGGCCGACTGGATGGCGTTGCCCTGGCTGAAGGCGATCGGCTCGTCCAGCTCGAAGGCGGCGAAGTCGATACCGGTGGAGGCAGCGAAGTGCGCCACCCCGGCCTCGGCGCTGGCGTAGCGCAGGTACTCGGCGTGCTTGGCCTGGGCTTGTTGCTCGGTCGGGGCGACGATCACCGTAACACCCATGAACACCTTGACCGCCTGCGGGTCGCGCCCGGCGGCCCGGGCAGCGGCGCGTACCTTATCGACCTGGGCACGGGTGGCGGCCTTGTCCTGGCCGCTGATGAACACGCATTCGGCATGGTTGCCGGCGAAGGCCAGGCCACGCTGCGAGCTGCCGGCCTGGAACAGCACGGGGGTGCGCTGCGGCGAGGGCTCGCACAGGTGGTAGCCAGCTACCTTGTAGAACTCGCCTTGGTGCTCAACCTTGCGCACCTTGTCGGGGCGGGCGTAGACGCGCTGCTCGCGGTCGGCGACCACGGCGTCGTCGGCCCAGCTGCCTTCCAGCAACTTGTACAGCACCTGCAGGTATTCGTCGGCCTGGTCGTAGCGGCGGTCATGCTCGGGTTGCTGCGCCAGGCCCATGGCCCGGGCGGCGCTGTCGAGGTAGCCGGTGACGATGTTCCAGCCTACGCGCCCGTTGCTCAGGTGGTCGAGGGTGGAGAGGCGTCGGGCGAACAGGTACGGCGCCTCGTAGGTGAGGTTGGCGGTGAGGCCGAAACCCAGGTGGCGAGTGACCGCTGCCATGGCCGAGACCAGCAGCAGTGGGTCGTTGACCGGCAACTGGATCGACTCCTTGAGGGTGACGTCCAGCGATTGCCCGTAGATGTCGTAGGTGCCGACGATATCGGCAATGAACAGCCCGTCGAACAGGCCGCGCTCCAGCAGGCGTGCCAGGTTGGTCCAGTAGTCCAGGGTCTTGTACTGGGTCGAGGTGTCCCGTGGATGGGTCCACAGGCCGTGGTTGATGTGCCCGATGCAGTTCATGTTGAAAGCATTGAGCAGGATCTGCCTGGCCATCAGATGGTCCCCCGGCGTGGCGGGTTGGCATCGTTGAGGTAATAGTTGCCGATGGCGTGGTACTTCCAGCGCACCGGGTCGTGCAGGGTGTGCACCCGGGCGTTGCGCCAGTGGCGGTCGAGGTTGTGCTCGGCCAGGGTAGCCTGGCTGCCGCCCAGTTCGAACAACGCAGTGCCGGCGGCGAGGGAGATTTCGGTGCTGATTGCGCGTGCTTCGGCCACGGCGATGGACGCGGCAGCGACGTTGTCGGCACTGCTGTCGTCACGGGCGCGGTCGAGGTATTCGCCTGCACGCTCCAGCAGGGCTTCGGCGGCATGCAGGCGGATCGCCAGGTGGCCGAAGCTTTTCAGCGTCAGCGGGTCGTCGGTGGCTTTGTCCAGGCCAGAGTCGACCCACGGGCGGCTGCGGGTGCGCACGAAGTGCAGGGCGTCTTCGTAGGCGGCGCGGGCGATGCCGGTGTCGATGGCGGCATGGAGGATCTGCGCCAGCGGGCCGACCGGGGTAGGGCGCTCGAAGGCGCTCTGGAACGGCACCACGTCGGCGGCGCTGACGTAGACATTGTCGAACACGACCGAGCCGCTGCCGGTGGTGCGCTGACCGAAGCCGCTCCAGTCGTCGATCACCTGCAGGCCCTGGCTGTCGGCCGGGACGAAGGCCAGGTGCTGCACGCCGTGTTCGTCGACCACCGAGGTGGGAATGCGCTGGGCGTAGATGGCACCGGTGGAGTAGAACTTGCGGCCGTTGATGCGGAAACCGTCGCCTTCACGGCTCAGGCGGGTGGTGCGGTCGTTGGCGGTTTTGGTGCCCAGTTCGGCCAGGGCATTGCCGAAGCGGCGGCCGGCCAGTACTTCGGCGTACAGGCGCTGTTGCTGCTCGGGGCTACCGTTTACCCGCAGCACTTCCAGGCCGTAGAAATGGTTTTGCGGGATCTGCCCGAGCGAGCCGTCGGCCTGGGCGATACGGGCGATGACTTTGGCAAGGGTGACATTGGACACGCCGGCGCCGCCAAAGGCCTTGGGTACGCTGATGGCCCAAAGGCCGGAACAGGTGAACAGCTCAAGTTCGGCGTGCGGCAGGCGGCGCTCGCGGTCGCGCAGGGCGCTGTCGCGGCGCAGTTGTTGGGCGATGTCTTCGGCGACCTGCAGGGCTTGGGTATCGTCAGTGATGATGTTTGTAGTCATGGTGTTTCTCCGGGGCCATTGGGGCCGCTTTGCGGCCCATCGCGACACAAGGCCGCTCCTACAGGAGACCGCGTACCTGCATGGGCTCGCGTATCCCTGTAGGAGCGGCCTTGTGTCGCGATGGGCTGCAAAGCAGCCCCAGGGCCCGCAAATCAGATCCAGGAATGCCGCGCAGGCAAGGTGCCGTTCAGGTGGTAAGCGCCGACCGCGTGGTACTTCCAGCGCACCGGGTCATGCAGGGTATGCACCCGGGCATTGCGCCAATGGCGGTCGAGGTTGAATTCGGCAAGGGTGGCGCGGCTGCCAGCCAGCTCGAACAGCTTCTCGCTGGCCCGCAAGGCAATCTCGGTGGTCAGTACCTTGGCCTCAGCCACCGCGATCGAAGCCCGCGCTGCGGACTCGGCATCGATCGGCGCCGCATTGACCTCGTCGAGCACCCGCGCAGCCTTGCGCAGCAAGGCTTCTGCCGCATGCAGCTCAAGCTTGAGCCGGCCGATGTCGGCGATCACATAAGGGTCGTCGCTGGCGCGCTCCACGTTGGCTTCGATCCACGGCCGGGACTTCTCACGCACGAAGCTGATGGCATCGTCGATCGCCGCTTCGGCAATCCCTGCGTCAATTGCCGCCTGGATCAGCTGCGAGGCCGCCCCCTGGATATTGGCGGTATCGCGCTGGCGCCAGTTGTCGATCACCAGCTCAGCATCCACCGGCACCTGGTCCAGCAGCACGGTACCGCTGGCGGTGGTGCGCTGGCCAAACCCGGACCAGTCATCGACGATGCGCAGCCCCGGGCTGCCCCGGCGCACAAAAGCAAGGCGCTGGCGGCCTTCATCATCCAGGGCTTTTACCGCCACCCAGTGGGCGAACAGCGCGCCGGTGGAGTAGAACTTTTCGCCGCTGATGCGATAGTTGTCGCCTACGCGGCTAATGCGAGCCTTGAGGGTGAGGGTGTCTTTGGTGCCGCGTTCTGGTCCGGCATTGCCGATGCGCCAGCCGTCGAGCACGCTACGGAAGATGACCGCCTGCTGCGCTTCGCTGGCCGTCAGGCGCAGCAGTTGCAGCATGCCGAACTGGTTCTGCGGGATCTGCCCGAGGGCCGGGTCGGCGGCACTGATCAGGCGGAATACTTCGGCGATGGTTTCGAACGACACGTCGGGGCCGCCGTGGGCCTTGGGTACGCTGATGCTGCCCAGGCCACTGCGGGTGAACAGCTCGATCTCGGCCCATGGCAGTTTGCGTTGCTGGTCGCGGCGGGCGGCCTGCTCGCGCGCGACCTCGGCCAGTTCGCGGGCCGCTTGCAGGGCTTCGGCGTCGTTGCGCAGTACCTTGGCCGGCAGCAGCAGGGGCGAGCTGTCGAGATCGCTATGGAGTTGGGTAGTTGCCTGGCTGGACATCAGTGCCGCTCCTTGGCTGCACTCAATGCCCTGGCGTTACGCACTGGGGTGATTGTGATCCTGACCATTCCTGACCTCACAAATGGGTGATGCCGCTACAGCTGATTGCGGCAGATGTGTGCTGGTCCGGTGGTCCGGTTTATATACCCTAATGGTTTATAAAAAGTTTATGAACTAACTTTTTGGAATATTTATAGATAGAAGGAGTAATGTGATTATTCAGGGCAACGCGATCGGTGTAGGAGCGGCCTTGTGTCGCGAAAGGGCCGCACAGCGGCCCCAGGATTTCGGCAATGATGCGGAAATTTCTGGGGCTGCTGTGCAGCCCGTTCGCGACACAAGGCCGCTCCTACAACGATTTGCGTCTGTGCTGATTTATTCCGAAGCAGCAGTCCCCAGGAACTTGCGCAAGAACTGTCGGGTACGCTCTTCCTTCGGCGCCGCAAACAGCGCCTTGGCCTCGCCCTGTTCCACGATCACGCCCTTGTCGAAAAAGATCACCCGGTTCGCCACATCACGAGCAAAGCTCATCTCATGGGTGACGATGATCATGGTGCGCTTCTCTTCGGCCAGACCGCGGATGGTCGCCAGTACTTCACCGACCAGTTCAGGGTCCAGCGCCGAGGTGGGTTCGTCGAACAGGATCACCTCCGGCTCCATGGCCAATGCACGGGCGATGGCCACCCGTTGCTGCTGGCCACCCGACAGGCGCCGGGGGTAGGCGTCTTCCTTGCCCGCCAGGCCGACCTTGGCCAGCAGGCGCCTACCCAGGTCGAGGGCTTGCTCGCGGGGTGTCTTCTTGACGATCACCGGGCCCTCGATCACGTTCTCCAGGGCAGTGCGGTGCGGGAACAGGTTGAAGTTCTGGAACACGAACCCGGCCTGCTGGCGCAAGCGCCGGATTGCACTTTGCTGGCCACCCAGTGGGCGGTTGGCATCGATGCTGATGGCGCCGACCTTGATCTGCCCGGCATCCGGGGTTTCCAACAGGTTCAGGCAGCGCAGGAAGGTGGTCTTGCCCGAGCCGCTGGGGCCGATGATGGCCACTACTTCGCCGGGCTGCACGGTCAGGTCGATACCGTTGAGCACGGTCTGGCCCTTGAACCGCTTGGTCAGGCCTTTGACTTCAATCATGCTCAGTGCTCCTGGTCATGCTGGTTGACCCGCGCTTCCATGCGGTTCTGGAAGTGCGCGAGGATGCTGCACAGCACCCAGTAGACCACCGCCACCGCCACGTACATGGTGAACACTTCGAAGGTGCGTGCGGTAATCAGCTGCGCCTGGCGGAACAGTTCGGGCACCTGGATGGTTGCTGCCAGTGCGGTGTCCTTGACCAGCGAGATGAAGCTGTTGCCCAGGGGTGGCAGGGCGGTGCGCAAGGCCTGTGGCAGGATCGCCCGGCGCATGGCTTGCACGCGGGTCATGCCGATACTGGCTGCTGCTTCCCACTGGCCACGGTCGATGGAGGAAATGGCTGCGCGCAGGATTTCGCAGATGTAGGCCGCCATGTTCAGTGACAAGCCGATCAGCGAAGCCGGGATTGGGTCGAGTTCGATGCCGATCTGCGGCATGCCGAAATAGATCACGAACAGCTGCACCAGCAGCGGCGTGCCGCGGAAGAACGACACGTAGACCCGCGCCAGCCAGTTCAGCGGCAGAATCTTCGACAACCGCATCAGCGCCAGAGCAAAGCCCAGCACCAGGCCGAAGAACATGCCGCCAACGCTGAGCAGCACCGTATAACCCGCACCCTTCAGCAGGAAGGGCGCGGAGTCGACAACGAGTTGCAGGCTTTCGGCAATCATTTGGTGACGTCGGCACCGAAGTATTTTTCCGACAGCTTGGCCAGCGTGCCGTCAGCCTTGAGCTTGTCGATGGCCTTGTTGATGGCGGCCAGCAGTTCAGGTTCGCCCTTGCGCAGGGCCACACCGCTTTCCAGGCGCGAGAAGGCATCGCCGGCCAGTTCAGTGTCCTTGGCTTTTTGCGCGTACTCCAGCGCGGCCAGGCGGTCGATCAGGATGGCGTCGATGCGGCCGTTGCGCAGGTCGGCGAACTTGCTTGGGTCGTCTTCATAAGTGCGCACTTCGGCTTTCGGGACGTCTTGCTTGACCCACTGTTCGTAGTTGGTGCCCAGGCCCACGCCGACTTTCTTGCCGGCCAGGTCTTGCGCCGTCTTGATGTTCAACTGTTCGGCTTTTTTCTTCAGGATCAAGGCCTGAATCCCCGATATGGTGTAGGGCTCGGAGAAATCGTATTTCTTCTTGCGCTCTTCGGAGATGGTCACCTGATTGACCACCACATCCAGGCGCTTGGATTCCAGCGCGGCAAGGATGCCATCCCACTTGGTCGGCTGGATCTTGGCCTTGACCCCCAACTCCTTGGCCAGCAACTCTGAAAGTTCCACCTCGAAGCCGGCCAGCTTGCCGTTCTCGTCCTGGAAGCTGAATGGAGGGTAGGTGCCTTCCAGGCCGACGTTGATCACGCCTTTTTCCTGGATGGTCTTCAACTGCTCGCCGGCAAAGGCCTGGCCAAGGAGGCCGGCGCCCAGCAGCAGTGCCAGGCTGGCGTTGAGTAGCGGTTTGGCGAATTTCGACATGTCAGAGCCCCGCGCTTGTTGTGTAAGTAGTGGGTGGCGACTATAGGGTTGGCCGCTTAGGCCAGGAAATAATAAAAAATTATTTTGTTATTTCCTTTTTGATTTTGCCAGGTGCTGGCTGCTTTGAGGGTAGGCGAGGTTGCCTGTGCCGTCATCGCTGCTTATGCCTGACTTAGCGCAGGATGGAATAAAGCGTTGTTTTTTCCAAGGGCCGGATTTGCCGTAGAGTGGATTACAAGTAGGCAGGCCCGGCCTCTTCGCGGGTAAACCCGCTCCCACAGAGACCCCACAGATCCTGAGCCTTGTGGTGTACCTGTGGCAGCGGGTTCACCCGCGAAAGGGCCAGACCTGCCAATAAAAATAGTTGACCTCTTCAGGCGGGAGAAAACTGTGAGCGAACAACCTTCACCAACGCACTGGCAGTTGCAGAGCATCGTCACCGGCCTGCGCGGCGCCCGTGAGCAATGGCGCACCCGCAATGGCCGCAGCAGCGGCGAACAAGGCGGGCGTGAGCTGCCGTCGCGCGAGGCGATGCGGCAGATTCTCGAGCACCTGTGCGGCGCGCTGTTCCCCATGCGCCTTGGGCCGGTCGATCTGCGTGAAGAAAGCGAAGACTTCTACGTCGGCCATACCCTCGACGCTGCGCTGACTGCGTTGCTGACCCAGGCCCGCCTGGAGCTGCGTTACGCCGCACGGCAAAACAAGGCCGAGCTGGCTGGCGTCGATGCCCATGCGCTGAGCCTGGTCCAGGGTTTCGCGGCTGCACTGCCAGAGCTGCGCGTGCTGCTCGACACCGATGTGCTGGCCGCCTACCACGGCGACCCGGCGGCGCGCAGTGTTGATGAAGTGCTGCTGTGCTACCCGGGTATCCTGGCGATCATCCACCACCGCCTGGCCCACCACCTGTACCAGGCCGGCCTGCCGCTGCTGGCGCGGATCAGTTCGGAGCTGGCGCATTCGGCCACCGGCATCGACATCCACCCGGGGGCGCAGATTGGCCCTAGCTTCTTCATCGACCACGGTACCGGGGTGGTGATTGGCGAAACCGCGATCATCGGCGAGCGCGTGCGTATCTATCAGGCAGTGACCCTGGGGGCCAAGCGCTTCCCCACTGACGAGTCCGGCACGCTGCACAAAGGCCTGCCACGCCACCCGATTGTCGAGGACGATGTGGTGATCTACGCCGGGGCCACGGTGCTGGGGCGCATTACCATCGGTAAAGGTTCGACCATTGGCGGCAATGTGTGGTTGACCCGCAGTGTGCCGGCCGAGAGCAACATCACCCAGGCTAACCTGCAGCTGGATTGTCAGGACAAGCATTGATCTGGCATTTGTTTAGCCTGTTCTGGCCTCTTCGCGGGTAAACCCGCTCCTATATTGGTCGGCGCTGCCCTCAGGGTCGGTGCCCTCGTTGTAGGAGCGGGTTCACCCGCGAAGAGGCCAGAGCAGGAGTACACCAATCAGCACCCCAATTCGCATTGAAATCCGATCCATGTTTAACTTGAACGCTTGTTCAATGTAAAAACGCTGGTCCGCTGCCGGTGTTCAACAGGAGGATTCCTTTGCTGAACCCGTTCATTCCGAACCTCACGTCATTTGACGAGGTGCACGCCCGATGAGTGCACCGACCCCTTCCCTTGCCAATGGCAAGATCCGCATGAACCCCCCGGTGTTCTACTTTGCGGCAAGCTTCATCCTCATCTTTGGCCTGGTGGTCATCTCCAACCCGCAAGCGGCAGGCGACTGGTTGCTGGCGGCGCAGAACTGGGCGGCCAACACGGTCGGCTGGTACTACATGCTGGCGATGACGCTGTACCTGGTCTTCGTGGTGGTCACCGCCTTGTCCGGCTATGGCAAGATCAAGCTCGGTGCCGACCACGACGAGCCCGAGTTCAGTTACCTGTCATGGGCCGGCATGCTGTTCGCCGCCGGCATCAGCATCACCTTGTTCTTCTTCTGTGTCTCCGAACCGCTGACCCACATGCTGCAACCGCCCCAGGGCGAGGCGGGCACGGCCGAGGCCGGGCGCCAGGCGATGCAGATCCTGTTCCTGCACTGGGGCCTGCACGGCTGGGGCGTATTCGCCTTCGTCGGCATGGCGTTGGCCTACTTCGCCTACCGGCACAACCTGCCGCTGGCCCTGCGCTCGGCGCTGTACCCGCTGATCGGCAAGCGTATCAACGGCCCGATCGGCTACGCGGTGGACGGCTTCGGCATCATTGCCACGGTGTTCGGCCTGGGCGCCGACATGGGCTTTGGTGTGCTGCACCTGAATGCCGGCCTCGACTACCTGTTCGGCATCAGCCACAGCCAGTGGGTGCAGGTGACCCTCATCACCCTGATGATGGGCGCGGCGGTGGCCGTGGCCGTCGCCGGGGTGGAGAAGGGCGTGCGGGTGATGAGCGACATCAACCTGTTCCTGGCCTGCGCGCTGCTGCTGTTCGTGCTGTTTGCGGGGCCGACCCAGCACCTGTTCAACACCCTGATCCAGAACCTGGGTGACTACCTGGGCGCCTTGCCGCGCAAGAGCTTCGACGTGTACGCCTACGGTGAAAACCGTGACTGGCTGGGCGGCTGGACGGTGTTCTATTGGGCCTGGTGGATTGCCTGGGCGCCGTTCGTGGGCCTGTTCATCGCCCGCATTTCCCGGGGCCGTACCATCCGCGAATTCGTCTTTGGCGTGCTGCTGATCCCGCTGGGCTTTACCCTGGCGTGGATGTCGATCTTCGGCAACAGCGCCCTCGACCAGGTGATCAACCACGGCATGACTGCGCTGGGCCAATCGGCGCTGGATAACCCGTCGATGAGCCTGTACCTGCTGCTGGAGACCTACCCCTGGAGCAAGGTGGTAATTGCCACCACGGTGTTCATCAGCTTCGTGTTTTTTGTCACTTCGGCCGACTCGGGCACCGTGGTGCTGTCGACCTTGTCGGCCAAGGGTGGCGATGCCGACGAAGACGGGCCGAACTGGCTGCGCATTTTCTGGGGCGCAATGATCGCGCTGATCACCAGTGCGCTGTTGTTTGCCGGCAGCATCGATTCGCTGAAATCGGCGGTGGTGCTGACCTCGTTGCCGTTCTCGCTGATTCTGCTGTGCATGATGTGGGGGCTGCACAAGGCGTTCTACCTGGAGTCGCAACGGCAGATCGCGCAGATGCACTCGCTGGCCCCGTTTGCCCAGTCACGCCGTGGCCGTGGCGGCTGGCGCCAGCGCCTGAGCCAGGCCGTGCACTTCCCGTCGCGTGATGAGGTATACCGCTTCATGGACGACGTGGTGCGCCCGGCGATTGCCGATGTGCGTGAAGTGTTCGAGCAGAAGGGCCTGGTGCTGATTACCCAGGACGACCCGAGCCACGACAACGTCAGCCTGAAGATCGGCCATGGCGAGGAGCAGCCGTTCATCTACCAGGTGCAGATGCGTGGCTACTTCACGCCATCGTTTGCCCTGGGCGGGCTGGGCACGCAGGAGTTGAAGAACCGGCGCTACTACCGGGCCGAGGTGCACCTGAGCGAAGGTAGCCAGAACTATGACCTGGTGGGCTACAGCAAGGAGCAGATCATCAACGACATCCTCGACCAGTACGAGCGGCACATGCAGTTCCTGCACCTGGTCCGCTAGATTGCCGGGGCCGCTTTGCGGCCCATCCGACCGGTCCGGCGCCCCGGCAAGGCCGCTCCTACAGGAGATCGCGTACCCTTGTAGGAGCGGCCTTGTGTCGCGAAAGGAGGCCGAAGGCCTCCCCTGAGCCCTGTCAGAAGGGCGCATCCCCCAAAATGGTCGCCCGATGCATCACCCGCCGATTGGGCCGGTAATCATCCACGGCAAAATGCTGGGTCACGCGGTTGTCCCAGAACGCCACATCATTCTCCTGCCAGCGCCAGCGAATGCTGAACTCCGGCCGCGTGGCATGGGCGAACAGCAGCTTCAGCAACGCCTCGCTCTCCAGCTCGCTCAGCTCATTGATGCGCGCAGTAAACCCTTCATTGACGAACAACGCCTTGCGCCCGCCCACCGGATGCGTACGCACCACCGGGTGCGACAGCGGCGGGTTGTTGCGCCGGGTGGCTTCCCAGCGCGCCAGGTCCTCAGCCGTGGTACCAAAGCGCTCCAGCGGGAACGACTTGGTAAAATCATGGGTAGCGGTCAGCCCGTCGAGCATTTTTTGCAGCGGCGCCGACAATGCTTCGAAGGCAGCAATGCCGCTGGCCCACAAGGTGTCGCCACCGTAGGCCGGCAACTGCTTGGCACTGAGCACCGCACCCAGTGCCGGTGTTGGCAGGAAGGTCACGTCGGTGTGCCATACGGCGTTGTCCCGTACATCGGTCACTGCCGTGTCGAGCACCAGCACCTGTGGGGTGTCCGGCACGTTGGGGTAGATCGGGTGAATGTGCAGGTCGCCGAAGCGGGCGGCAAAGCGCGCCTGTTGTTCCGGGTTGATCGGCTGGTCGCGGAAGAACAGCACCTGGTGCTGCAGCAGCGCCTGTTCGATGGCGTCGCGTTGTTCTGCGGTGATGTCGCGGCTGATGTCCACACCGCTGATCTGGGCGCCGAGCGCCGGGCTGAGGGGGGTGATGGTCAGGCTCATGTCGGCCTCTTCAATCAGGCGCCAGTGTGCTGGCGTGGACAATAGGGTTCAGTGGCTCTGCCCGTGCCAGGGCACCAGTTTGCGTTGCAGGGCACGCAGGCTCATTTCCAGGGCGAAGGCAATCAGGGCAATCAGCAGGATGCCCAGCACCACCACATCGGTAACCAGGAACTGCGCCGCCGACTGCACCATGAAGCCCAGGCCGCTGGTGGCGGCGATCAGCTCGGCGGCGACCAGGGTCGACCAGCCGACACCCAGGCCTATGCGGATGCCGGTGAGGATGTCAGGCAGCGCGCTGGGCAGGATCACATGGCGGATCAGTTGCGCCTTGCTGGCGCCCAGCGACTGCGCCGCACGCAGCTTGGCCGGGTCGACCGTGCGCACGCCGGTGGCGGTGGCAATGGCGATCGGGGCGAAGATCGCCAAAAAGATCAGCAGCACCTTCGACAGCTCGCCGATACCGCACCAGATAACGATCAGCGGCAGGTAGGCCAGCGGCGGTATCGGCCGGTAGAACTCGATCAGCGGGTCGAGGATGCCGCGTGCCACGCGGTTGTAGCCAATGGCAATGCCCACCGGGATGGCGGTCAGCGTGGCGGCCAGCAGGGCCACGCCGATGCGCCCCAGGCTGGCGCCCAGGTGCTGCCACAGGCTGGCATCCATGTAACCCTGGGTCAGCAAGGTCCAGCCCTTGGCCAGGATGTCGCCGGGCGAGGGCAGGAACAGCGGTTCGACCCAGCCGGCGGCAGTCACCAGCCACCAGGCCAGCAACAGGCTGGCAAGGGTCAGGGTGCTGATCCAGCGGGTGGACAGTGGGCGGCGCAGCTTGGTGGCTGGGCGGGGTTGGGCGTCGTGTTTGCCGGTAACCGGCAGGTCCAGGCTGCTCATACGCGCTCCTGCAGGCTTTGGCGTTGGGAGAACACCCGCGCCAGTACGTGCTCGCGGGTTTCGATGAAAGCCGGGTCGGACTTGATCGCCCGGGCCGATTCGCCAGCGGCATAGCGCTGGCCGAAGTCCAGTTGCAGGCGTTCCACTACGCGCCCCGGGTTGGGCGCCAGCAGTACCAGCTCGCTGGCCAGGAACACCGCTTCTTCAATGTCGTGGGTAATCAGGAATACCGGCTTGGCGGTGCGCTGCCATACCTGCAGCAGCAACTCCTGCATCTGCTCGCGGGTGAAGGCATCGAGGGCGCCGAACGGTTCGTCCATCAGCAGCACCCGTGGGTCGGCTGCCAGCGCCCGGGCCAGGCCCACGCGTTGCTTCTGGCCACCGGACAGCTGCCAGATGCGCCGCTCGCCGAAACCGGCGAGGTCGACCATGGCCAGCATCTCGCGGGCTTTGGCTTCACGCTCGGCGCGCGGTACGCCGGCCAGCTCCAGGCCGAAGGCAACGTTGCCCAGCACGTTCTGCCAGGGCAGTAGCGCGTCGTCCTGAAACACGACGCCGCGCTCGGCGCCAGGTCCTTGCACCGGCACACCGTCGAGGGTGATGCGGCCGCCACTGGGGGTAACGAAACCGGCGATCAGGTTGAGCAGCGAAGTTTTGCCACTGCCGGATGGCCCCAGGGCCACCAACAATTGGCGCGGCCCCAGGCTCAGGTTGATGTCGGCCAGTACCGGGGTGGCGGCACCGGGGTACTGTGCGCTGATGCGCTCCAGTTCGAGCAAGGCCATGGCGGGCTCCGGATCAGTTTAGTTTGGAAGGAACTTGGCGCTGACGTACGGCGAGTAATCCGGCAGTACGGCGTCAACCTTGCCTTGCTGCTTGAGGAAGGTTGCCGTGTCGGTCAGGGCCTGGGTGGTCGGGGCGCCCAAGGCGTCGGCCTGGTCGGCGGCCAGTGGGTAGACGTTGCCCTCCAGCAGCACCGGGATGTCGCTGGCCTTGGCGCCGGACAGCTTCACCAGTTTTTCAACGTTGCCCTTGTCGGCAAGCCAGGCTTTCGGGTCTTTGCGGTAGTCGGCGTAGGCATCGAGGGTGACCTTGGCGAAAGCCTTGACCACGTCGGGGTGCTTCTCGGCGAAGTCCTTGCGCACAATCCAGGCATCGAAAGTAGGTGCGCCTTTAGCGGCCAGCTCGCCAGAGGTAATCAGCACCTTGCCGTTTTCCTTGGCCACGCCCAGGGCCGGGTCCCAGACGTAGGTGGCGTCGATGTCGCCGCGTTTCCAGGCGGCAATGATGGCTGGCGGTGCAAGGTTGAGGATCTGCACCTTGGACGGGTCGATGTTCCAGCTTTTCAGGGCTGCCAGCAGGCTGTAGTGGCCGGTGGAAACGAACGGTACGGCGACTTTCTTGCCGACCAGATCTTGTGGCGTCTTGATACTGTCGCGCGCGACAAGCGCTTCACCAGCGCCAATTTGCGTGGCGATCAGAAAGGTTTCGACCGGCAACTTGCGGGTGGCGGCGGCGGCCAGCGGGCTGGAACCCAGGTAGCCGATCTGCACGTCGCCGCTGGCCACTGCGGTGATCACATCGGCGCCGTTGTCGAACTTGCGCCAGTCGATGCTGGCCTTGCTGGCTTTTTCGTAGTCGCCATCCACCTGTGCCACCTTGGCCGGGTCGACGGTGGTCTGGTAGGCAACGGTCACGTCGGCCGCCTGGGCCAGCCAGCTGGTACTGGCGAGGGTCAAAGCGGCGAACAGGCGCAGCGGGGCGTGCGGGATCATGGTGAACCTCTCGTCAGGCAAACTGGGTAATGGATGGCGAGAAGGCTAAATGATCTAAGAAATTTAAAATAAATAACTTTTTTGCATTAGCTTAGGAGGCAAAGGCCTTAGGCCTGATATCGCCATGATGCGGGCCCCTGTAGGAGCGGCCTTGTGTCGCGATGGGGGGCGAAGCGGCCCCGGGATCTCAGCTACCCCACAGAAATTGCTGGGGGCGCTTCGCGCCCCATCGCGACACAAGGCAGCTCCTACAAAGAACCGCGCGGGGCCGTAACCTGCATTCATGAGGCCATAACCTGGATCAATGGCGAAATCAGAACCGCCTGCTAGGCTTTTCGTCCCTATATAACGATACGGAATTAGGTTATGAGCAAACGTTTGCAAATAACCAATTGTTATGAATGATGGGATTGCTACAACGAATGGCAGTAAAGGTTCCTACCATATTCCGTAAAAATCTTAGAAATTCATAAAACGGTCATTTTGGATTTATAGGATTGTCATTATCCTGTAGCGCAGGTGACGTCTTAGACCAAAGTCGCGAAACGTTTAGAAACGATTGACTTAAGGGTCACGCTTTGGGACTAAATCGTCCATCCACGGTGAGCGGGGCATAAGACCCTTCCGCCAGAGATACACAAGAATTAGAACGTAGAGGAGCAAAACATGTACAAGTCCAGCCTGGCTCTGGCCGTGGCACTGGGGGTTATCGCCCAATCTGCAGGCGCTGCCGGTTTCGTTGAAGACAGCAAACTGTCGCTCAGCTCGCGCACCATGTATTTCAACAACGACAACCGTGACGGCGGTGCCGACAACCGTGAGTCGGGTCAGGGCTTCAAGCTCGACTACATCTCCGGCTTCACCGAAGGCACCGTTGGCTTTGGTGTCGATGCCCAGGCCTTGTGGGGTATCCACCTGGATGGTGGCCGTGGCAAGCACCCGGACAACAGCAGCTTTTTCCCGAGCGATACTGACGGTTCGGCTGTAAGCCAGTGGGCTCGTGTTGGCGCCAACGCCAAGGCCCGCTTCTCCAAGACCGAAGTTCACTACGGTAGCGCCCTGGCGCCGAACCTGCCGATCCTGGTCTCCAACGACGGCCGTCTGCTGCCACAAACCTTCGAGGGTGGCACCATCCAGTCGAAGGAAATCGACAACCTGACCATCAACGCCGGTCAGCTGACCCACGCCATGGGCCGTGCATCGAGCAACCGTACCGGTCTGTCGATTGCCGGTGCCAGCCAGGACAGCAACAAGTTCCGCTACGGTGGCCTGGACTACAAGCTCACTCCAGACCTGACCCTGCAGTACTACTACTCGAACCTGGAAGATTTCTACAAGCAGCACTTCCTGGGCGCGACCCACGTGTTCAAGATTGCTGACGACCAGTCGTTCAAGACCGACCTGCGCTACTTCGACAGCAGCAGCGACGGCAAGAACGGTGACGGCGGCGGTTACAACTTCAACAACAACGGTGGCTACGCCAAGAACCTCGGAGAGGTCGACAACAAGACCTGGTCCGCGATCTTCACCTACACCCTGGGTGGCCACTCGTTCCTGCTCGGCCATCAGCGCGTCAATGACGACGGTGGCTTCGTCTGGCTGAACCAAGGCAGCGTTGTTGATGGCAACGGCCGCAACGAAGGCGCCGGCGGTTCCAGCTTCTACCTGTTCACCGACAGCATGATCAACCAGTTCGCCAAGGCCGGTGAAAACACCACCTTCGGTCAGTATGCCTATGACTTCGCGCGTCTGGGCGTGCCAGGCCTGAAGGCCTCGGTTTCCTACCTGAAAGGTGAAGACGGCAAGAACGCCAACGGTAACGGCACCTTCAGCGAATGGGAACGCGACGCTCGCGTCGACTACGTCATCCAGGAAGGCACCTTCAAGGGGCTGGGCGCCAGCCTGCGTCACGGCGTATACCGTGGCACCGGCACCAGCTCGCTGGCTGACCAGGATCAGACCCGTCTGATCTTCAACTACACTTACAACTTCCTGTAAGCCGTAGCTGACTCAAGAAGCCTCGCCTAGTGCGAGGCTTTTTTGTGCCTGCTATTTGGTATGTCTTATGGTTATAAATAAATCGATATTTATTCTTTTTGTTTTTAATCGAATGCAGGCACATTGAACCCACACGGTGTACAGAACCCAGCACAGGAGCCGCAGCCCATGAGCCTCAAACTCGGCGATATCGCCCCCGATTTCGAACAGGATTCCAGCGAAGGCAAGATCCGCTTCCACGAGTGGCTGGGCAACAGCTGGGGGGTGTTGTTCTCCCACCCGGCGGACTTCACCCCGGTGTGCACCACCGAGCTGGGCCTGACCGCCAAGCTGAAGGACGATTTCGCCAAGCGCGGGGTCAAGGCCATCGCCCTGTCGGTGGACCCGGTCGACTCGCACCACAAGTGGATCGATGACATCAACGAGACCCAGAACACCGTGGTCAACTTCCCGATCATCGCCGACGCCGACCGCAAGGTGTCCGACCTGTACGACCTGATCCACCCGAATGCCAGCGACACCCTGACCGTGCGCTCGCTGTTCGTCATCGACCCGAACAAGAAGGTGCGCCTGACCATCACCTATCCAGCCAGTACCGGGCGCAACTTCAACGAGATCCTGCGGGTGATCGACTCGCTGCAGCTGACCGATAACCACAAAGTCGCCACGCCAGGTAACTGGCAGGACGGCGACGACGTGGTGATCGTGCCTTCGCTGAAGGACGAGGAAGAAATCAAGCAGCGCTTCCCCAAAGGATATCGGGCGGTCAAACCCTACCTGCGCCTGACCCCGCAGCCAAATCGTTAAAGGATTCCTCGTTGCATTGCTCTTAGCCAAGCAGGGTTTTTCGGGCCGTTTCGACGGCCCTTTTTTATGCCTGCAGTTTCTGCTTGAGGCCTGGGGCTGCTGCGCAGCCCATCGCGACACAAGGCCGCTCCTACAAGGGATCGCGATTCCCTGTAGGAGCGGCCTTGTGTCGCGATGGGCCGCAAAGCGGCCCCAAGATCGCAAATCATTCAAATAACAATAAAGAATAAACAAATGAAAAAATATGATTTCTAGATATATGCGCCGGCTGTTAATGTCACTCCCAACAGAACACAAGGAAGCGCTGCAATGCTGGTCGTATCAATCGGTGGTAGCCCAAGTCCACGTTCACGCTCCGGCGTGCTGCTGGAGCGTTCGCGCCAGTGGCTGCAGCACCGCGGCGTCGAAGTGGTGACGTTCCAGGTGCGTGACTTCCCCGCCGAAGACCTGCTGCACGCCCGTTTCGACAGCCCGCAGGTGCAGCACTTCCAGCAACTGGTGGCCCAGGCCGATGGCCTGATCGTCGCCACGCCGGTGTACAAGGCATCGTTTGCCGGGGCTCTGAAAACCCTGCTCGACCTGCTGCCCGAGCGCGCCCTGGCACACAAGATCGTGTTGCCGATCGCCACTGGCGGCAGCATCGCCCACATGCTGGCGGTGGATTACGCACTCAAGCCCGTGCTGTCGGCACTCAAGGCGCAAGAGACCCTGCAAGGGATCTTCGCCGACGACAGCCAGGTGGCTTACGCAGAAGGCAGCAAGCCCGCGCAGCTGATCGCAGCGCTGGAAGAACGCCTGCACGACTCGCTGGAAACCTTCCACGCTGCCCTGGCCCGTCGGCCTCGCCCCGTGGCCCCCGGCGTACTGAACGAACGGCTGATCAGCGCTCGCTGGAGCATCTGACCGGCCGAACCCGCTTCACCACCTTACTCGCCCGTCAACGAGGCAAGCAGGTGCAACCCGAACCCTTTCGCAGGAGAGCGCCATGCGCACAGTCTTCTTGCGTCGCGGTCTGGTCGCCCTGTTTGCGGCGGCTGTGTCCTTCGGCGCCATTACCCAAGCCCAGGCCGAGAGCCTGCGTATCGGTTATCAAAAATACGGCACCCTGGTGCTGCTCAAGGCCAAGGGCACGCTGGAAAAGCGCCTGGCCGAGCAGGGCGTGCAGGTGCAGTGGACCGAGTTCCCCGGCGGCCCGCAGCTGCTTGAAGGGTTGAACGTCGGCTCGATCGATTTTGGCGTGACCGGCGAGACGCCACCGGTGTTCGCCCAGGCCGCTGGCGCCGACCTGCTGTACGTGGCCTACGAGCCGCCGGCCCCGCACAGCGAGGCGATCCTGGTGCCCAAGGGCTCGCCAATTCAGTCGGTGCAAGAACTCAAGGGCAAGAAGGTCGCCCTCAACAAAGGCTCCAACGTTCACTACCTGCTGGTGCGTGCACTGGAAGATGCCGGTCTGAAATACAGCGATATCCAGCCGGTTTACCTGCCGCCGTCCGATGCCCGTGCCGCCTTCGAGCGCGGCAGCGTGGACGCCTGGGTGATCTGGGACCCGTACCAGGCTGCCGCCGAGCAGCAGTTGCAGGCGCGCACTTTGCGTGACGGCAAGGGCCTGGTCGACAACCATCAATTCTATCTGGCTACCCGTAACTACGCGACGCAGCACCCAAAGGTCATCAATACCCTGATCGAAGAAGTGCGCGCCGTAGGCGAGTGGTCCCAGGCCAACCCGCAGGAGGTGACCGACCAGGTCGCACCGCTGCTCGGCCTGCCTGCCGACATCACCCTGACCTCGGTCAAGCGCCAGGGCTACGGCGCTGCGCCGCTGACCCCGGAGGTGGTGGCCGCGCAGCAGAAGATCGCCGACACGTTCCAGGCGCTGAAGCTGATACCCAAGCCGTTGGGCATCAAGGACGTGATCTGGACACCCCCGGCCAAGGTCGCCAGCGCGCCTTGATTGATTTGCCTGTGCCGGGGCGCCGCTCCGGCTTGAGCCACCCTTGAGGAGACAACTCCAATGAGCCTTAACATTTTCTGGTTCCTCCCTACCCACGGTGACGGCAAGTACCTGGGCACTTCCGACGGCGCACGTGCGGTCGATCACGGTTACCTGCAGCAGATCGCGCAGGCCGCCGACCGTCTGGGCTTTGGTGGGGTACTGATCCCTACCGGCCGTTCCTGCGAGGACTCCTGGCTGGTGGCCGCGTCGCTGATCCCTGTGACTCAGCACCTGAAATTCCTGGTTGCACTGCGCCCAGGCATCATTTCGCCGACGGTGGCCGCACGCCAGGCGGCGACCCTGGACCGCCTGTCCAATGGGCGTGCGCTGTTCAACCTGGTAACCGGTGGTGATCCGGACGAGCTGGCCGGTGACGGCCTGCACCTGAACCACCAGGAGCGCTACGAAGCGTCGGTCGAGTTCACCCGTATCTGGCGCAAGGTGCTGGAAGGCGAAAACGTCGATTACGACGGCAAGCACATCCAGGTGAAGGGCGCCAAGCTGCTCTACCCGCCGATTCAGCAACCACGTCCGCCGCTGTATTTCGGCGGTTCGTCCGAGGCCGCTCAGGACCTGGCCGCCGAACAGGTCGAGCTGTACCTGACCTGGGGCGAGCCGCCGTCAGCCGTTGCCGAGAAGATTGCCCAGGTGCGCGAAAAAGCGGCTGCTCAAGGCCGTGAAGTACGCTTCGGCATCCGCCTGCATGTGATCGTGCGGGAAACCAATGAAGAAGCCTGGGCCGCCGCCGACCGCCTCATCTCGCACCTGGACGATGACACCATCGCCCGTGCTCAGGCTTCGCTTGCGCGTTTCGACTCGGTGGGCCAGCAGCGCATGGCTGCCCTGCACGGCGGCAACCGCGAAAACCTGGAGGTCAGCCCCAACCTGTGGGCAGGCGTTGGCCTGGTACGTGGCGGCGCCGGCACCGCACTGGTGGGCGATGGCCCGACTGTCGCTGCGCGGGTAAAGGAGTATGCCGACCTGGGGATCGATACCTTCATCTTCTCGGGTTATCCACACCTGGAAGAGTCGTACCGCGTTGCCGAGCTGCTGTTCCCGCACCTTGATGTTCAGCGCCCGGAGCAACCGAAAACCGGTGGCTATGTGAGCCCGTTCGGCGAGATGGTGGCCAACGACATTCTGCCCAAGTCTGTGTCGCAGAGCTGAGGGCCGGGCCATGAGTCGTGCAACTTCCAACAACCTTGCCCAGCGCCTGGCGCCGTGGGCGCTGCCGGTGCTGCTGCTGGCCGCCTGGCAGCTGGCGGTAAGCGCTGGCTGGCTGTCGACGCGCATCTTGCCGGCACCAAGCGCCGTGGTCAGCGCCGGCGTCGAGCTGGTGCGCAGCGGCGACATCTGGACCCACCTGGCCATCAGCGGCTGGCGTGCCGGGCTGGGCTTCGTCATCGGTGGCAGCATCGGCCTGGTGCTGGGCTTCATCACTGGCCTGTCGAACTGGGGCGAACGCCTGCTCGACAGCTCGGTGCAGATGATCCGCAACGTGCCGCACCTGGCGCTGATCCCGCTGGTGATCCTGTGGTTTGGTATCGATGAGTCGGCGAAGATCTTCCTGGTCGCGCTGGGCACGTTGTTCCCGATCTACCTGAACACCTACCACGGCATTCGCAACGTCGACCCGGCGCTGGTGGAAATGGCCCGCAGCTATGGCTTGTCCGGCTTCAGCCTGTTCCGCCAGGTGATCCTGCCGGGGGCGCTGCCGTCGATCCTGGTGGGCGTGCGCTTTGCCCTGGGCTTCATGTGGCTGACGCTGATCGTTGCCGAAACCATCTCGGCCAACGCCGGTATCGGTTACCTGGCCATGAACGCCCGCGAATTCCTGCAGACCGACGTGGTGGTGTTGGCCATCGTCCTGTACGCCGTACTCGGCAAGCTGGCCGACCTCGCTGCCCGCGGCCTGGAGCGTGTGTGGTTGCGCTGGCACCCAGCCTATCAAGTGGCGAAGAAGGAGGGCGCATGACCGTGCTCAAGGAACAGCCGCCACGCCTGCTGCGTGGCATCCCGCTGGCCTCCAACGGCTTGCGCAAGGCCTTTGGCCAGCGCGAAGTATTGAAGGGTATCGACCTGCACATTCCGGCCGGCCAGTTCGTGGCCATTGTCGGCCGCAGCGGCTGCGGCAAGAGCACCTTGCTGCGTTTGCTGGCCGGGCTCGACCAGCCCACTGCCGGGCAGTTGCTGGCCGGTGCCGCGCCGCTGGACGAAGCGCGCGAAGAAACTCGCCTGATGTTCCAGGACGCACGCCTGCTGCCGTGGAAAAAGGTGATCGACAACGTGGGGCTGGGGCTGTCTGGCGACTGGCGCTCGCGAGCGCTGGATGCCCTGGAGGCGGTTGGCCTGGCCGACCGCGCCAATGAGTGGCCGGCAGCGCTGTCGGGTGGTCAGAAGCAGCGTGTGGCGCTGGCCCGGGCGCTGATCCACCAACCGCGCTTGCTGTTGCTGGACGAGCCGCTGGGCGCGCTGGATGCCCTGACCCGTATCGAGATGCAGCAACTGATCGAACGCCTGTGGCGTCAGCACGGCTTCACCGTGCTGCTGGTTACCCACGATGTCAGCGAGGCGGTTGCCGTGGCTGACCGGGTGATCCTGATCGAAGACGGCGAGGTCGGGCTCGACCTCACTGTCGACCTCGCACGGCCTCGGGCGCGTGGTTCGCACCGCCTGGCTGCGCTGGAAAGCGAAGTGCTCAACCGTGTTCTGTCGGCCCCGGGCACTGCGCCCGAGCCGGACCCTGTAGCCCCTCTGCCCACGCAGCTGCGTTGGGCACACTGATTCACTCAATTACCAGACTGAAGCCATAGAGAAGGAAGCAAATCATGACTATCAAAGCCATCAACGTTCGCAACCAGTTCAAAGGCACCGTGAAAGAAATCCTCGAAGGGCCGGTACTGTCGGAAATCGACGTGCAGACGGCGTCGGGCATCGTCACTTCGGTGATCACCACCCGCTCCGTGCGTGAGCTGGAACTGCAGGTGGGCAGTGAGGTGATTGCCTTTGTGAAGTCGACGGAAGTGTCTATCGCCAAGCTGTGATGAAAGTGGCCCTTGGGGCTGCGTTGCAGCCCAATCGCCGGCAAGCCAGCTCCCACAAGTACTGCACAGGTTTCAGGCCTTGTGCTTTACCTGTGGGAGCTGGCTTGCCGGCGATGAGGCCATTGAATTTAACGCTTGGCCAGAAACGGCGGCAGATACAGTCCTAAATACGCCTCGAACACCCGCTTGCCTTCCTCGGCCATGCGCGGGGTGATCGCCTCATGCAACTGCACCGACCGCGCATACACCCGATCGCTCAGCTCCATGGCCAGGGCAAACACATCCACATCCAGCGGCATCACCGGCAGATGAAAATGCTGCTCGAACAACTTGTGCATCAAGTCGCCCAGCTCCATGTCGTGCTGCCGGTCGGCCTGCACCACTTCACTCAGCCCATGCTGGGCCAGAATCAGCTGCCGCGCTGCCGCATCTTCGTTGTAGATATCCAGCATGCGCTGCTCGATCAGCCGTGACAGCTCATGCCAGGTGGTGAACGCGTGGCTGTCGATCGGCGCGCTCAGCGCTTCACGAAAGGCGCGGTGGACATCGGCGGTCAATGCCTCGAGCAACGCCGGAACGCTGGCAAAGAAGTGGTACACCGACGACGGTGGAATCTGCGCACGCTCGGCCACGCTGTAGACCGACAACCCCGCCACCCCCAGCTCGGCCAGCAGCTCGCGGGCAGCCGCCAGAATCGCCTCGATCCGGGCCTGGCTGCTGGCGCGCGGCTTGCGCGGGGTGGCGGTGCGGTTCATCAGTTGCTGATCGCCAGGATGCTCGCCTGGTAGGCACCGACGAACAGGTCGAAGTCACCGACTTCTTCCTGCTCCAGCTCGGCCTGTTTGGCCAGCGACTCACGGGCCAGCGTTTCGTACGCCTGTTGCTGTTCCTGGCTCAACGGCTGCTCGCGGAAGGTCTCGGCGTGGATGCGGCTCTGGCGCAGCGAGAACTGCACGAAGCTTTCGTCATGCTCGGTCATGCGTGCCAGTACCTGGGCCGAAGGCGTCAGCGCGGCGTCGTCGACCTTGGCCTGCTGGGCATCCAGGGCCTTGGCGTGCTCATCAAAGCCTTGGGCCTGGTCGAGCAGGTCAGCCAACTGGCGGATACGCGCGATCAGCTCGCTGGCCCACTGCTTCAGGCCAATCGGTTGGCCGTTGCGGTGCAGCTCAAGGTCTGGGCGACGGCCTTCCTTGACCACGGTCAGGAAGTTGCTGGTGCACTGGCCACACTCGCTGTTGTCCAGCTGCGGGCTGTCTTCCAAGGCGCAGAACAGCAGGAATGCGTCGAGGAAGCGTGCCTCGGTGAGGTCGATGCCCACCGGCAGGAACGGGTTGATGTCCAGGCAGCGCACTTCCACGTACTGCACGCCACGCGAGGTCAGGGCCTGGATCGGCCGTTCGCCGGTGTAGGTGACGCGCTTGGGGCGGATGTTCGAGTAGTATTCGTTTTCGATCTGCAGGATGTTGGTGTTCAGCTGTACCCACTCGCCGTCGACGTGCGTGCCGACTTCAACGTAAGGCGCGTAGGGCGTGCCGACGGCCTTGCGCAAGCTGTCGGTGTAGCTGGCCAGGTTGTTGTAGCACGGCGTCAGGCCGGCTTGGGCGTTGCTCTGGTAGCCCAGGTCGCTCATGCGCAGGCTGGTGGCGTAGGGCAGGAACAGGGTTTCGGCATCCAGCTCTTCAAGCTGGTGCGGGCGGCCACGCAGGAAGCCTTTGTCCAGTGTCGGCGAGGCACCGAACAGGTACATCAGCAGCCAGCTGTAGCGGCGGAAGTTACGAATCAGCGCGATGTAGGCCGACGACTGGTAGTCGCGGTCGTCTTGCGTGTTGCCTTCGGCTTCGCGCAGCAAAGGCCACAGGGCTTCGGGCAGCGAGAAGTTGTAATGGATACCGGCAATGCACTGCATGGTGCGGCCGTAACGCAGGGCAAGGCCCTTGCGGTAGACGTGCTTGAGCTTGCCGATGTTCGAGCTGCCGTACTCGGCAATCGGGATGTCCTCCTCGGCCGGCAGCGTGCACGGCATCGACGGGCTCCACAGGTATTCGTCGCCCAGCTTGCTGTAGACGAAGCGGTGAGTCTGTTCGAGGCTTTCGAGCACCTTGGCCGGGTCGGCCAGCGCTGGGGTGATGAATTCCAGCAGCGACTCGGAATAGTCAGTGGTGATCTGCTCGTTGGTCAGCGCCGATCCCAGTGCTTCCGGATGCGGGGTCTGGGCCAGGCGACCTTCGTCGGTCACGCGCAGGCATTCGCGCTCAATACCGTGCAGGCACTGCTTGAGCAAGGGGAGATTAGCGCCGAGCAGGCTCAGGCGGCGGTTGAGGAGGTCGCTCAAGATGTATTCCTTCACGCGTCAGTCGCCCCAATATGGGGGTAGCAAAGACGGTCTACAAGGGTAGTTGGAAAAGGAACTGGCGTTGTCGCCTGGTTTACGCGGTTCCGGCATTGCGCAGCGCCGACTTCGGGGGCCGCTGCGCGCCCCATCGCCGGCAAGCCGGGCTCCCACAGCAACACCACACTATTCAGGCGTGTGGATTACCTGTGGGAGCCCGGCTTGCCGGCGATGGGCTGCGCAGCGGCCCCCGGCTTTTGCCAAAAATACCGCAGATAGTGCTTGGTGAGCTAGAGAACCGCGAAGGTTCCTTGCGCTTTGGCCACCAGTTTGTCGCCCTGGACTACGTCCGCGTCGACCACCAGGGTGCGCCGCCCGGCGTGCAGCACGCGGGCGGTGCACAGTACTTCGCCGTCACTGACGGCGCGCATGTAGTTGATCTTGCATTCGATGGTGACGCTTTGCTGGTCAAAGCCATGGCTAGCCGAGCAGGCCAAACCCATGGCGATGTCCACCAGGCTGAAAATCGCCCCGCCGTGCAGCTTCTGGCCACGGTTGCGCAGCTGGGGCTCAAGCGCCAGGGCTACCTCGGCAACACCTGTGTCCAAGCGTTGCAGGCGGCAGCCCAGCAGTTGGCTGAAGGCGCTTTCGACGTACTCGCGTGGTACGTCCATCACTTCTTCTTCAACTGCTTGGCATTGGCGAACAGCGAGGCCATGGCGTTGTTGGCTGGTGCGGCCGTGGCCGTTTCACGCTGGCGCGGTGCCTGTTGCTGGCGGTTGCCGCCATTGCCACGGTTACCGCCGCGGTTGCCTTCGACCTTTTCACCCGGGGTGTCGCTCATGCGCATGGACAGGCCGACACGCTTGCGCGGGATGTCCACTTCCATGACCTTGACCTTGACCACGTCGCCGGCCTTGACCGCTTCACGCGGGTCCTTGATGAATTTCTCGGACAATGCCGAGATGTGCACCAGGCCGTCCTGGTGTACGCCAATGTCGACGAAGGCACCGAAGTTGGTGACGTTGGTTACCACGCCTTCGAGGATCATGCCTGGCTCCAGGTCCTTGAGGTCTTCGACACCGTCCTGGAAGGTGGCAGTCTTGAACTCGGGGCGTGGGTCGCGGCCGGGCTTGTCCAGTTCCTGCAGGATGTCGGTCACGGTCGGCAGGCCGAAGGTTTCGTCGGTGAATTTCTTCGGGTCGAGGCGCTTGAGGAAGCTGCTGTCACCGATCAGCGAACGGATGTCGCGGTCGGTGCCGGCGGCAATGCGCTGTACCAGCGGGTAGGCCTCGGGGTGAACGGCCGAGGCGTCCAGCGGGTTGTCACCGTTCATCACGCGCAGGAAGCCGGCGGCCTGTTCGAAGGTTTTTTCCCCCAGGCGGCTGACTTTTTTCAGCGCCGCGCGGGTGGCGAACGGGCCGTTGGCATCGCGGTGGGCGACGATGTTCTGGGCCAGGGTGGCGTTAAGGCCGGAGATGCGCGTCAGCAGCGCCACCGAAGCGGTGTTCACGTCCACGCCGACGGCGTTCACGCAGTCCTCGACCACGGCGTCCAGGCCGCGCGCCAGTTTCAGCTGCGACACGTCGTGCTGGTACTGGCCGACCCCGATGGATTTCGGGTCGATTTTCACCAGCTCGGCCAGCGGGTCTTGCAGGCGGCGGGCAATCGACACGGCGCCACGGATCGACACGTCGAGGTCCGGGAACTCGCGGGCGGCCAGCTCCGATGCCGAGTACACCGAAGCGCCGGCTTCGGAAACCATGATCTTGGTAATCTTCAGCGCTGGATACTTTTTGACCAGCTCGGCCACCAGCTTGTCGCTTTCGCGGCTGGCGGTGCCGTTGCCGATGGCGATCAGCTCCACCGAGTGCTTGGCGCACAGGGCGGCCATGATCGAGATGGTACGGTCCCAGTCGTTCTTCGGCGCATGCGGGTAGACCGTGGTGTAATCCAGCAGTTTGCCGGTGGCGTCGACCACGGCGATCTTGCAGCCGGTGCGCAGGCCCGGATCGAAGCCCAGGGTGGCGCGCGGGCCGGCCGGCGCGGCCAGCAGCAGGTCGTGCAGATTGTGGGCAAACACGTTGATTGCCTCGCCTTCGGCATTGTCACGCAGCTCGCCGAACAGGTCGGTTTCCAGGTGGGTGTAGAGCTTGACCTTCCAGGTCCAGCGCACCACCTCGCCCAGCCATTTGTCGGCCGGGCGGCTACGGTTTTCCACGCCGACGTGGTTGCCGATCATCAGTTCGCACGGGTGCAGGGTGCCAGGCAGTTCTTCGCCGACTTTCAGCGAAGCGCTCAGCACGCCTTCGTTGCGCCCGCGGAAAATCGCCAGGGCGCGGTGCGACGGGGCGTTGCGCAGCAGTTCGTCATGGGCGAAGTAATCGCGGAACTTGGCGCCTTCCTCTTCCTTGCCGGCCACCACGCGGGCACTGAGCACGGCTTCCTGCTTGAGGAAGCTGCGCAGCTTGTCGAGCAGCGCGGCGTCTTCGGCAAAGCGTTCCATGAGGATGTACTTGGCGCCTTCCAGTGCGGCCTTGACATCGGCCACGCCCTTTTCGACGTCGACGAAGCGTGCAGCTTCGCTTTCCGGTGCCAGGTTCGGGTCGTTGAACAGGCCGTCGGCCAGCGCGCCGAGGCCGGCTTCCAGGGCGATCTGGCCCTTGGTGCGGCGCTTCTGCTTGTACGGCAGGTACAGGTCTTCGAGGCGGGTCTTGGTGTCGGCCAGCTTGATCTCGCGTGCCAGCTCCGGGGTCAGCTTGCCCTGTTCGTCGATGCTGGACAGGATGCTGGCCCGGCGCTCGTCGAGTTCGCGCAGGTAGCGCAGGCGCTCTTCCAGATGGCGCAGCTGGGTGTCGTCCAGGCTACCGGTCACTTCCTTGCGGTAACGGGCGATGAAGGGCACGGTCGAGCCTTCGTCCAACAGGCCCACGGCCGCCTCGACCTGCTGGGGGCGTACGCCCAGTTCCTCGGCGATACGGCTGTTGATGCTGTCCATGTAAACCACCTGACATTTGTGAATACGGGGGTCGCCTGTGGGCTTTTCGCCCGGCGGCGCTGGATGAAAGCCGCGCATTATACTCATCGCAAACGGCTTGCGGTGATGGCGCCCGGCCAGCCGGAACTGGCGCCGGGGGAAAAATCTGCTAACAATGCTCACGGCACGCGTTGCAATGGCTACGCCATAATGCGCGGCGATATCAGAGGAGTTATTCATGACCGGCACGCCAAACACCGCTGAAGGTGACAAGATTCTCATCGTCGACGACGACCCAGGGCTGAGCAGCCTGCTGGAACGTTTCTTCACCAGCAAGGGCTACCGTGCCCGCGCGGTGCCCAACACCGAACAGATGGACCGCCTGCTGTCACGCGAGGTGTTCAACCTGGTGGTGCTCGACCTGATGCTGCCGGGCGAAGATGGCCTGTCTGCGTGCAAGCGCCTGCGCCAGCAGAACAACCAGATCCCGATCATCATGCTCACCGCCAAGGGCGACGAGCTCAGCCGCATCAAGGGCCTGGAGCTGGGCGCCGACGATTACCTGGGCAAGCCGTTCAACCCGGACGAGCTGATGGCCCGGGTCAAGGCCGTGCTGCGCCGCCAGGCGCCGAGCGTGCCGGGTGCGCCGGGTAGCGAGGACGAGTCGGTCACCTTCGGCGACTACGAGCTGTCGCTGGCCACCCGTGAACTGAAGCGTGGCGACGAAGTGCACATGCTTACCACCGGTGAGTTCGCCGTGCTCAAGGCGCTGGTGATGCACGCCCGCGAGCCGCTGACCCGCGACAAGCTGATGAACCTGGCCCGTGGCCGCGAATGGGATGCCCTGGAGCGCTCCATCGACGTGCAGATCTCGCGCCTGCGCCGCATGATCGAGCCGGACCCGTCCAAGCCGCGTTACATCCAGACCGTGTGGGGCGTGGGCTACGTGTTCGTGCCGGACGGAAACGCCGGAAAGTGATGCCTGACCGTCGATGAAAACACCGCTCTGGTTTCCGCAAAGTTTCTTCGCCCGCACCTTGTGGCTGGTGTTGATCGTCGTCCTGTTCTCCAAGGCCCTGACCCTGGTCTACCTGTTGATGAACGAGGACGTGCTGGTCGACCGTCAGTACAGCCACGGTGTGGCGCTGACCTTGCGCGCCTATTGGGCTGCCGACGAAGAGAACCGCGACAAGATCGCCGAAGCAGCAGGGCTGATCCGCGTGACCGGCTCGGGCGTGCCCGAAGGCGAGCAGCACTGGCCCTACAGCGAAATCTACCAGCGGCAGATGCAGGCCGAGCTGGGCGAGGACACTGAAGTGCGGCTGCGCATTCATGCGCCTCCGGCGTTGTGGGTCAATGCGCCCAGCCTGGGCCCGGGGTGGTTGAAGGTGCCGTTGTACCCGCACCCGCTGCGTGGGCAGAAAATCTGGAACGTGCTGGGCTGGTTCCTGGCCATTGGCCTGTTGTCTACCGCCTCGGCGTGGATTTTCGTGCGGCAGCTGAACCAGCCACTCAAGCGCCTGGTGTTCGCTGCGCGCCAGCTGGGCCAGGGGCGTAGCGTGCGCCTGCCGATCAGCGACACGCCCAGCGAAATGACCGAGGTGTACAAGGCCTTCAACCAGATGGCCGAGGATGTCGAACAGGCCGGGCGCGAGCGCGAACTGATGCTGGCCGGGGTTTCCCACGACCTGCGCACACCGCTGACACGGCTGCGCTTGTCGTTGTCGTTGCTGAACAGCGACAGTGACCTGAGTGATGACATGGTCCGCGATATCGAGGACATGGACGCGATTCTGGACCAGTTCCTGGCGTTTATCCGCGATGGCCGGGATGAGCCGGTGGAAGAGGTCGACCTGGCGGACCTGGTGCGCGAGGTGGTGGCGCCGTACAACCAGCCGGAAGAACGCGTGCGCCTGTGCCTGGAGCCGATACCGCCATTCCCGCTGCGCCGGGTTTCGCTCAAGCGCATGCTCGGCAACCTGATCGGCAATGCCCTGCACCATGCCGGCAAGGGGGTCGAGGTGGCTGCTTATGTGTCGGGTGACGAGAGTGCGCCGTATGTGGTGTTGAGCGTGCTGGACCGCGGCACCGGGATCGACGAGTCGGAGCTGGTGACCATCTTCAACCCGTTCATTCGTGGCGACCGCGCGCGGGGCGGCAAGGGCACCGGGCTGGGGTTGGCCATCGTCAAGCGGATTGCGGCGCAGCATGGTGGGAATGTGGAACTGCGTAACCGCTCTGGCGGTGGGATCGAGGCGCGGGTGCGGTTGCCGTTGGGGCTGTTGTTGCCGCGTAATGCTGTTTGATTGCTGGGGCCGCTTTGCGGCCCTTTCGCGACACAAGGCCGCTCCTACAGGAGATCGCGTACCCCTGTAGGAGCGGCCTTGTGTCGCGATAGGGCTGCGAAGCAGCCCTAAAATTTCAGCCTTTCCCTTTGGTGCGGGTCTGATTCGGCCCGCCATTCTTCTCCAGGTGCTCGATGATCATCCCGGCCACGTTCTTGCCGGTGGTCACCTCGATACCTTCCAGCCCCGGCGACGAGTTCACCTCCATCACCAGTGGCCCATGGTTGGAACGCAGGATATCCACACCCGCCACGCTCAAGCCCATCACCTTGGCTGCGCGAATCGCGGTAATCCGCTCTTCGGGGGTAATCTTGATCAGGCTGGCGACGCCCCCGCGGTGCAGGTTGGAGCGAAACTCGCCGGGCTTGGCCTGACGCTTCATCGAAGCAATGACCTTGTCGCCCACCACGAAACAGCGAATGTCGGCACCGCCGGCCTCCTTGATGTACTCCTGCACCATGATGTTCTGCTTGAGGCCCATGAACGCCTCGATCACCGATTCGGCCGCCTGGGTGGTTTCGCACAGCACCACGCCGATGCCCTGGGTGCCTTCCAGCACCTTGATGACCAGTGGGGCGCCGTTGACCATCTGGATGAGGTCGGGGATGTCATCTGGCGAGTGGGCGAAGCCGGTGATCGGCAGGCCGATGCCGCGGCGCGACAACAGCTGCAACGACCGCAGCTTGTCGCGCGAGCGGGCGATGGCCACCGACTCGTTGAGCGGGTACACGCCCATCATTTCGAACTGGCGCAGCACCGCGCAGCCGTAGAACGTGACCGAGGCGCCAATGCGCGGGATCACCGCATCGAAGCCTTCCAGCGGTTTGCCGCGGTAATGGATCTGCGGCTTATGGCTGGCAATGTTCATGTAGGCCCGCAGGGTATCGATCACTACCATTTCGTGGCCACGCTGGGTACCGGCTTCGACCAGGCGGCGGGTGGAATACAGACGCGGATTGCGCGACAGCACAGCGATCTTCATGCAGCACCTGTGACAGGAGAGAGAGTGGCCGGAAAGGCCGGTTTGTCTTGTACGTATTTAAGGCCAGGGTTGACCACCAACTGACCGTGTATCAACGCCTTGGAGCCCAGTAGCAGGCGGTAGCGCATGCTCTTGCGGCAGGCGAGGGTAAATTCCACCTCCCACACACGATCGCCCAAGGCCAATGACGTGCGAATGACATAACGGGCCTGGGCGTGACCATTGGAGCTTCTGATGGTCTTTCTGTTCACCAAAGGTGCCTCGCAGCGGCGATGGCGCAGCTGTACCACTGTGCCCAGATGCGCAGTGAAGCGCACCCAGGGCTGGCCATCACGCTCGAACGGTTCCACCTCGGTGGCGTGCAGGCTGGAGGTGCTGGCGCCGGTGTCGATCTTGGCGCGCAACCCGGCAACCCCGAGGTCGGGCAGGGCGACCCACTCGCGCAGGCCGATCACAGTCAAATGGTCAAATGTCTTCACGAAGCGCACCCTGCGAATGAGGTGGTGAACTGTAAGCACGGCGGGGACTTTTTGCATCCGTATGTGAAGGTAGTACAGTTCGATGAAAGACAGAATCCGAGGTAACGGGATGGCACAAAAAGCCGAAGACGACGACAAGGTCCGCCTGGACAAATGGCTGTGGGCGGCGCGCTTCTACAAGACACGGGCGCTGGCCAAGGCGGCGATCGAGAGTGGCAAGGTGCATTGCCGGGGTGAGCGTTGCAAACCGGGCAAGGAGCCGCGGGTGGGTGACGAGTTTGTGCTGCGCACCGGCTTCGATGAACGCACGGTGGTGGTAAAGGCACTGTCGGTGGTGCGGCGTGGTGCGCCCGAGGCGCAGACGCTGTACGAAGAGACTGAAGAGAGTGTGCGGCGCCGGGAGCAGGCCGCCGAAATGCGCAAGGCGGGGGCGATGGGTGTGACTACCGATGGCCGGCCGAACAAGAAGCAGCGGCGGCAGATTCACCAGCTGCATGGGAACTTTGAATAGCCGGGGCCGCTGTGGGAGCGGGCTTGCCCTAATGCCAGTCAGTTAAGACTGCCGGGGCTGCTGTGCAGCCCATCGCCGGCAAGCCAGCTCCCACACCGACCGCATCGGATTCAAGCCATGCGCCATATTGTGGGAGCCTGGCTTGCCGGCGATGGGCCGCAACGCGGCCCCAAATTGCTTAACTGACCGGCATTAGGGCTTGCCCCGCGAAGGGGGGCTACGGTGCACGGCACCGGTTTCGCCGGTGTTCGCGGGACAAGCCCGCTCCCACACAGCCCCAACGATCTAGCGCATCACCGCCAATCGCCCGACCAACGGTAGCTTGGCTACAATCGAGAACAACGGCGCCGTCCAGCGCATCAATGCCTCGCTACCCTTGGCCGCCAACGGCGTGTAGTAGCTCCAGCCCAACGCCAGCACCGCCATCAGCAGCCCGCCGATGTAATCATCCTGCCCCCAGTGGGCGCCTGCCACCAGGCGCGGCAGCATGAACAGCACCGCCAGCCCCCAGATCACCAGAAACTGCACCAGGCGCCGGCTGAACACACTCATGAACAGCGCCCAGACCAGCAGTACCGAGGCGTGATCCCCCGGGAAACTCTTGCTGGAACGGTCCTTCAGCTCCCAGGCCTTTTCCAGGTTCGGGTAGTAGTCACTGAGGTGGACGACGTCGTCGAACATCATCGACGGGCTCTTGTGTTGCCAGCCGGCTGCATCCACCCACTTGGAAAACAGCGCGCGAATCACCACTAAGAGGAGTAGCGTGACCAGAAAGCCGAAAAACGCCTGGCGAACCTGAGCGGCCTTGAACACCCAGTCACCGCAGATGAGCACTGCCAGCAGGATCAAGCCGACCACGATGTCGAACGGGCGCAGGCTGCCGACGGTCCAGATATAGCGCCAGGTGGTGTTGTCGGCCAGCGGCGCATTCAGGCTGTGGAACAGCCACTCGTCGAATGTCAGGCACAAGATCTGGCCAATAGGCCATAACCAGAAACACAGTAGAGCGATGGGTAGCAGCGTACAGGCTGCCAATGGCCCCCAGGACCACCTTGCTTGGAACAGTGGTCGATTGTCCATAAAATACCTCTATTGCAAACAGGAATCGGAGCGCCTTGTGAGCGCTCTGCCACGGGTTATCGATGTTTTTCGATAGTCCTGTAATCATTTTGTCATCATTTTCAGATAGCCAAAACCTATGAGCGATTTGCCTGATACCGATTTCACCCAACGTTTCATCTTCGACGAGCGCGACGTGCGCGGCGAGTGGGTGTCTCTCGATGACAGCTACGCCGCGGTGCTGGCGCGTCATGAGTACCCGCAGCCGGTGCAGGCGCTGCTCGGCGAGCTGATGGCCGCCACCGCCTTGCTGGTGGGTGCGCTGAAGTTCGATGGCCTGCTGATTCTGCAGGCGCGTTCGGCCGGGCCGATCCCGCTGCTGATGGTCGAATGCTCCGGCGACCGCGACATCCGCGGCATGGCCCGTTACGAAGCGGACCAGATTCCGGCCGAAGCCAGCCTGGCGCAGTTGATGCCCGACGGCCACCTGACCCTGACCATCGACCCGGTCAAGGGCCAGCGTTACCAGGGTACCGTCGACCTCGATGGCGCCAACCTGGCTGAGTGCTTCACCAACTACTTCATCCAGTCGCAGCAGCTGAACACGCGCTTCTGGCTCAATGCCGAAGGCGGCAAGGCCCGTGGCCTGCTGCTGCAGCAACTGCCTCGCGATCGCCAGCCCGATGACGAAGAGCGCGAAGACAGCTGGCAGCACGTGGTGGCGCTGGCCAAGACCCTCAAGCCTGAAGAATGGGCCGAAGGCAACGAAACCCTGTTGCACCGCCTGTACCACGAAGATGCCGTGCGCCTGTTCGATATCCAGCCGCTGCGCTTCAACTGCAGCTGCTCGCGCGAGCGTTCCGGTAACGCGCTGGTCAGCCTGGGTGAGCAAGACGCGAAGGCGCTGGTGGAAGAGTGCGGCGGGCAGGTAGAGATCGATTGCCAGTTCTGCAACCAGCGCTATTTCTTCGATGCCAGCGATGTGGCGCAACTGTTTGCCGGTGGCGGCACTGACGTAGCCTCAGAAACTCGCCACTGAAACGTTAAAGCTCAGGATAATCTCCTGTCGAATTGCGCAAAAGCGCAGTTCTGACAGGAGGGGCCTACTTTTTTTGGGCTTTTCTGGCATAATCCGGCCACTTTTTTCGCTGTAGTAGTTTTTTCAAGACAACTACAAAACGTTTGGAGCACTCGGCCTCGGGCCGGATGGGGTATCTCATGACGCAAGCCAACAACACCGTGTACACCGACCTGAGCGTCGATGAGCTGGTAAAAGAAGCGCTGCAACGCGGTGAAGGTGTACTAGCCGATACCGGCGCACTGGTCGTGGAGACCGGTCACCGTACTGGCCGTTCGCCGGCTGACCGTTTCATCGTCGAAGAACCTTCCACCCAGGACGCCATTTCCTGGGGCCCGATCAACCGCAAGTTCCCGGCCGACAAGTTCGATGCCCTGTGGGCTCGCGTCGAGGCGTTCAACAACGCCCAGGATCACTTCGTTTCCTACGTTCACGTAGGGGCGGCCGCCGAGCACTACCTGCCGGTGAAAATGACCACCCAGACTGCCTGGCAGAACCTGTTCGGTCGTTGCCTGTTCATCAACCCAGAGCAGTTCAACCCGGCTGGCCGCGACCAGTGGCAGATCCTCAACGTTGCCAACTTCGTCTGCGAACCTGAGCGTGACGGCACCAACTCCGACGGTTGCGTGATCATCAACTTCGCCCAGAAGAAGGTGCTGATCGCTGGCATGCGCTACGCCGGCGAAATGAAGAAAGCCATGTTCTCGGTGCAGAACTTCCTGCTGCCGGCTGCCGACGTACTGCCAATGCACTGCGCGGCCAACATCGGCGAAGAAGGCGATGTGACCCTGTTCTTCGGCCTGTCCGGCACCGGCAAGACCACCCTGTCGGCCGATGAAAGCCGTTACCTGATCGGTGACGACGAGCACGGTTGGGGTGAAGGCGTTGTCTTCAACATGGAAGGCGGCTGCTACGCCAAGTGCATCGACCTGTCCGAGAAGAACGAGCCGGTCATCTGGAAAGCCATCAAGCACGGCGCGGTACTGGAAAACGTCGTTCTCGACGGCAACCAGCACGCCGATTACACCGATGTCAGCCTGACCCAGAATAGCCGTGCGGCCTACCCGCTGGAGCACGTTGCCAAGCGTTCCGAAGCGAACCTGGGCGGCGAGCCTAACGCAGTGATCTTCCTCACCTGCGACCTGACCGGTGTTCTGCCTCCGGTGTCGATCCTGAACAACGAGCAGGCGGCCTACCACTTCCTGTCCGGCTACACCGCGCTGGTCGGTTCCACCGAAATGGGTTCGGGCGGCGGCATCAAGTCGACCTTCTCCACCTGCTTCGGCGCACCGTTCTTCCCGCGCCCGGCTGGCGAGTACGCCGAGCTGCTGATCAAGCGTATCAACGGCTTCAACTCCAAGGTTTACCTGGTCAACACCGGCTGGACTGGCGGTGGCTACGGCGTTGGCAAGCGCTTCAGCATCCCGACCACCCGTGCGGTGATCGCTGCGATCCAGAGCGGCGCGCTGGTCGGTGCCGAAACCGAGCACCTGGACATCATCAACCTGGACGTGCCGAAGGCTGTGCCAGGCGTTGAAACCGAGCTGCTCAACCCGCGCACCAACTGGGCTGACAAAGCGGCCTACGACGAGGCCGCCCAAGGCCTGGCCAAGCTCTTCATCGAAAACTTCAAGAAGTTCGAAGTTTCCGACGCTATCAAGGCCGCTGGCCCGCAGTTGTAAGCTGCAACCAGCCGCAACGAGAAAGCCGCCCCCAAGGGCGGCTTTCTCGTTCCTGGCTCAAGGCCATTGCTGTCGGGCGTTGAGGACACGAATGATTTCAACGCTTTCCCCCGCAACACGATAGACCATCACGTAATTGGGCCTGACCACGATTTCCCGTGTTCCGGGGTATCTACCTGCTTTGTAGAGCACCGGATTCTGTGCTGCGCGTCTGGCTTTGTCCCTGAAGGACTCGTCCAACTGTTTTGCTGCTTCAGGGTTGTCCTGAGCGATATGGTCCATGATTCGCATGCGGTCTTCGAGTGCCATCTGGCGCCAAACCAGGCGCATTAGCGGGTCTTGGCCGCCAGAGCGGACCGGCGAGCAGCAAACAGTCGTTCGGCCTCCTCATCGTCCATCACCGGGGTAGTGTCTTCCAGGCTGGTCTTTACCTGCTCGTGGAACCAAGCCTCGTAGGCAGCGGCTTCATGAGCGCGTTTTAACGCTTGGGTGCGGTCAGGCCGTTGATAGGTACTCGTTTGCTCAGGGTCGTAAGTGGTTGCGTCTATCTCGAAATGGTCGATCCCCAGTTCAAGCAGGTAAGCCACCAAGGTCTCGAGTTTCTTGAAAAGCCTGACATTACCGCTGCGCTGGGCAGTGAGTACATGCTCCTGCTGGTTGATGTCGACCTGAACCGCCCAACCTCCTGGCTGGCCGACGATATGCGTGGCGTTGATGCGCCCTGAATCCGCCATACGGCTCAGGTTGGCATGGTCGAGATGATGGGTTGGCATGGGTGTTTTTCTCGGAGTCATCGGGACTGATCATGCTATGCAATCTATAGTTGATTGCGACTATAGGCCTTCCGAACTTGATGTGGGAAGCTTCCTTTTCGATTGCAACCAACTGTGGATAACTCATGACTGAATCCCCTCAGCGCACTGCCTTCTCCCACTTCCACCCGATCCTCACCCGCCCGCAGGACAACGACCTGAATGGCCATATCGCCGGGGCCACCGTGCATGGCTTCTTCGAAACCGCGATACAGGCGTTCCTCGTTGAGCAGGCCGAGCTGGACTTGCGTGACGGCGCGCTGGCGGCTTTCGTGGTCAGTTCGGCGGCAGACTTCTACGCATTGCCGGGCTTCCCGGACGTGCTGGAGGTTGGGCTGGGGGTAACGCGCCTGGCGGGCAGTACGGTGGAGTATCGCCTGGCGCTGTATCGCCCTGGGGAGCCGGAGGCATGTGCGGCGGGCACGGTGGTGCAAGTGTTCATTGAACGCGCCAGCGGGCGGCCTGTGGTGTTGCCAGAGGCGCTGCAGGTGATTCTTTCCGGCCTGGTGCTGGGGCAACAGGCATAAAAAAACCCCGCCGGTAGGGGCGGGGCTTTTGTTGCCGGGGCAGGGCCCTCAGGCGTTAGTCGCGCCAGTGGCGCTTGTGCTTGCGGTGGCCATAGTGGTGACCACGGTCGTAGTGGCGACGGTCGTCGTCGTAGCCGCGACGGTAACGACGGTCGTCATGGCGCTCGTCATCGTCGGCCTTGTTGCCCATGTAGTTACCCAGTGCGCCACCGGCACCGCCGCCAGCGGCTGCGCCAATGTAGCTACCTGTGGTGCCGCCGACCGAGCGACCGACCACGTTACCGCCCGCAGCGCCCAGCGCGCCGCCGATTGCGGCTTCCCCGCGCTGGCGCTTGTCGGCGCCCAGGGCACCGCCTGCCGCGCCGCCCAGGCCAGCACCAATGGCGCCGCCGGTGCTACCGCCGATGGAGTTGCCCACCACGGAGCCCAGTACCCCACCCAATGCGCCGCCAATGCCGGCCTCGGTGGTGCCGCCTGCCATGGCAACGCCGCTGAGCAAGCTGAAAGACAACAACAGAATCGAGGAGTACTTCTTCATCAAGAGAGCCTCATAGGGATGACGAGGCGAATTTGAGGCTAAGCGAGGTGGCTGGCAACGGAAATCCGACGAGTAACACGAGTTGTACACAATTCTCTAAGTTACTGTATTTGCTGTGAAACTTTATCGTAGTTCGGCTGTCTGAGATCTTTATGACAAAGCCCTGAACCGTTGCGGTACAGGGCTTTTTGCATTTTGCGCTGGGGCTTCCGGCCTCTTCGCGGCTAAAGCCGCTCCTACAGGTTCAGCGCTAGCTTCAGGCCTGTGGTGTACCTGTGGGAGCGGCTTTAGCCGCGAAAAGGCCAACAGATGTCCTACAGGATACGCCCGTCGTCCCGCGCCCGCTCCAGCTTGATGGCAATGAATTTGGATGTCGGTGTATGGCTGCCATCACCAATGCTCTCCAGCGGCACCAGCGGATTCACTTCAGGGTAGTAAGCCGCGGCCTGGCCTGCCGGGATATCGAACGCCAGCAACGTGAAGCCGTGCACCCGGCGCACATGCTCATCCCCCCACAACGACACGATGTCGACCTTCTGCCCCGGCTGGAAACCCAGGCGGATGATGTCGGCTTCGTTGACGAACAGCACCTCGCGCTGGCCACGCACGCCGCGGTAGCGGTCGTCCAGGCCATAAATGGTGGTGTTGTACTGATCGTGCGAGCGCATCGACTGCATGATCAGGTCCGGCAACTGGCCGCTGGCACGCACGCGCTCGTCGAGCAACGTATCGGGCAACAGGTTGGCCTTGAAATTGGCGCGCCCGGTGCTGGTCTTCCATTCGCGGCTGGCCGCGCTGTTGCCCAGGTAGAAACCGCCCGGGTGCTGCAGGCGCTGGTTGAAGCCGCTGAAACCGGCAATGGTGTCGCCGATCAGGTCGCGGATGCGGTCGTAGTCGGCCACCAGCCAGTGCCAATCCACCGGCGTCTTGCCCAATGTAGCGGCGGCAATACCGGCAATTACCGCAGGCTCCGAGCGCATTTGCGTCGACAGTGGCTGCAGTTGACCGTTAGAGGCGTGAACCATGCTGAACGAATCCTCGACCGTGACCGCCTGTGGGCCGTCGGCCTGCAGGTCGATGTCGGTGCGGCCTAGGCACGGCAGGATCAGTGCCTGCTTACCGTGGATCAGGTGGCTGCGGTTGAGCTTGGTACTCATGTGCACGGTCAGCTCGCAGTTGCGCAGCGCCTTGGCCGTACGCTCGGTATCCGGCGTGGCCTGGGCGAAGTTGCCGCCCAGGCCGATGAATACCTTGGCCCGGCCATCGAGCATGGCGTGGATCGCCTCGACGGTGTTGTGGCCATTGTGCCGTGGCACGGCGAAGCCGAAGCGTTTTTCCATGGCATCCAGCAGCGCCACGGGCGGGCGTTCGTTGATGCCCATGGTGCGGTCACCCTGCACGTTGCTATGGCCGCGAACCGGGCACAGGCCTGCACCTGGCGCGCCGATGTTGCCGCGCAGCATCTGCAGGTTGACGATTTCCTGAATGGTCGGCACCGAATGGCGGTGCTGGGTGATGCCCATGGCCCAGCACATGATCACTCGCTTGCCACGGCAGTACATGCGCGCGGCCAGTTCGATGTCGGCCAGGGTCAGGCCGGACTGCGTCTGGATGTGCTCCCACGGCGTGGCGTCCACCGCCGCCAGGTATTCGTCGACGCCATGGCCATGTTCGGCAATGAAAGCGTGGTCGAAAATTGCCGGTTCGCCGTTGGCCTGGGCTTCGCGCTCCCACTGCAGAACGAACTTGGCCATGCCACGCAGCATCGCCATGTCGCCGCCCAACGCCGGGCGGAAGAATGCAGTGTTGGTCGGCCGGTCGCTGTTGGTCAGCATCTCCAGCGGGTTCTGTGGGTGCTGGAAGCGTTCCAGGCCACGTTCCTTGAGCGGGTTGATGCATACCACCTGGGCGCCACGTTTTACCGCGTCGCGCAGCGGGTCGAGCATGCGTGGGTGGTTGGTGCCGGGGTTCTGGCCCCAGACAAAAATCGCGTCGGCATGCTCGAAATCGTCGAAGGTGACGGTGCCCTTGCCGACGCCGACGCTTTGCCCCAGCGCCACGCCGCTGGCCTCGTGACACATGTTTGAACAGTCGGGGAAATTGTTGGTGCCGTAGGCGCGCACGAACAGCTGGTACAGGTAGGCAGCTTCGTTGCTGGCCCGCCCCGAGGTGTAGAACTCGGCCTGGTCAGGGCTGGCCAGCTTGTTCAGTTCGCGGGCGATCAGGGCGAAGGCAGCGTCCCAGCTGATCGGCTGATAGCGGTCGTTGGCCGCATCGTAGGCCATCGGCTCGGTCAGGCGCCCCTGATACTCCAGCCAGTAGTCGCTTTGCTGCAGCAGCGCAGTGACGCTGTAGCGGGCGAAGAAGGCGGCGTCGACACGGCGTTTGGTCGCCTCCCAGTTCACGGCCTTGGCGCCGTTCTCGCAGAACTTGACCATGCCGCTTTCCGGCGAGTCGCCCCAGGCGCAGCCGGGGCAGTCGAAACCGCCGTTCTGGTTGGTCTTGAGCAGGGCGCGAATGTTTTTCAGCGCGTTGTCGCTGCCGACCCAGGCCTTGGCCACGCTGCGCAGCGCGCCCCAGCCACCGGCGGGGCCGTGGTAGGGCTTGTAGCGAGGGGCAGAGGCTGGGGCGTTTTCTGGAAGGTGCTGGTACGAGGTCACGGCTGTTACGACTCCGCCGCTGGGCTGTAGACCCGCGGTGCGCTGTGCTTGGGCAAATGGATGAGGTTGAGGTTGTGCTTGCGCGCCCACTGCAGGGCGAGGCCGGTGGGGGCCGACAGGCTGACCAAGGTCTGGATGCCGGCACGCAGCACCTTCTGGATCAGTTCCAAACTGCAGCGGCTGGTGACGATGGCCAGGCCACCCTGGCTGTCGATGCCTTGGCGCAGCAGGGCGCCGATCAGCTTGTCGAGGGCGTTGTGCCGGCCAATGTCTTCACGGCCCAGCAGCAGCTCGCCATAGCGGTCCATGAACAGTGCCGCATGCACCGCGCCGCAATGCCGGCCCAGCGGCTGGAAGGCATCGATGCGCTCGCGCAGGCCGACCAGCCACTGGGCCGGGGGCAGGGGCGCGCCGGGCAGCACGTTCAGCTCTGGCAATGCCTGCTCCAGCGCTTCGACCCCACACAGGCCGCAGCCACTGGTACCGGCCAACTGGCGACGCTGGTTTTTCAGGTTCCAGAACGCCCGGCTGGAAATTTCCAGGTCGGCGTACAACGCCGAGCCGCTGCCGGACAGCTTGAGGTCATAGATTTCCGTGGTGCCTTCAACAATACCGCTGCCGACGCTGAAGCCGACGGCGAAGTCTTCCAGGTCGGTGGGGCTAACCAGCATCACTGCCTGGTTGAGGCCGTTGTAGACAATGGCCAGCGCCACTTCTTCGGCCAGCGGCGTGCTGCTGCGTGTGCTGTCGCTGAGCTGGATGTAATCGTAGGTGTTGCTGGCGGCGGGCATGGACAAAGGCGATGAGGCCGCGCAGACCGGAGGTTTGCTGTTCATCGGGGCAGGCTGTTCATTCGGCGGCTTGGTAATAGCACAAGCCTAGGCGTGCCGGCAGGCGGCGTCTAATCGCTAGGCTCTATGCCTTGATAGAGCGCGTCGATTGGTCGCAGGTGGGGCAGGCAGGGAAATCCTGGCCTAGACTTCCGTCTCCGAGGTTTACGTCAACAAGGAGAACGCAATGAGCCTGTTCAGTTTCGTGAAAGAAGCCGGCGAGAAGTTGATCGACCTTCTCACTCCGGGCAATGCCAAAGCAGAGGAGCAGCTCAAAGAGCACGTTGCCAAGGTTGGCCTGGGCAACCCCAACATCAGCGCCACTGTAGAGGGTGACAAGATCATACTCAAGGGCGAGGTGGCCAGCCAGGAGGAGAAGGAGAAGATCATTCTGGCAGCCGGCAATATCAATGGTGTGGCCAGCGTTGACGATCAGATCACCGTGACCGGGCCGGTGGTGACGGCGGCGCGGTTCGTCACGGTGAAAAAGGGTGACACGCTGTCGGCCATCTCCGTGGTGGTGTACGGCAATGCCAACCAGTACAACAAGATCTTCGAGGCCAACAAGCCGATGCTCTCGCACCCGGACAAGATCTACCCGGGGCAGGTGCTGCGTATTCCTGAATGATCTCTGCAGCTTGTACCGGCCCTATCGCCGGCAAGCCAGCTCCCACAAGGATCCCACAAGACTTCAGGTCTATGGTGATCCTGTGGGAGCTGGCTTGCCGGCGATAGGGCCCTCACAACCCTACCAATAAATCCAGGTAATCCTCGACCGCAGCAAACTCCTCGGTATCACGCGGCTGTGCCTGGCTATCCGGCTGGCGCACCGCCAGTAAATGCCCCACACCAAAACGCCGCGCACTGCGCAATATCGCCAGGGTGTCATCAATGAACAGGCTGCGCGCCGGCACAAAACCGATGTCTGCCTGCAAGGCATCCCAGAACTGCGGGCTTTCCTTTGGGTAGCCATAGTCATGCGAGCTGATCAGCCGCTCGAAATACGGCGCCAGCTCTACCCGCTCCAGCTTCAGCGACAGCGAATCCCGATGGGCGTTGGTGATCATCACAACGCCCTTGCCGGCGTCGCGAATCGCTGCCAGGAAGGTGTCGGCATCCGGGCGTAAGGCGATCAGGTCGGCAATTTCCTGTTTCAGCTCGCGGATAGGCAGGCGCAGTTCGCGGCTCCAGAAGTCCAGGCAATACCAGTTCAGGGTGCCGGCATTGCGCTCGAACAGGGGTTGCAGCTCCATTTCCGCCATGGCCCGGCTCACACCATGCAGCTCGGCATAGCGCTGGGGCAGGTGGTCCAGCCAGAAGCGGTTGTCGTAATGCAGGTCGAGCAGGGTGCCGTCCATGTCCAGCAGGACGGTATCGATGTCAGACCAAGGAAGAACAGGCATGGGAAACTCTCGTTCAGTCGGCAAGCCACGGTATAGTAACCCGTTCACGCCAAGGAGCCGCCCCATGCGCCAGAAACCCACCGTCCTCAGCCGCGAAATCGTCGCCAGCAGCCGCCTGTTTCGCGTCGAAGCCGTGCAATTGCGCTTCAGCAATGGCAACGAGCGTACCTACGAGCGGCTGGTGGGGCGGGGTAACGGCTATGGCGCGGTGATGATCGTGGCCATGCTCGACGCGGAACACGCCGTGCTGGTCGAGGAATACTGCGGCGGTACCGATGAATACGAGCTGTCATTGCCCAAGGGCCTGATCGAGCCGGGCGAAGACGTGCTGGCCGCTGCTGACCGCGAGCTGAAGGAAGAAGCCGGGTTTGGTGCGCGGCAACTGGAACACCTGACCGAACTTTCGCTGTCGCCGGGCTACATGAGCCAGAAGATCCAGGTGGTGCTGGCCAGCGACCTGTACGAAGAACAGTTGGAAGGCGATGAGCCGGAGCCGATGCGGGTCGACAAAGTCAACCTGCGCGAGCTGTCGGCGTTGGCCATGCACCCGCAATTCACCGAAGGTCGCGCCCTGGCAGCGCTGTACCTGGCGCGTGACCTGCTGGTTCAGCGGGGGCTGCTGGAACTATGAACGACCTGCAACTGATGCATGAAGTGGTCAAGCTGGCGCTGACCGCAGGCGAAGCGATCCTGCCGTTCTGGCGTGCCGATGTGGTGGTAACCAACAAGGCCGACGATTCGCCGGTAACCGCTGCCGACCTGGCGGCGCACCGGGTGATTGCCGATGGCCTGCTGGCGCTGGCGCCGCAGATTCCGGTGTTGTCCGAAGAGGATTGCAACATAGCCCTGGCCGAGCGCCAGGGCTGGAACCGCTGGTGGCTGGTCGACCCGCTGGACGGCACCAAGGAGTTCATTGCCGGGAGCGAGGAATTCACGGTCAACATTGCCTTGATCGAAAACGGCGAGGTGGTGTTTGGCGTGGTGTCGATGCCGACCAACGGGCGCTGCTATTTCGGTGGCCGTGAATTCGGCGCGTGGCGGGCCGAGGCGGGTGAGGCTGCTCAGCCGATTCAGGTGCGCAACGCGCCGGGGGCAGGTGAGCGCTTCACCGTGGTGGCCAGCCGTCGGCATTCCAGCCCCGAGCAGGAGGCACTGTTGGCCGGGTTGGGGGCTGCGGTGGGTGAACTGGAGCTGGCCAATATTGGTAGCTCGCTGAAGTTCTGCCTGTTGGCCGAGGGCAGCGCCGATTGTTACCCACGCCTGGCGCCGACTTCGCAGTGGGACACTGCTGCGGCACAGGGTGTGGTTGAAGGGGCGGGTGGTGAGGTGATCGGGCTGGACGGGTTGCCGTTCCGCTATCCGCCGCGCGAGTCGTTGCTTAACCCGTATTTCCTGGCGTTGCCGGCAGAGGCGACATGGCGCCAGGCCTTCCTTGAGCTGATCTGACAGCTTTGCCCCGAACCTGTAGGAGCGGCCTTGTGTCGCGATCGGGCCGCAACGCGGCCCCGGCAATTTCGGCGGCGGAGCTGAAACCCTGGGGCCGCTTTGCGGCCCGATCGCGACACAAGGCCGCTCCTACAGGGATCGCGACAGCCTTCGTTTTCAGCGGTGCAGCACGTACTGGCCGCTGAAGGTAACCGCCGGCTCATCACTCCCGGCATTGCTCACCGTGGTCTCCAGCGTCAACCGCGCCCGCCCGCGCCGCTGGTACATGTTCAGGAACCTTTCCCAGGCCTTTTCGTCCGGTGCCGCACAGCGTGCCACCGCCGTACCGGTAACCGGCAGTGGATAACTGATCTGCCCTTCCTGAATGACGATATGCCCGTCATCGATCCCCTGGTCACGCAGGCGCAGGTGCAACCAGCCCCAGCCCACCAGCACCGCCGCGCAGTACAGGCTGCCGCCAAACATGGTGCTCTTGTGGTTGACGTTGGCCGCCAGCGGCAATTGCAGGCGCAGGGTGTACTGCTGCCAATCGATCACTTCCAGGCCCATTTCGCGGGTCAGGGGGATGTCGCTGTGCAGTACGGCCTGCAGGTATTGGCTTTCGGTGCCCATCAACGGTGGTCCTCTTGATCGTCATGCCCGCCGCTGCCGCCGTCGAAGCTCAAGCCGTGCTTGCGCAGCTTGTCGTGCAGGGTCTTGCGGGGGATGCCCAGCGCTTCGGCCAGGCTGCGCATGGAACTGTGTGGCTGGGCCAGTTCGGCGGCGATCAGCGAGCGTTCGAACTGCTCGACCTGTTCGCTCAGGTTGCCGCTCAGCATCGGCACCGCAGCAGCGGGTGCTGGCGGCGCCTGGCCGTCCAGGGCCAGCTCCAGGCCCAGGGCGAAACGCTCGGCAGCGTTCTGCAGCTCGCGTACGTTACCTGGCCAGTCGTGGCGCAACAGCATGGCCCGCTGGGCCGGCTGCAGCACATGCGGTGACAGGCCGTGGCGCTGGCTGGCGGCGTCGGCAAAGTGCTGGAACAACACCAAAATGTCATCGCCACGCTCGCGCAGCGGCGGAATACGCAGCGGCGCGACGTTCAGGCGGTAATACAGGTCGGCGCGGAAGCGCCCTTGGTCGGCAGACTGGCGCAGGTCTTCCTTGGTTGCGGCAATGATGCGGATGTCGAGCGGGATCAACTGGTTGCCACCCAGGCGTTCGACCACCCGCTCCTGCAGCATGCGCAGCAGCTTCACCTGCACATCCAGGCTCATGCTCTCGATTTCGTCGAGGAACAGCGTGCCACCGTTGGCGAACTCGAACTTGCCGATGCGGCGCTTCTGCGCCCCCGTGAACGCGCCAGGCTCATGGCCGAACAACTCGCTTTCCACTACCGACTCGGCCAGCGCCCCGGCGTTGATCGCCACGAACGGCCCCTCGCGGCGGCTCGACAGGTCGTGCAGGGCACGGGCCACCACCTCTTTGCCGGCGCCGGTTTCACCCAGAATCAGCACATCGGCGCGGGTACCGGCCAAGGCGCCGATCTGCTCGCGCAAGCGCTGCATGGACGGCGACTGGCCGACCAGGCGCGTGGCCAGCTGCTGACGGTCACTCAGGGCCAGGCGCAGGCTGCGGTTGTCCAGTACCAGGCGGCGCAGGGCCAGGGCGCGGCGCACGCTGTCGAGCAGGGCGTCGGTGGCAAAGGGTTTTTCAAGAAAGTCATAAGCCCCGGCGCGCATCGCTTGCACGGCCAACGGGACATCGCCGTGGCCGGTGATCAGCAGCACCGGCAGCTCGCTGTCGCGGCCGTGCAGTTGCGCCAGCAGCTGCAGGCCATCGATGCCGGGCATGCGGATATCGCTGACCACCACGCCGGGCCAGTCGGCCTCGATCCGTTCGGCCAGGCCTTGGGCATCGGCGAGCGCGACCACTTTCAGCCCGGCCAGGTCCAGGGTCTGGCTCAGGGCCTGGCGCAGGTGCGGGTCGTCATCGACCAGGATGACCTGGGCGTGGCTGTCGATCTGTGTCTCGGTGGTCATGCCGAGGGGTCCTCCGAATTGGGCAAAGTAGCGCCAGGCGCGGCTACACGTAGCTGCAGGGTGAGCAGGGCGCCACCTTCCGGGTGGTTGGCCAGCAGCAGCTCACCGCCCAGCGCGCGCATCAGGCTTTCGCAGATGGCCAACCCCAGGCCCAGGCCCTGGGTGCGGGTCTTGGTGGTGAAGAACGGCTCCTTGGCGTGCTCCAGGGCCTGGCGGCTGAAACCGGGGCCGTTGTCGCGGATGTACAGGTAGACGCACTCGTCGCGCCGCTCGGCACTTAGCCACAGGCGGCGCGGGTTGGCTTTCTCGGTGAGGGCGTCGAGGGCATTGGCCAGCAGGTTGCCCAGCACCTGGCGCAGGCGGGTTTCGCCGGCTTGCACCCACAGGGTGGCTTCCGGCAGGTCGCGGATCAGCTCAACGGCCATTGCCCGGCGCCGCTTGGCCAACAGCGCCAGAGCATCGTCCAGGGCAGGCTGCAGGGCCACGCTTTCCGGGGCATGGCGGTCGCGGCGGGCAAAGGCGCGCAGGTGGGCGATGATCGAGGCCATGCGCCCGGTCAGCTCGCCAATCAGCTTGAGGTTGCCGCGGGCGTCTTCGGTGCGTTGGTGGTCGAGCAGTATCTCGGCGTTTTCCGCGTAGCTGCGAATGGCTGCCAGCGGCTGGTTGAGCTCGTGGCTGATACTCGCCGACATGGTGCCGAGTACCGACAGCTTGCCGGCCTGCACCAGTTCGTCCTGGGCGCGCACCGCCTCTTGCTGGGCGTTTTCACGCTCGAGTACGGCGCGTTTGAGGCGGGTATTGAGGCCTTCGAGGTCGGCGGTCCGTTCCGCCACGCGCTTTTCCAGCTCCTGGCGGCCGCGGGCTTCAAGGCCGATGCGGTCGATGTAATGGCGGCGCCGCTGCATCACCAGCCCGGCCAGCAGCATGACCACCAGCAAGGTGCCGGCGCCGATGGCCATCACCGTTTGCACCGAACGGTCGACCAGGGTGCGCGGGGCGAGGATGCTGACTTGCCAACCGGTTTCCTTGATGTCGCGGGTCTGGGTGATCCAGGCGTCCGGGTTGAGCACCAGCGGTTGCGGGGCTTGGGTCGGGTAGGGCTGGATGGCAATGATTGCCTGGCGCTCGGCCTCGCTCAGCACCCGGGTGGCACGGAAGCGCCAGTCGGGCCGCGAAGTAAGAATGACCACGCCATTGTGGTCGGTCAGCAACAGCTGCTCGGGGGTACGGCCCCACAGGGTTTCGGTGTGGTCGAGGTCGACCTTGACCACCAGCACGCCGACAAGGCGCTCGCGGTCGCGTACGGCGGCGGCAAAGAAGTAGCCGCGCTTGGCCGAGGTGGTGCCTTGGCCGAAAAAGCGGCCCAGATGGCCGGCCATGGCTTCGTTGAAGTAAGGGCGGAAGGCAAAATTGCGCCCGACGAAGCTGTCGTGCTTGTCCCAGTTGGAGGCCGCCAGGGTGTTGCCGCTGACATCCATCAGGTACATCACCTCGGCACCGGTCTGCTGCACGATACCCTTGAGCAGGCGGTTGGCGTTGGTTACCGCCTCCAGGCGGAGCGGGTCGGCCAGCACGCCACGCAATGCCGGCAGGTCGCCGAGGATCTGCGGCAAGGTTTCGTAGCGGTGCAGGGTGCCGAGCAGGTTGGCCACGTACAGGTCGAGGGTCTGGCGGTTCTGCGAGGCCAGCTCTTCCTGGTAATAGCGTTCGGCCAAATGATGCAGCGGCCACAGGAGCGGGGCAAGGCACAGGGCCAACAGGGCCAGGCTGCGCCAGCGGGGACGGCGTGGGGGCGTGGGTTTTGCAATCATCACGTAAAAGCGCCAGAAGAGTCTGACGCAATTATGCGCTACTTGAGGCAATCACTCAGCGCTTGCTGCCAGTGCGGCAGGCTGATTTGCCACTCATGGGCCAGGCGCGAGCAGTCCAGCCTCGAGTTGAGCGGCCTGCGGGCAGGCGTGGGGTACTCGCTGGACGGGATAGGAAGCAGCTCGGCGCAGGGCTGGCCCCGGGCCTTCAAATGTTCGCCGATCGCCTGGGCGAAGCCGAACCAGGAAGTCGCGCCTTGCGCCGTCAGGTGATACGTACCCCATGCCCCCGCCTCACCGGACTGCCAGCGCTCGATCAGCGTGCGGGTGCTGGTGGCGAGGGTTGTGGCCCAGGTCGGGGCACCTATCTGGTCGTCGACTACGCGCAACTGGGGCTTTTCCTGCAGCAGGCGCTGCATGGTCAGCAGAAAGTTGCGCCCGTATTGCGAGTAAACCCAGCTGGTACGCAGGGTTAGGTGTTTTCCGGCAACGGCGGCAATTGCCCGCTCCCCGGCCAGCTTGCTTTGGCCGTAGACGCTCAAAGGGTTGGGCACATCGTTTTCGGTATAGGGCGTGGGCTTGTCGCCATCGAAGACATAGTCGGTAGAAAAGTGAATCAACGGCGCGTCGAGCCTTGCCGCTTCTTCGGCGAGCACGCGAGGGCCATCGGCATTGATGGCAAAGGCCCGCTCCGGCTCTTGCTCTGCCTGGTCCACGGCCGTATAGGCGGCCGCGTTGATGATCAGCTCGGGGGCGAGCTGTCGCAGTGTTGTACGCAACCTTTCGGGTGCTGCCAGGTCCAGTTGCTGATGACCCAGCACATGCAACTCGCCCAAGCCTGCCAAGTGCTTCTGCAAGGCCTGCGCGACCTGGCCGTTGTGGCCGCAGACGAGAATCTTCATGGCAGCGCTTGAGCCTTGCTGAACGGTACGCCGAGTTTGTCTTTTTCGGACAGCAGCGGTGGCGCATCCAGCTGCCAGTCGATCGCCAGTTCAGGGTCATCCCAGCGGATGCAGCGGTCTGCACTCGGGTTGTAGTAATCGGTGGTCTTGTATAAGAACTCGGCCGACTCGCTCATGACGGCAAAGCCATGGGCGAACCCGGGTGGAATCCACAGCTGGCGGCGGTTGTCGGCCGACAGGTTTATCGCTACCCATTGGCCGAAGGTGGGCGAGCGCTTGCGCACATCCACGGCGATGTCGCGGATCTCGCCCTGCACCACGCGCACCAGCTTGCCTTGGGTGTTTTCCACCTGGTAGTGCAGGCCACGCAGCACGCCTTTGACCGAGCGTGAGTGGTTGTCCTGGACAAAGTGCGCGTCAACGCCAGTGTGCTGCTTGAAGTCACGGGCATTGAACGCTTCGAAAAAAAAGCCGCGGCTGTCGCCGAAAACCTTGGGCTCTATGATCAGTACGTCGGGGATTTTGGTCGGGATGATGTTCATGTCGTTTCGTTGGCCAGTTTGCCCAGGTACTGGCCGTAGCCGGTCTTTTTCAGTTTCTCGGCCTTGGCCAATAGCTGGTCGCGGGTGATCCAGCCCTTGTTGAAGGCAATTTCCTCCAGGCACGCCACTTTCAGGCCCTGGCGGTTTTCGATGGTTTGAACGTACTGCGAGGCATCCAGCAGGCTTTCATGGGTGCCGGTATCAAGCCACGCGAAGCCGCGCCCGAAACGTTCCACGCGCAGGTCGCCACGCTTGAGGTAGGCATTGGTCACGTCGGTGATTTCAAGCTCGCCACGGGCTGAGGGGCGGATGCCCTTGGCAATCTCGACCACATCGTTGTCGTAGAAGTATAGGCCGGTCACCGCGTAGCTGGACTTGGGTTGCAGGGGCTTTTCTTCGATTGAAAGGGCGTGGCCCTGTTCGTCGAACTCGACCACGCCGAAGCGTTCCGGGTCCTTGACCCAATACCCGAATACCGTTGCCCCGCTGGCATGGCTGACCGCCCGTTGCAATTGTTCGGTGAAGCTCTGACCGTGGAAGATGTTGTCGCCGAGGATCAGGCACACCGAGTCGTCGCCGATGAATTGCTCACCAATCAGGAATGCCTGAGCCAGCCCGTCTGGTGAAGGTTGCTCGGCGTAGCTGATGTGGACGCCGAACTGGCTGCCATCACCGAACAGCTGGCGGTACTGGGGCAGGTCCTGCGGGGTGGAAATCAGCAGGATTTCACGGATATCGGCGAGCATCAGTACAGACAGCGGGTAGTAGATCATCGGCTTGTCGTAGATCGGCAGCAACTGTTTGGACACACCTAGGGTGATAGGGTGCAGACGGGTGCCGGAGCCTCCGGCAAGGACGATGCCCTTGGTCATGCAATAAGCTCCTTGAGGTTGTTGTTGCCCAGTCGTTCACCTTGATAACTGCCATCCTGGACGTGGCGGCACCACTCCAGGTTGGCCAGGTACCACTGCACCGTCTTGCGCAGGCCGCTGGCGAAGGTTTCCTGCGGTACCCAGCTTAGTTCACGCTCGATCTTGCCGGCGTCGATGGCATAGCGCAGATCATGGCCAGGGCGGTCCTGCACGTAGGTAATCAGGTCTGCGTAGCGGGCCACGCCGGCCGGCCGTTGCGGTGCCAGCTCTTCAAGCAAGGCGCAGATCGCATGCACCACATCGAGGTTCTTCTGTTCGTTGTGGCCGCCGATATTGTAGGTCTCGCCGACCTGGCCTCGGGTGGCCACTTCCAGTAACGCCCGGGCGTGGTCCTCGACGAACAGCCAGTCACGCACCTGCTGGCCGTTGCCGTAAACCGGTAGCGGTTTGCCTGCCAAGGCATTGAGGATCACCAGCGGGATCAGCTTTTCGGGGAAGTGATAGGGGCCATAGTTGTTCGAGCAATTGGTGACCAGCACCGGCAGGCCATAGGTGCGATGCCAGGCGCGGACCAGATGGTCCGAAGCCGCCTTGCTGGCCGAATAGGGCGAGCTGGGCGCATAGGGCGTAGTCTCGCGGAACAAGTCGTCGGCGCCATGCAGGTCGCCATACACCTCGTCAGTGGAAATATGGTGAAAGCGAAACGCGGTACGCCTGGCGTCCGGGAGCTGGCTCCACCAGGCGCGCGTCGCCTCCAGCAGGGCATAGGTCCCGACGATATTGGTCTGGATAAAGGCCGCCGGTCCGTCGATCGATCGGTCTACATGCGATTCGGCCGCCAGGTGCATGATCGCATCGGGTTGAAAGCGTTCAAGCACTGCACTGACGGTGTCCGTATCAGCAATGTCGGCCTGGACGAATTCATAGCGGCTGTTGCTGGCAACACTGTGCAGCGACTCGAGGTTGCCGGCGTAGGTCAGCTTGTCGAGGTTGAGCACCTCATGCCCGGTGTGGGCGATCAGGTGGCGTACCAGGGCTGAGCCAATGAAGCCAGCGCCGCCTGTGATGAGTATGCGCATTATCGGGACGCCTCTGAAAATTCCATGTGCAGGTCTCTGCAGCCTAGCCTGTCGTTACGGGCGACAGTAGGCAAAAATCATCGCAGTGCTGCTGAGTCAGGTCGTTACTCGGATTGATATCGGCTTTATGTCGCACTTTTCCACGGATTCAGAATTTTTAAGCTTGTTTATGTCGATACATATCGGTTATAAGTTGGCTGAAATAGGGGTATCGTACCCTCCAGAACTGTCACACCGGATTGTTATCCAACTGATCAACGCCCTTGGCAGACGCCGGCTCAGGGCCATCACAGAGGTCTCCCATGAAAACCCTCAATTCCACGCCCCGTGCCGATGGTTTCCACATGCCCGCCGAGTGGGCCCCGCAAACCCAGGTGTGGATGGTCTGGCCGGAGCGTTCGGACAACTGGCGCCTGGGCGGCAAGCCGGCGCAGGCTGCTCATGTAACCCTGGCCAAGGCCATTGCCCGCTTTGAGCCGGTTACCGTTGCGGTTTCTGCTGGCCAATACGAAAATGCCCGTCGCCAGCTCGACCAGCCGAACATTCGTGTGGTCGAAATCAGCAACGACGACGCCTGGGTGCGCGACACCGGCCCGACCTTTGTCATCAACGACCAGGGTGAAGTACGCGGCGTGGACTGGGGTTTCAATGCCTGGGGCGGCTTCGATGGCGGCCTGTACGCGCCGTGGAACCGCGACGAGGAACTGGCTGCCAAGGTGCTGGAAATGGAGCGCTGCCAGCGCTACCACACCGAAGGTTTCGTGCTCGAAGGCGGCTCGATCCACGTGGACGGTGAAGGCACGGTGATCACCACCGAGGAATGCCTGCTCAACCGTAACCGTAACCCGCACCTGAACCGCGAGCAGATCGAAGCGGTGCTGCGTGACCAGTTGGCGGTCGATACCGTGGTGTGGTTGCCGGACGGCCTGTACAACGACGAAACCGACGGCCACGTCGACAACTTCTGCTGTTACGTGCGCCCTGGCGAAGTGTTACTGGCCTGGACCGATGATTCCAACGACCCCAACTATGCGCGCTGCCACGCGGCCATGGAGGTGTTGAAGAACACCCGCGATGCCAAGGGCCGTCAGTTCATCGTGCACAAGATGCCGATCCCGGGGCCGCTGTTTGCCACTGCCGAAGAGTGCGACGGTGTCGACCAGGTGGCCGGCAGCCAGGAGCGCGACCCATCGGTGCGTTTGGCAGGTTCCTACGTGAACTTCCTGATCGTCAACGGCGGCATCATCGCGCCAAGCTTCGACGACCCGGCAGATGCCGAAGCCAGAGCGATCCTGGCGAAGATCTTCCCCGACCACGAGGTAGTGATGATCCCGGGGCGCGAACTGTTGCTGGGTGGTGGCAACATCCACTGCCTGACCCAGCAGCAGCCGGCGCCGGTCAAGCGCTGAGCGCGTCACGAATGAAAAGGCCCGTCTTGTGACGGGCTTTTTTTTCGGGCGACGTCCGGCGGCCTGGTATGGCATATGTTTTGTATTGTTTTTCAAATAGATAGCCCGGCCAGGCCGGGCTCTCTTATCTGTAACACTACTTACGTAGATTTAGCCGCTCACGGGCCAGGGAGTACGTGTAGAAATGAACGCAGCAAGTGAGTCGGCTTTGCGCCCATCGGCAGTAGATCACCCATCGCTCAGGCTTGTGGCGACGTGGTTGAAACAGCATGGAAGCATCAGGGTCAGGACGACCGACCCACGACGTCTGCTTGCCGGACGCTACCCCCAAGGGCTGATCAGCGAAGCAGAAATGCAGGCGCTGATGGCGGTGTGGCACTGATTGATTACACCTGTAGCGGCCTCTTCGCGGTTAAAGCCGCTCCCACAGGGACACCACATGTCTCGAACCCTGTGGTATCCCTGTAGGAGCGGCTTCAGCCGCGAAGAGGCCGGCACAGGCAACAAAAATCAGAAGCTGTAACTACCCGTCACCACCAGGCTACGCGGGTCGCCCACCATGATCTGCGCCGCACTGGTCGCCGAGCTGTAGTAGGTCTTGTCGGCAATGTTGCTCAACGCCGCCCGCACATCCCAGTCATGGGTGCGGTACCCCGCCAGCGCATCCCAACGGCCATACCCCGGCAACACCGTGGTGTTCTGGTTGTCCGCATAACGCTCACCCACCAGGGTCAGGCCGGTTTCGGCATACCAGCCCAGCTCCGGCTTCCAGGTCACGAACAGACTGGCGTTGCGCTTGGCCACGTCATTGATGCGGTTGCCTTCCTGGCCGTTGTTGTCCTTGACGATGGTGGCGTCCTGCAGGCCGATGCCGCCGCGCACATACCAGTTGCCGACGATATTGCCGGTAGCCGTCAGCTCGATGCCGCGTGAGCGCTGCAAGCCACTCAGCAGTATGTTTTCCGGGATTATCGGGTCGCGGGTACGGCGGTTGTACAACTCCAGCTCGTAGATGGCCAGGGTGGTGGTCAGGCGCTGGTCGAGCCAGTCGCTTTTCACGCCGATTTCCTTCTGCCGGGTTTCTTCCGGCTTGGTTTCGTTGGCGTTGCCCGTTGCCCCAGGGGTGATGCCGATCAGGCCGCCGCCCACCGGCGAAAACGTCTTGCTCCACGAGGCGTAGAACGAATGGTCGCGCCACGGTGTGTAGACCACGCCCAGGCGCGGGCTGGTGCTATTGCTGTCCTGTTTCTCGGACAGGTTGCGCAGATTGTTTGTGCTTTCCACTTCGAACTGGTCGAAGCGCACGCCGGCAAGGATCTGCCACTGATCGTTCAGGCGGATCTGGTCTTGCAGGTAAAGGCCACGGCTGTCGACCACGGTGTGGTTGTCACTGAACAATGCCGGTATGCCAGGGTGTTGCTGGTCGCGACCGGGTTTACCCAGGCCTGACAGCCGCTGCTCTGGCGCGCGGTACAACACCGGGTCACGCTTCTGGTTGCCGAACTCCAGGCCCAGTAACAGCTTGTGCTCCAGGCCCAAGGTATCGAAGTCACCCTCGGCCTCCAGGTTGTTGAACAGGTTGCGGGTGTTCAGGTCCTGCTGCCAGCGCTGGCGGGTCAGGCTATTGTTGTCGGCGTTGTAGCCCACGACATAGGTGTTGTCGAACTCGCTGTCGAGCTTGAACAGGCCCAGGGTATGGCGCAGCTGCCAGGTTTCGTTCAGCTGGTAGTTCAGGCGCGAGCGCAGCGACTGGGCGCGGTCGTCAATGTAGTCGCGCTGGTCGCCATAGGTGGTGCTGCGGCTGACGTCGGCCGGGCGGCCGTTGACCCCGGGGATGCCGCGGTCCGGGGTGCGGTTGTAGCGGCTGTATTCGTATTGCACCAGCCAGTTCAGGTCGGGGTTGATCTGCCAACTGACCGATGGGGCGAACAACTGGCGGCTGCCGTCGATGCCGTCGCGGAAGCTGTTGTTGTCCTGGTTGCCCATGTTCAGGCGCAGGCTGACCGTGTCGCTAGGGTCGGCGCTGAGGTCGGCATACAGGCTGCGCAGGTCTTCGCTGCCGGCCTGTGCCTCGATGCTCGAGCGGCGGCCATGCTCTGGTGCCTTGCTGACCCGGTTGACGAGACCGCCCTGGCTGCCGCGGCCATACAGCACCGCAGCCGGGCCCTTCAGCACCTCGACCCGCTCGATGTTGTGCAGGTCACGGATGTACTGGCTGTCGTCGCGAATGCCGTCCAGGTAGAAGTCGTTGCTGGCCTCGAAGCCGCGAATGCGCACGCTGTCGAAGCGGGTATCGGCGCCGCTGCTGACGTTGGGAATGCCCTCCAGCGCCTTGCTCAGGGTGTTGCTGCCGTAGTCCAGCACATTGACAGTCTTCACCGTGTCGATGGCCTGGGGTACATACCGCAAAGGCGTCGAGGTGCGGGTGGCTGTGCTCACTTCCTTGACCTGCGGGTTGTCCTTTTCGCGCTCGCTGTCGGCGGTTACCGATAACTCAGGCAAGGTGGTGGTGGCGGCACTGGCCAGGGTGGCGCTGAACAGCAGCGACAGGCCAAGCGTCAGGGGTGAAAGGCGGCAGGGCACAAGCATGGAAACATCCGGACCGGGAAGATAGAAAAGAGGTGCGAATGGTAATGCTTGCTATTTGCTCTGGCTTGGCTATTTGTAAAGGGTTGTCTTTACATATGTATCCCTTTGTAACGGCCGCCGGCGCAGACGGGTGCGCACAGGAAAATTGTCCGTTCGATCAAAAGGCTATTTCCTACACAAGATAAATTGCCCGCTGATAGCGCAAAGCTACATGGAAATGCACCAGATACGCCGGTTATTTTGGTTATATCAACCTGCATTTCACGAGTTTTTGACATTTGTAATCGCACACGGCTAGGATTCGGCCAACGCCTGCTGGCCAATACCTTTGGCCATGCTGTTGCCAGAGGCCGCCGTGCAGTTACCGGCAGGCCTTCAAGTCTGGATCCGCATAGCGTCGAACCTACGAAGGGGCGTTGGTTCCTGGCGTCATATTGCAGAGCGTTTTTGATTAAGAAATAAGGAAAACAACATGTTGAAAACCAGGATCAGCCTGGTCGCCCTGGCGATGATCGCCGCGACCCAGGCACAGGCCAATGACCAGGCCGAAAGCAAGGGCTTCATCGAGGACAGCCACGCCAACGTCCTTCTGCGCAACGCCTACATCAACCGTGACAAGAAGCACGGCACCGACGACCAGATCGAATGGGGCCAGGCTGTCATCGGCAACTTCTCCTCTGGCTTCACCCAAGGCACCGTCGGCGTCGGTGTCGACGCATTCGGCCTGTACGCCCTGCGCCTTGATGGCGGCAAGGGCCACAACGGTGGCGCAGGTGTCGACTTCTTCAAGCCGCACGAAACCACCAATGCCGACGGAAACGCCAGCTCGCCGCATAACCTGGCCCGTGGCGGCGCCGCTGTGAAGTTCCGCATCTCCAACACCGTGCTCAAGTACGGTGACCAGATGCCGGCACTGCCAGTGCTGCAGTACGATGACGCGCGTCTGCTGCCAGAAAGCTTCACCGGTACCCTGATCACCTCGAAAGAGATCCAGGGCCTGGAACTGAACGCCGGCCGCTTCACCCAGGAAGCGCGCAAGAGCGCCGAGCGCCGTGACGGTGGTGGCCTGAAGTCGATCAACGTGCTCGGCGGTAGCTACAAGTTCACCGACAACTTCACCGGTTCGTTGTACACCGCAGACAACGAAGACGTGATGCGCAAGCACTACCTGGGCTTGAACTACGTCTTCCCGATTGCCAGCGACCAGTCCCTGACCCTGGATTTCAACGGCTACAAGTCGGACATCAACAACAAGTACGTCAAGGCTGCAGGCCTGAACGGCGACTCCAACACCATCTGGAGCCTGGCGGCCACCTACGCGTACGGTCCGCACTCGTTCACCCTCGCCCACCAGCGCAGCACTGGCAGCACCGGCTACAACTACGGCTGGTACCAGAACCAGGGTGGCGTGGGTGACGGTGGTTCGACCATCTACCTGGCCAACTCGTACTGGTCCGACTTCAACGCCGAAGACGAGCGCTCCTGGCAGCTGGGCTACGGCCTGGACTTCGGTGCCTACGGCATCCCTGGCCTGACCTACAAGCTGGCCTACGTGGTGGGTGACAACATCAACACCCGCAACAATGCCAACCCGCAGGGCTTCGGCGAAGGTAAAGAGCGCGAGATCTTCAACCAGGTGCGTTACGTGGTGCAGGACGGCCCGGCCAAGGACCTGTCGATCAAGCTGCGTAGCTCGTTCGTGCGTACCAACAACGCCGTGCAGCAGAACGGTTACAACGACGACGGCAACGAAGTCCGCGTATTCGTCGAGTACCCGATCAGCATCTTCTGATTCTGATCTGATGGCCTAGGGGGCTGCTTTGCAGCCCATCGCGACGCAAGGCCGCTCCTACAAGGGATTGCATTCCACTCTGTGGGAGCGGGCTTGCCCCGCGAATGGGCCGCAACGCGGCCCTTGCCTTTACGCCGGTTCCACTGCCCTACGCCGCACCTCTGCAACCTTCACCTCTCCCTTGCCTGTCTCCGGCGCAAAGCTGTCACTACGCGCCATCCGCCACATCCGCGCATAAAACTCGCTTTCAATCGAGCCACTGAGCAATTCACCCGGCTTGAGGAACGTGTGCAAGTCCGAAAACAAGCCGATCTCGCTGGGGCTGATACGCCGTGCCAGGTGCTTGGGCTTGAGCTCGGACGGGTGCTCCAGGCCTGCAGCGGCCAGCATTTCGGCCAACGCGTGCAACGTATTGCGATGGAAGCTGGCAACCCGTTCAGCCTTGTCCGGCACCACCAGCGCCCGCTGGCGCAATGGATCTTGCGTGGCCACGCCGGTCGGGCACTTGTTGGTGTGGCAGCTCTGCGACTGAATGCAGCCAATGGCGAACATGAAGCCGCGCGCCGAGTTGACCCAGTCCGCGCCGATGGCCAGCACGCTGGCAATGTCGAAGGCGCTGACAATCTTGCCCGCCGCGCCAATGCGGATACTCGAGCGCAGGTTCAGGCCGACCAGGGTGTTGTGGACGAACATCAGGCCTTCGCGCATCGGTACGCCCATGTTGTCGCTGAACTCGCGGGGCGCTGCGCCGGTACCGCCTTCCTTGCCGTCGACCACGATGAAGTCCGGGGTGATGCCGGTGGCCAGCATGGCCTTGGCTATGCCCATGAACTCCCACGGGTGGCCCAGGCAGAACTTGAAGCCCACCGGCTTGCCGCCCGACAGCTCGCGCAGACTGGCAACGAACTGTAGCAATTCGACTGGTGTGCGGAAGGCACTGTGCGCCGCCGGCGAGATGCAGTCCTCAGCCACGCGCACGCCACGGGTCTGGGCGATTTCGGGGCTGACCTTATGCCCCGGCAGGATGCCGCCGTGGCCCGGCTTGGCACCCTGGCTGAGCTTGATCTCGATGATCCTCACCTGCGGCGAGCGCGCCTGTTCGGCAAAGCGCTGCGGGTCGAAGCGGCCGTCCTCGGTACGGCAGCCGAAGTAGCCACTGCCGATTTCCCAGATCAGGTCGCCGCCGTGTTCACGGTGGTAAGGGCTGATGCTGCCTTCACCGGTGTCATGGGCAAAGCGGCCCATGCGGGCGCCGCGGTTGAGGGCGGCGATGGCGTTGGCGCTGAGGGCGCCGAAACTCATGGCTGAGATGTTGAAGATCGAGGCCGAGTAGGGCAGGCGGCATTGCGGCCCGCCAATGGCGATACGGAACGAGGCAGGGTCTGGCGTGGCCACCGGCAGCATGGAATGGCTGATGAACTCGAAGCCGGGCTTGTAGGCGTCGTTGAGCGTGCCGAAGGCTTTCTCGGCGCTTTCGTTCTTGGCGCGGGCGTAGACCAGCGAGCGTTGCGAGCGAGAGAACGGCAGCTTGTCGTCGTCGCCTTCGATCAGGTATTGACGGATTTCCGGGCGGATGGTTTCGATCAGGTAGCGGATGTTGCCCAGGATCGGATAGTTGCGCCGTACGGCATGGTGGCTTTGGCGCAGGTCATTGAGGCCAACCAGGCTGAGCAATGCAGTGATCAGCGTCAGCGGCCACAACCAGGCATGCTGAGGCAGCAGCGGCAGGCTGGCGAAGGTGAATACGAGGCAGGTAACGAGGCAGGCATAGCGGCTGGGTAGAGAGTGTTTCATGGGTCCATCGCAGGCAGGATGACCGGGCATAGGATAGGCAAAGGCGGGGAGGGGAAAACCTGGGTAATCGGTAAAAGACTGTTACGTGAATATCTATTTCCAAGCCTTCACAATGCCTTGAAGCCCGCGCGCGGTCGCCTGTAGGAGCGGCCTTGTGTCGCGATGGGCTGCGCAGCCAGCCCCAGCAATCTTCGCTGTGACGCTGAAATCCGGGGGCTGCTGCGCAGCCCATCGCGACACAAGGCCGCTCCTACAGGGGGCCGCGCAAAGGCTTAGCGGGGTAGCAATACGCTAACCCGCAACCCCCCGCCCTCGCGGTTCGTCAGCATCAGCTCACCGCCATGGCTGGTAGCAATCCGCTGGACAATGCTTAACCCCAGCCCATACCCCCCGGACGCCTGGTTGCGCGACCCTTCACCACGCACGAAGGGGTCGGTAATGGTCGCCAGCAAACCGGGTGCAATCCCCGGCCCGCGGTCATCGATATGGATGAACACCCCCGTGGTGGCCCGCTCTAGTGTGACCGAAACATCCCTGGCATAGCGCAATGCATTGACCAGCAAGTTCTGCAGGCAGCGCTGCAACAGCAACGCATCGACCCGCAAGCTGCCCGCCTGGCCGTGCAGCGGTAATGGCTCTTCGGCGGTGGCCAAGTCCGCGCACTGGCGTGCCACCAGCCGGTCCAGGTCTACCTGCTGCAAATTTTGCTGCTCACCTGCGCGCAGGTAATCGAGCACCTGGCCGATCATGTCGTCCATCTGCGTGATGTTCTGCCGCAGGCGCTGGCGGTGCTCGTCGTCGGGCAGGCGCTCCAGGCGCAGGCGCATGCGGGTGAGCGGGGTGCGCAGGTCGTGGGACACGGCGGCGAGGAAATAGGCCTTGTCGTTGACCATGGCAATCAGCCGCTGCTGCATGGCGTTGAAGGCCTGGGCCGCCTGGCGTACTTCCTCCGGGCCATCCAGCGCCAGCGGCGGCTGCTCAAGGTTGCCGCCCAGGCCACGTGCCGCATCGGCCAGGCGCCGCAACGGGCGCAGGCACAGGCGTACGGCAATCAGGCACACCAGCAATACCGCGACAATCCGCAGGGCATACACCCGCAACAGGTAATCACTGATCAGTACCCAGGCCGACTCACCGCTCCAGCCTTGCAGCTCCTGGCCATCGATGGTCAGCCAGTGGTCATCGGCCATCGGCACCGCGAACTGAATATGAGCCTGCGCCGTGCGCAGGCCGAACAGGCTACGCCAGACAATCGGCTGGCCCAGTTCGTCGGTCAGTTGCACCTTTATCAGGCGCACCTCCTGGGCATGCCCCAGCTCGTACTTGAGGGCCTGCTGCAACAGCAATTCAACGCGCCTGCGACCACGACGCTCGTCGTGCTGCGACGTGGGCAGGCTTTCGGCGCAGCGCAGTTGATAGTGGGCTGGCACCTGCAGCGTCCCGGCGTGGCAGTCGGCCTGGGCAATCAGCGGTGCACTGCGCGCAGCGATCAGCCGCACCGGGGCTTCGAGCACCTGGGCAAAGCGCACATCGAACCAGATGCTGCTCGACATCAACTGGATCACCAGCGTGCCGCTGACCATGATCAGCAGCAACTGGCCAAACAAGGTGCGCGGCCACAGCCGGCGAAGCCATCGCATCTCAGGCATCGGCCTCGTGGTGGTCGATAGTCAGCAGGTAGCCCTCGTTGCGGATGGTGAGGATTTGCGCGGCGCCTGCGGGTGCGCGGCGCAGGTGTTGGCGCAGGCGGCTGACGCACATGTCCACCGAGCGGTCATCGGGCAGGTGGTCGCGGCCGAACGCACTGCGCGTCAGCTGGTCGCGGGAGACCACGCGGTTGTTGGCTTCCAGCAGTTCGCGCAGTACCCGGTAATCGGAGCGCGGCAGGGTCAGGGTCTGGCCATCGGGGCGGGTGAGCAGGCGCTTGATATGTTCCAGGCGAAAGCCTGCGAACAGCTGCGCATCGACCGCCACGGGTTCTTCGGTGGGGGTATTCAGGCGCTGCGGGCGGCGCAGCACGGCCTTGATCCGGGCAATTAGCTCGCGTGGCTCGAAGGGCTTGGCCAAGTAGTCGTCGGCACCCACTTCCAGGCCGATGATGCGGTCCAGCGTGCTGCCCTTGGCCGACAACATGATCACCGCCAGCCCGGGGGTGGCCTGCAACTGGCGACACAGGCTCAGGCCGTCCTCGCCAGGCAGCATCAGGTCGAGCACCACCAGCTCCACCTTGTGCCGGGCCAGCTGCTCACGCATCTGCTCCCCGTCGGCAGCGGCAAGCACGTTGTAGCCAGCGTCTGCAAGGTAATCACAAAGAAGTTCGCGGATCTCGTCGTCATCGTCGACGACCAGCAGGGTCGTGCTCATGCGGAAAAACACCTGTCGGGTGAGGGCCGGTGGCGCTCATTACGTTCAATTACATCCCCGTACATGTGGGGTCTGGAGCGGGGAGGGCCGATCCCTAGAATCCTAACAAAAAATCAACTGCAAATACGAAGCCTTCCCAAATGAACTTCACCAGTAACTCGAACACGTCCACCTTTGTCACCCGAGGCGGTAGCCGCCTCAAGCCACTCGCCTTCTGCGTTGCGGTCGCCATCAGCGGCGGTGCCATGGCGGCAGACAGCAAGCCGCTGGAGCTGGATGCCACGCAGATCGAAGACAGCGCCTTGCCGTCTGCTGACGATACCGGCCAGATCGGCTACACAGTCGAAAGCACCCGCAGTTCCACCGGCCTGAACCTGACCCCCCGGCAGACGCCGCAGTCGGTCACCACCATCACCCGCCAACAGATGGAAGACCGCGGCATCCACACCATCGAGCAGGCGCTGGAAACCACGCCGGGTGTTACCGCCAACAAGTCCGAGGTGGGCGGGCGTACCGACTACCGTGCCCGTGGCTACTCGATCAGCAACTGGAAGGTCGATGGCCTGCAGACCCAGGGCGGTTCCGACTTCAGCGGCAGCGGCAACGCGCTGAACATGGACCTGTACGAGCGCATCGACATCGTGCGCGGTGCCAACGGCCTGCTGGGCGGCACCGGCGACCCCTCGGCCACCGTCAACCTGATCCGCAAGGCACCGACCAAAACTTTCGGCGGCAGCGCCTATGCCACCTACGGCAGTTGGGACAAGCGCCGCCTGGGCGCTGACCTGAACTTGCCGCTGTCCGAAGATGGCCGCCTGCGCTCGCGCTTCGTGATGACCCAGCAGGACGCCAACTCATTCCGCGACAACCAGTCCGAGCGTTCCCGCGCAGCGCTGGCCAATTTCCAGTTCGACCTGGACGACGCCACCACACTCGGTGCCGGCTACCAGTACGAATACAACAAGGTGGTCGGTGGCGGCTGGGGTGCGAATATCCCGCTGTGGTACCGCGACGGCAGCAAGACCGACCTGCCACGCAGCACCAACGTGGTGCCCAGCTGGAGCTTCGGTGAGTACACCACCCGTACCGCCTTCGGCTCGCTGGAGCACCGCTTCGACAACGACTGGACGCTGGACCTGAAAGCGTCCCAGGCCACCACCGAAGCCCTCAACCACCGTGGCCTGGCCAAGGTCAACTCGGCAGGGCGCGGTACCTATGGCGGCTATTGGGACCAGGACGGCAGCGGCGCGGTGCTGAACGGCCTGCACAGCTCCAGCGACACCACCCAGCAGTCGGCACAAATCGACCTGTCCGGCCCATTCCAGCTGTTCGGCCGCACCCACCAGGCGATGGTCGGCTACAACGACAGCCGCACCGTGGGCTGGTCGCCGCAATACACCTGCACCATGGTTGGCGATGGCATGGCCAGCGCGCCCGCACTGGGCTGCCAGTTCCGCGCCAACAACGGCTTCCCGGTCAGTAACTGGCACAATGGCGTGGATGACGACTACGACATCATCGCCTCGCGTACCGGCCTGCACAGCAAGACCACCACCCGCCTGCAGGGCATGTATGCCGCCACCCGCCTGAGCATTACCGACCCGTTATCGGTGATTGTCGGCGTGCGCACCAGCCACTATTCGTCGGTTACCCGCAGCGTGGCCGGTGAGCGCAGCAGCCAGGAAGAGAACGGCATTGTCACCCCGTACCTGGGTGCGGTGTACGACCTCAACGACAACTACTCGCTGTACGCCAGCTACACCGATATCTTCACCCCGCAAACGTCGGAAACCGTGAGCGGCAGCAAGGTAGAGCCGATTCGTGGGCAAAGTTACGAGACCGGGGTCAAGGGCGAGTGGTTCGACGGCCGCCTGAACGCCTCAGCGGCGTACTTCCGCACCAAGCAGGAAAACAAGGCCGTGCTCGATGGCGACCTGACCACGCCGACCGGTGCCAGCGCCTACAAGGCCGGCTCGGGCGTGGAAACCGACGGTATCGACCTGGAAGTCGCCGGCGCCTTGACCCCTAACTGGAACGTATACGCCGGCTACACCTACCTGCACTTCCGCCGCATCGACAGCGACGGCCGCAGCGACCCGTCGCACCTGTTCAAGGCCTCGACCACCTACCGCCTGAGCGGCCCGCTCGACCGCCTGACCGTAGGTGCCGGCGTGACGGCGCAAAGCAACATTCGCGCGATTTCCAGCCCGGCAGGCCAGCCCACCAACGGCGTGAGCAACGGTGCCACTGATGTGAACTGGTCCGGTTATGCCATCTGGAATGCCATGGCCAAGTACCAGGTAACCGATGACGTCAGCGTCACCCTTAACGCCAACAACCTGTTCGACAAGCACTACTACACCCAGTACGGGTTCTATGCCGGTGGCATCTACGGCGATCCGCGTAACCTGTCGTTGACGGTGAGCACCGCGTTTTGACCTGACACTGCCAAGTGTAGGAGCGGGTTTACCCGCGAAGCAGGCGATGCGGTGAATGGTACCGGCTTTGCCGGTGTTCGCGGCTAAAGCCGCTCCTATAAGGGGCCGCGCAAAGTTCCGCCAATTTGTGCTTTTGTGCTGAAACCCTGGGGCCGCAAAGCGGCCCCTTTTCCATCAAAGCAATGGATAGATCAGGCAGTACCGAATCAACGCTTGCTCGACACTCTGCTTTTGTCTAAGCACCAGCTCCACGACGATGGCATTGTCGGTTTCGATCACTTCGTAGAACACCCGATACCCATCGACATTGAGCTCACGATATTGCATGACGCCCAGTCCGCTCGCTTGAGGACTGACCGGGTAACCAACCGGTGCAGCTGCCAGTCGGCTCTCTATCGCGTCGACCAGAGCGGTGATTTTCTGCAGGGCTGCTTGCGTGCCGTGATAGACGGCCAGGTGATGAACGTGGTCTTCGATGCTCTGCGAGGCGGAATGGGTAAAGCGAATGGCTGGTTTATTCATGCGCTAGCCATTACTCCTCGGAGAATTTCTTCAGCAGACGTGTCTTGAGGTCTTCTGCCGAGCTGTGCTTGCCCTGTACATATTCACGAGATCCGATGGCAAGCAGCTTTACCAGGGCAATTGCCTCATCCCGCTGTTGACGATCTGCGTAGGACTCGACCACATAGGCGGGCACGCCGTTCTGCGTAACGACCATGGGTTCTTCCAGGTCCAGGTCCGCAGCATGGCGCTTCAAATAACTGATCGTTTCTACTCGCATTGGGCTGGCTCCATGTTCAGTGGTAACTAGTTTAGACTGAATATGGTCCATAAAAAGACCGTTTGTCTTGTGACGGGAATGGGTTCATCCATTTACGCCGTCGTCAGGCTTCAGCGATTTGTCGGCAGCAATCGGCTTCTCCAGCCGGCCCTCGAAGCTGTCCCAATCCTCCCCAAACAACTCCACCGGGTGCATGGTCCGGTCTGCGCCATTGCCACAGGTCAGCGCCTTGGCAGGGCAGTAGAGGTCGCATCCCCAGCAGATGCGCTCGGGGTGGCCGGGGTTGGTGGGGAATTTCTTGGCCATGGTGTCCTGCCCTCAAGGGTTGTCTGGAGTCAGGCTATGCCTCAAGCCTGCATCAGACTTGATCGGAATCAAGTTGAGCAGCGATTGGGCGAACGCTATGGCAGTGAAGGTGAAGTCAGGCGGCGGTCGAGACGGACACCGGAAACAAAAAAGGCCCACCTTTCGGTGAGCCTTTTGAGTACTGCGTATGGTGCCGGCACCAGGAATCGAACCCGGGACCTACTGATTACAAGTCAGTTGCTCTACCATCTGAGCTATACCGGCAATGGGGCGTCATTATAGCGATCGTTTGGCGCCTGTAAACCACTTCGTTGCGAATGTTCGCAAAAGAGCTAAGTCACCGGCCCAAAAGAAGAATTTTCTTACCAGCCGCGGTGGAGGGTGTTGACGTTTGGCTCGCTTTTGCCTGGGTTGAAAAACAGCTTGTCGTTGTCGCAGCCGCGCTTGCGGCACGGGGTTTCGGTGCGCAGGGGCAGGCCGTTGTCGCCGCCCAGCTGCATGCCGGGGTGGTTCCAGCCGAGGTTGCTGTTGGGGTGGGGCGAGGTGCCGCCGGCGCAGGCGGTCAGGGCCAGGGCGAGAGTCAGCAGGGCGAGGGGCTTGGCTTGGGTCACGGTGTGGGTCCAGTGTCGAATCTGGCGCAACGCCAGACGGTCGCAGGGCTGGTAGGCAGCGCGCGACTCGCTTTTTAATGATTTGGGAGTTGGATGATACACCGTTGTGGGGGGCGGGGATTAGCCTTGTGTTGGCTGGTCGGGCCTCTTCGCGGGTGAACCCGCTCCTACATGGGCCTCTACAGGATCTGAAATTTGTGTGGGAGCTGTGCGAGCGGGTTTACCCGCGAAGGGGCCAGCAGCCGTACGAAGATTCTGAACCTGGGGTCTGAAAGCTTTAGGGCTTGGACGCTTCGGAAGTATCCTACGCGCGCCGCCGAAGTATCGCTGTTGTCGGGGAAGTGGCTCGCGGATACCGTTTTCGGGTCGCTCTGGCGACCGGGTGTGAGAACCCCTCTTTGAATAAGCGCTACCACTCAATGGTGGTCGTACGTGGGCAGGCTTCGGCCTGGCCGGGCTTCCTTGTTCACTCGGTTTCTCACCCTGCGTACGGCTGCCACCCTAAATCCGTGAGAAAGATTTCTGGCAGCCCCATTCTCTGAATAAGGTTTTGCCATGAAAAAAGATATTCCCGAACCCATCACCACCGCAGGCGTGGAAACCTTCCTCCCCGCCGGCAACCCATCCCTCAATCTCTTGCGCGTAGAACCCGGCGTGCCAGTCGATGCTGCCTATGAGCATGTGTCGATCCTGATGGGCTACATCAAGCACCTGGTGCGCGAGGGGGATATGGAAGATGACCATAAATTCCTCGGCGCGGCTGATTACCTGTGTGACATGGCCAAGGCGCTGATGAACGATATCGAGATTGCCAAGAACAAGGCGCATTAGGCACTGACGCGGTCCTCCACTGTGGGAGCAACCTTGTGTCGCGATGGGGCGCGCAGCGGCCCCTGGTTTTGGCGTTTTGGCAGAGATTGCCGGGGCTGCTTTGCAGCCCTTTCGCGACGCAAGGCCGCTCCTACAATGATCGTGAAAGGGCCTCCTGCGCCCACCACAATAAATGTTTATGCACAAGTAGCATTGACGTCTTGCGCGAAAGGCATGCCGGATCGCTACGCCGCTGGTCTTTGCGCAAACGCCTGTTTTTACTGGGCTTGACCCACGAGCAGGAATAAGCCAGGCGTTTGAAATAGCGCTTGGCACCAACAGGTAATCACAAGCTTGTTCACAGAGTTATCCACAGGTTGTGCTGCGGCTAACGGTCGCGTTCAGCAAGGATCAACAAGTTGCGCGGGGTCAGTGGATAGTCGCAAAACAACCCCAGCTGAACGTCGTAGCCTTGTTCTTCGAGGAACAGGGCGCGATCGAGTACCAGCCATAGCTCCAGTGGCCGACGGAACAGGTTGCGCACGCGCTCCAGATTGCGTACCTCGGCCAGGCGTTGCCAACCGGCAGCTTCCAGTGCTGCCCAGTCCTGATTACCGCTCAGTGGCAGTTGTTTCAGTTCAGCCAGGTCGCGGCAGTATTGCTCGAAAGGCTTCTCCAGCCAGGCCACCGGCAGCGACGGGGTCGGCAGGTATTCGTCAGTCTGGCGCTGCTGGCGTTGTAGCAGGTCAAAGCCCAGGCGGCGGGCCATCGAGGTGTCGCGCTGGCGCCGCACGCGGGCGCCGGCGGTGACGGTTTCGCTCAGGGGCAGGCCAAGGTCGTCCAGTGACAGTTGAAGGCCCGATGCCTGCGCTGCTGTGGATAACGGCTGGTAGTGCTGTGCCGCGATGCGGTTGTAGCAGCAGGGCGCCACGGCCAGTTGTCGGCAACCTTGCTGGCTGGCCAGTTGCATCAGGCGCACATGCAGGTCGCCACAGGCATGCAGGGCGACCACGCTCTTTTCGCCGTCCAGGTGACGGGCGCTGTCGCTGGCCATCACATCCTGATGTACGTGCTGCGCTGGCAGGTGGTGGTGGGCGCTCAGGGCCTGGCCGGCGTTGACCAGTTCGGCGTCGTATTCCAGGCAGGTCAGCTGTTGGCCGGGTTGCAGCAGGCGGCGGCCGAGGTGGCCTTTGCCGGAGCACCAGTCCAGCCAGTGGCGGGGCTTGTCGTGGAAGGCCAGGTGGCTGGCGAAGGCTTCGATCTGTTGCCATTTGCGGCCGGGGACGGCGACGTCAAGGCGGTGGGCAGCGGGCGGCAGGTCGGTTGCCGGGAGGTTGCCGAGGGCGGATAGCTGTTGGGCTTGCTGGGCCAGTTGTGGGAACGGGGCGGGCAAGGGGGCGGCTGTGTTGTCGGCTTCGGCGTCTGCCAGGGAGCAGTGGCGCAGGTGGGCGGCTAGCTCGGGGTGGGTGGTTTCCCAGGGTAGCTGCAGGGTGGTGAAGGGGCGCGGTTTCCACAGCTTTTGGTGCTCGATCAGGAACTCGTCGAGGGCCTGGAAGCGGGGGGTTAGGTGGTGGCTGTGGAGGTGGCTGGACATGGGGGAGATGTGTGGTGGGTTTTAGGGCCTCTTCGCGGGTGAACCCGCTCCTACAACGGTTCTGCATCGGCCTGTTGTAGGAGCGGGTTTACCCGCGAAGAAGGCTAGGAGATGTCAGCGCCCTTGGCAGGCATCCACGCGCAACCAGCGCTCCAGCAGCTTGAAGCCTTGCACCAGCAGGAACGAGATCACCAGGTAGAACACCCCGGCAGCGAAGAAGATTTCCACCGGCAGGTAGGTGCGGGCAATGATGGTACGGGCCATGCCGGTCAGTTCCAGCAGGGTTACGGTACTGGCCAGGGCGCTGGCCTTGAGCATCAGGATCACTTCGTTGCTGTACGCTGGCAGGCCGATGCGCGCAGCGCGTGGCAGCATGATGTAGAACAGCGCCTTGCCGCGCGACATGCCCAGCGCCCGTGCGGCTTCAATCTCACCCTTGGGAATGGACTGCAGCGCACCACGCAGGATCTCGGCGATGTACGCGGCGGTGTGCAGGGTCATGGTCAGCACCGTGCACCAGAACGGATCGCGCAGGTACGGCCACAGCGCGCTGGCGCGCACCGCATCGAATTGCGCCAGGCCGTAGTAGACCAGGAACAGCTGCACCAGCAGCGGCGTGCCACGGAAGAAGAAGATGTAGCTGAACGGCACTGCGCGCACGTACCAGTGGCGCGAGGAGCGGGCGATACCCAGCGGGATGGCCAGGATCAACCCGGCAACCACGGCAATGGCCACCAGCTCCAGGGTCAGCACCGCGCCCTCGGCCAAGCGTGGCAGCCATTTTAAGATGACTTCCCAATTCATTATTCGGCCCTCGCAAAGCCGCGAGCGGCGCGTTTTTCCATGAAGTGCATGCCGGTCATGGCGATAACGGTCAGGCTCAGGTAGATGCAAGCCGCAACCATGTAGAAGGTGAACGGCTCTTTGGTCACGGTCACGCCGATTTGCGAGTGACGCATGATTTCTTCCAGGCCGATCACCGACACCAGCGCGGTGTCCTTCATCAGGATCATGAACAGGTTGCCAAGGCCGGGCAGGGCGATGCGCCACATTTGCGGCAGGATGATCCGTGACAGGATACGGCCCTTGGACAGGCCCAGCGCCAGGCCGGCCTCACGGTGGCCCTTGGGGATCGCCAGAATGGCACCCCGGAACACTTCGGTGGCGTAGGCGCCAAAGCACAGGCCCAGGGCGATTACGCCTGCGGCAAAGGCGCTGAGTTCCAGGCCCGGCATGTTCAGGGCTTCGCCCAGGCTGTTCATCAGCCCGACGGTGCCGAAATAGATAAGCAGAACCCACAGCAGTTCGGGCACGCCGCGAACCAGGGTCGAGTAGAAGCCGCCAAGCCATTGCAGCGGCTTGATCGGGGAGGTCTTGGCCAAGGCGCCAAGCAGGCCCAAAACCAGGCCCAGCAGCAAGGCGCAAAGCGCCAGTTTTACGGTCATCAGGGTGCCGGCCATCATGGCCGGACCGAATCCGTGCAGGTCGATATTCATTGGGCAGGTCATTCTAGGGACTTGCGCGCCGCAGGGGCGCGCAGGTCAGGGCGGATCATTCGATGCTGAACGGGAAGTACTTGTCGTTGATCTTCTTGTACGTACCGTCGGCCTTGATTTCTGCCAGGGCTTTGTTCAGGTCGTCGCGCAGCTTGGTGTCACCCTTGCGCACGGCGATGCCGATCTTGTCGCTGTCCAGCACCGGCTCGCCCTTGAACTCGAAGTTCGAGCCGTCTTTGCTCTTCAGCCACTCGTACTGCACGTACTTGTCGGCCAGGATGCCGTCGATGCGGCCGGAGACCAGGTCGAGGTAGGCGTTTTCCTGGGTGTCGTACAGCTTGACGTCGACGCCCGGGAAGTTGTCTTCAAGGTAGGTGCCGGCCAGGGTGGCGCGCTGGGTGCCAATAACCTTGCCTTTCAGCGAGGCCTTATCGGTCTTGAAGTCGACGTTCTTCGGTGCAATGAACTGCAGCTTGTTCGAGTAGTACGGTTCGGTGAAGTCGACCGCCTGTTTGCGCTCGTCGGTAATGGACAGCGACGACACCAGGAAGTCGAACTTCTTGGCGTTCAGGGCCGGGATGATGCCGTCCCAGTCGGAGGTGACGACCGAGCACTCGACTTTCATCTTGGCGCACAGGGCGTCGCCGATGTCTTTGTCGAAACCAACCACGTTACCGCTGGCATCCTTGTTGTTGAACGGTGGGTAGGCGGCTTCGATGCCCATGCGCAGTTTTTCTGCGGCCATGGCGTTTGCCGACATTACCAGCGTGGCAGCAGCTGCCAGGAGGAACTTCTTGTAAGTGTGCATGTATTGCTCCGTTAGCGGTGGCTGGACATGAATTGCTTGCAACGCGCCGAGGTCGGGCTTTCAAAGACCTGTTGCGGCGATCCCTGCTCTTCGACCAGGCCCTGGTGCAGGAAGACCACTTCGCTGGACACATGGCGGGCAAAGTTCATCTCGTGCGTTACCAGCAGCATGGTACGGCCTTCGTCGGCCAGTGCGCGGATAACGTTAAGCACTTCCTGGACCATTTCCGGGTCGAGTGCCGAAGTCGGCTCGTCGAACAGGATCACCTTGGGTTTCATGGCCAGGGTACGGGCAATGGCGGCGCGCTGTTGCTGGCCACCGGAAAGCTGGGCGGGGTAGCTGTGGCGCTTGTCGTAGATGCCGACCTTGTTCAGCAGCGCTTCGGCAGCTTCGATGGCCTCGGCCTTGCTTTGACCGAGCACGCGGCGTGGCGCCTCGATGATGTTGTCGAGGATCGACATGTGTGGCCACAGGTTGAAGTTCTGGAAGACAAAGCCGATTTCGCTGCGCAGGCGATTGATCTGGCGGTTGTCGGCGGCGATCAGGTCGCCGTTTTTGGCGGCCTTGAGCTTGAGGGCTTCGCCGGCCACCAGGATTTCGCCCTGGTGCGGGTTCTCGAGCAGGTTGATGCAGCGCAGCAGGGTGGACTTGCCGGAGCCGGACGACCCCAGGATGGAGATCACGTCACCGTCGCGAGCGGTCAGCGAAATACCCTTGAGAATTTCCTGCTCGCCGTAGCGTTTGTGCAGATTGCGGATTTCCAGCGCGGGCGTGGCCTGAGCCATGTGCGGTCCTCATGTGTTCGGGTGCGTTCCCAGCTGTTGGCGGCCTTCCTGGCGTGCGCCAAGCTAGCATAGCGGCATTATGACGGCCAACAGGGTCGCCGGGGACTCTGTGCGCTGGTGGGGCAGTTTGTCGCATCGCTACAGCGTAACGTCGCGCGGATGTCCGCGAAGGTCTCGCCCAGCACCAGAGCCTTGATGAAAAAAGGCGCGATGGTGCCAGCTTTGGCCGGCTCAGGGAAGCGGTTTTAGACCATTCGCGACCTAAACCTGACCTCAAAGCCAGCCGCCAACTGTGGGAGCGGGTTCACCCGCAAAGACCTTCATGGATTCTTGGGTTGCACCTCGAGGTTGCACTTTTCTGCATTGCGTTGGTGCACGGGTGTTACCGGGGAGCACCTTTGGTGCGTTTGTAAGTGAGTATTTCAGTAATCCGATGTTTTGGCGGCCTTTCGGTCAGCGCTTGGCCGAAAGCCCTCCAAGCCGCATGCTAAAAGGTCCGCAGAATTTTCTGACGAATGCATTCAGCACATGGCGCGCTAATTGCCAGTAGGAAACCGCCGATTGCAGCGACGCCTGGTCCAACCCCTGGCGCGCTTTGTTCCCGCAGTCGGCGTGGTCCACTCCTTACAAAGGTAGTTTCAATGAGCGGTAACAATTCCAATGACCTCGCTCAGGGGCTCAAGCAACGGCATGTGACCATGCTGTCCATCGCTGGCGTTATCGGTGCCGGCCTGTTCGTAGGCTCCGGCCACGCCATCGCAGCGGCCGGCCCGGCCGTGCTGCTGGCTTACGCCGCTGCCGGTACGCTGGTCGTGCTGGTAATGCGCATGCTGGGTGAAATGGCGGTCGCTTCGCCGGACACCGGTTCTTTCTCTACGTATGCCGACCGCGCCATCGGGCGCTGGGCCGGTTTCACCATTGGCTGGCTGTACTGGTGGTTCTGGGTGCTGGTGATTCCGCTGGAGGCCAACGCGGCTGCGGCCATCCTGCATGCCTGGTTCCCTGCGGTTGACCTGTGGGCCTTCTCCCTCATCATTACCCTGGCGCTGACCCTGACCAACCTGTGCAGCGTGAAGAACTACGGTGAGTTCGAGTTCTGGTTTGCCTTGCTCAAGGTGCTGGCGATCATCGGCTTCATCGCCGTGGGTTGCGCGGCCATGTTCGGCTTTGTACCGAGCAGCCAGGTAAGCGGTGCCAGCCACCTGTTCGATACCCAGGGCTTCATGCCTAATGGCCTGGGTGCAGTGCTGGCGGCCATGTTGACCACCATGTTCTCGTTCATGGGTACTGAAATTGTCACCATCGCCGCCGCCGAGTCCAAGGACCCGGGCAAGCAGATCAGCCGTGCCACCAACTCGGTGATCTGGCGTATCTGCCTGTTCTACCTGGTATCGATCTTCCTGGTCGTGGCCCTGGTGCCATGGAACGACCCGGCGCTGGCTGAAACCGGCTCCTACCAGACTGTGCTTAGCCGCATCGGCGTGCCGAATGCCAAGCTGATCGTCGACATTGTCGTGCTGATCGCCGTGACCAGCTGCCTGAACTCGGCGCTGTACACCTCTTCGCGCATGCTGTTCTCGCTGAGCAAGCGTGGCGACGCGCCGGCCATTGCCCAGCGCACCACCAAGGCGGCGACCCCGTATGTGGCGGTACTGTTGTCCACTGCCGCGGCGTTCCTGTGTGTATTCGCCAACTTCGTGGCCCCGGCGCAGGTGTTCGAATTCCTGCTGGCCAGCTCTGGCGCCATTGCCCTGCTGGTGTATCTGGTGATTGCCATTTCGCAGCTGCGCATGCGTGCCCAGCGTGAAGCCCGTGGCGAGAAGATCACCTTCAAGATGTGGCTGTTCCCGGGCCTGACCTGGGCGACCATTGCCTTCATCGTTGCCATTTTGGTGGTGATGGCGCTGCGTGAGGACCACCGTGCCGAGATCATCGCGACGGCACTGCTGAGCATTGGCGTGGTGGCGGCTGGGTTGCTGGTGCATCGCAAGCGTGAAGCTGCCGGGCGGGTGGCACTGGATAACTGATCCGCGCTGGCTGTAATGAAAAGGCCGCGTCCTGAGAAGGGGCGCGGCCTTTTTTGTTGCCTGTGCTGGCCCTTTCGCGGGTTCACCCGCGAATAGGCCAGAACAGGTTACTTGGCCCTATTAGCCAAACTGCTTCTGCTGTTGCTGCTGCTTAGCCACCGCCTCCGAAGCCGCCACGTAGGCTGCCTGGAACTCATCGCTCTCCAGCCAGGCCATGGTCGCCTCTTCGTCCGCGCCATCCAGCCACTTACGGTAGGCATTGAACACCAGCACGATGTAGTCGGTGGCGTGTTCTTCCTTGTGCCCCTTGAGCACCAGGGCCAGCAGCGGGTCGACCAGGAATACCGAGATCATTGGCACCAGGCCACCGCTTTCCTGGGCTTCCTTCATCTTGTTGAACATCGCGTCGTAGCTGCCCGACTCCATGGCCTTGTTGTACACCTGCTCGACACTGGCGCTGTCACCGGCACTGGCCTTGACTGCCTGGCCGCTGCGTACCATGCGGTTCTGCTTGGCCTTGGTGGCGGCGCGTTTGGCGCGTTTCTGTTGCTTGGTAGAGGTGGCCATGGGGGAATCCTGGGGTGTGCTTGAAAAGTGCGCGTATTGAAACGCAGTTGCCCAGAAAACCCAAGTGTCGCGCAAAGGGGGCCGCTCTGCGGCCCATCGCAGGCAAGCCAGCTCCCACAGGGGGCGTGCCGACCCAGAGGATTGCGCTGTACCTGTGGGAGCTGGCTTGCCTGCGATGGGCTGCAAAGCAGCCCCGGCAATCTAACTGGCTAAGCCTACCGGCTCATCCTCCTCGAACTCCCGCGATGCTCGCCCGACCAGCAGCGCATCCGGCGCATGCGCTACGCTGTGGTCCTTGCCCGGGTAATCCAGCTGATGCAAAAAATGCCGGATGCAGTTGATCCGCGCACGCTTCTTGTCATCGGACTTGATCACCGTCCACGGCGCATCGGCGGTGTCGGTATGGAAGAACATCGCTTCCTTGGCGCGGGTGTAGTCGTCCCACTTGCCCAGCGACTTGATGTCGATGGGCGACAGTTTCCAGTGCTTGAGCGGGTCGTCGCGGCGCGAGATGAAGCGGCGCAGCTGCTCTTCGCGGTTCACCGAGAACCAGTACTTGAACAGCAGAATGCCGCTGTTGCACAGCATGCGCTCAAGGTCCGGCGCCTGGCGCATGAACTCCAGGTACTGCAGCGGTGTGCAGAAATCCATCACCTTCTCGACCCCGGCGCGGTTGTACCAGGAACGGTCGAAGAAGACCATTTCCCCCGCTGTGGGCAGGTGCTGGATGTAGCGCTGGAAATACCACTGGCCCTGTTCCTGCTCGGAAGGTTTCTCCAGTGCAACGATGCGCGCACCGCGTGGGTTGAGGTGCTCCATGAAGCGTTTGATGGTGCCGCCTTTGCCTGCAGCATCGCGCCCTTCGAACAGGACCACGACGCGCTGGCCGGTTTCCTTCACCCAGCTTTGCACCTTCAACAACTCGATCTGCAGTTCATGCTTGGCCTTCTCGTATTCCTGGCGGCGCAAGCGGGTGCGGTACGGGTAGCTGGCCGGCAGTCGCGCCCTTGCGCTGTCTTCGTTGCTGCCCCTGGGGGCGGTGGCCACTTCCAGTGCAGCAGGCTGCTGGCTGATGCTGGTGATCGTCGGCTCCGGCTTGCGCTGGCGTGGGCGGCGCGTGCGGGCGGGGGTGATAGCGGGTTCGCTTGGGGCGGGGAGCAGGAGGGGGGATTCTTCGCTCATGGCGGGCCTTGTTAAGTCGATTTGGATATCCATCCACCACCTTAAGATCTGGTGAGTGCTGGCCATTTGATGCTGGTCAACTGCGTACCCATAAACAGTTTGAAACAGCTACAAATTGGCTGTAGTGTGAACTGGGGTTTACATTTTTCCCATGCATACTTTAATTCAAACCGAAACCTATCGAAGGTGGTTCGCTGCTTTGCGGGATTCGCGGGCGAAAGCCCGCATCAACGTCCGGTTGCGTCGAGTTGAGCTTGGGGTGATGGGGGACTGTAAGCCGGTTGCTGAAGGGGTGTCCGAGTTGCGGATCGACTATGGTCCGGGCTATCGGGTGTACTTCGTTCAGCGAGGTTATGAAGTGATCATCCTCCTGGCGGGTGGCGATAAAGCTAGCCAGGCCAGGGATATCAAATCCGCTCTCAAGCTGGCTCGCGACCTCTAGGAGGCCTTCGTGGCAAATATCAAACTGACCAAATGGGACGCTGTAGACCATTTGAAGACGGAAGAGGACATGGCTTTGTATCTTGAAGCCTGTCTGGAAGAAAACGACCCAACGTTGCTCGCAGCTGCTTTGGGCGATATCGCTCGTGCCCGTGGCATGGCTCAATTGGCACGCGATACCGGGCTTACACGGGAAGGCTTGTACAAGGCGCTGTCTGCTGAAGGTAACCCGAGCCTGGCGACCATTATGAAAGTTATGGCGGCGCTTGGGGTGAGGCTGCATGCCGAGGTGCTGCCGCGCACTGTGGGATAAGGGCTGCTATTGGGTTGGGCAGCAAAATTGCTTGGCTGCCAAACCTTGAGCAAAAATTACAGACAACAAAAAACCCGCACTAGGCGGGTTTCTTGTTGTCGCTTCGGGTAACTTTGCAACCACCAGAAGCTTGAAGGTGGTGCCCAGAGACGGAGTCGAACCGCCGACACGAGGATTTTCAATCCTCTGCTCTACCGACTGAGCTATCTGGGCGACGAGGTGAATTAAATAGATTTTCTGACGGCCCGTCAACGACTTTTTGAAAAAATTTTAAATTAATTCCGTCGCTTACGATTCGTGGGGTCATTCTGCGGGTGGAACGTAGCCTTCCGCCTGGGCGTATTCCTCGCCAGCAAAAAACTTGTCCATCTCGCCCTGCAGGAACTTGCGGTCCTCGCCGTTCATCATGTTCAGGCGCTTTTCGTTGATCAGCATGGTCTGGTGTTTTTTCCAGTCTTCCCAGGCTTTCTCCGAGATGTGGTCGAAGATGTCCTGGCCCTTGGCGCCTGGGTAGGGCGGGCGTTCCAGGCCTGGCAGTTCTTCTTTGTACTTGCGGCACATCACGGTACGGGTCATCGGGCTTCTCCTGCAATCAGTTCGTCAGCCGCGCGTTTAAGCAGCTTTTTCACCGGGGCGGCAAGGCCCAGGCGCGGCGGGGTGGCGAGGTTATACCAGAGCCAATCGGCCTCGGCCACGTGCTCGCCCAGCGCATCGACGCGCACCAGCCAGGGCTCGATCGCCAGCTGGAAGTGGCTGAAGGTATGGGTCAGGCCGTCCATGGCGCGGCTGCCAGCCAGGCGCAGGCCGTGCTGGTAGGCCAGGTCGTCGAGCTGGGCGATGTCGTCCAGTTCCGGCAGGCTCCACAAACCACCCCACAGGCCGCTGGAAGGGCGTCGGTAAAGCAGGATGGCGCCTTCGTGGTTGGCCAGTAGCGGCATCAGCGTGCGCCGTTGTGGCAGCGCCTTGCGTGGTTTTGGCTCGGGGTAGCGGGTTTCTTCGCCGTGCAGGTGTGCTTCGCAGCCACGCTGCAGCGGGCAGATCAGGCAACTGGGCTTGCTGCGCGTGCACAGCGTGGCGCCCATGTCCATCATCGCCTGGGTGTAGTGGTTGGCACGTTGAAGTGGGGTAAAGCGCTCGGCTGTGGCCCACAGCTGGTTGGCCACCTTGGGCTCGCCGGGGTAGCCGCCTTGGGCAGTGTAGCGGGCCAGCACACGCTTGACGTTACCGTCGAGGATCGGCGCGCGAATGCCCATGCTGATGCTGGCGATGGCGCCGGCCGTGGAGCGGCCGATGCCAGGCAGCTCGGTGAGCTGCTCGACACTGCGCGGGAACGCGCCGCCATGTTGCTCGACAACGATCTTTGCGGCCTTTTGCAGGTTGCGCGCGCGGGTGTAGTAGCCAAGGCCCGTCCACAGGTGCAGCACTTCGTCCTCCGGCGCTTCGGCCAGGGCCTGCACGGTTGGCAGGGCCTGCATGAAGCGGTCGAAGTAATTCAGCACGGTGCTGACCTGGGTCTGCTGCAACATGATTTCCGACACCCACACCCGGTAGGGGGTGATGCCTTGTTGCCAGGGCAGGTCGTGCCGGCCGTGTTCGTCATACCAATCCAGCACAGCGCTGGAGAACTGCTCGGGGCTCATCGCTTGAACAGCCCCTTGAGCGCGTCTTTCAATTCCGGGCTCACTTTGTCTCCGAGTTTTTCATCGAGCTTTTCGTCGATCTTGTCTTTCAGGCGGTTGCCGGCCAGTTTGGCCGCCACCTTGCCCAAGCCATTCTGGTCCAGGCGGCAGGCCTTGGCGCCAAGTTCCAGCGGGCCGCGGCAGCGCAGCGGCACTTCAACGCCCACATAGCGTTCGTTGACCTGGCAGGCCGGGTCCGGCATGGCACGCTGGTCGCCCTCGACGATCACGCCCACGTTGTAGTCCATACCCAGCACGCGCAGGTCAAGGTCGCCATGGCCGTTGACGGTCAGGCCCGGGATGCGTGCCTTGAGGTCCGGGTTGCTGGCAACACCATTGCGCACCACCAGGCTGCCGCGCAGTTCCTGGAAGGGGGTGTCCTTGCCACGTGGTTCGCCGCTCAGGGTCTTGCGATTGAGCGTGGCGATGGCCTGGCACAGTTGTTGTTCCAGGTTGGCATTGACCAGCACACCATCGTTGATGGTGAAGTTTGCACTGCCGTTGAGCGTGTCGACCAGTGCCTTCTGGCTGTTGCCGGTGGCGGTCAGATCACTGGTCAGGGTCAGCAGGCCTTTGACCGGTGGCGCCTGGTCCTTGTCTTCGGTCTTGATGAAGTGCTCAACCGGCACCCGCTGGATGTTGGTATTCACCCCCAGTTGCGGCACGGCAGGGCGCACATCGACCGTGCCCTTGGCTTCGAAGGTGCCGTTGTACAGCCCGCCGCGCAGGGTCTGCAGGGTCAACAGGCCGCCTTGGCTGATGGCTTTGAGCTGGGCATCGACGATGGGCAGTTTATCGAGGGTCAGCGAGCCGAAGGCCAGTTCGGCCTGCAGGTCGAGGGCGCGCAGGCGGTCGACCGGCAGCAGCTTGTCGTCGCTCCAGGCCACCTGGGTCGGGGCATTAGGCAGCGGTGAGCTGCCAGCACCGGCCACCGCGCTGGCTTCCTGTTGCTTGACCTCGGCCTGGCGCGCAGCGGTGGCGCCCTTGGCTTGTTCGCTCTTGGCCGGCAGGTAGCGGTCGGCGTCGAAGGTGTCGCCTTTAAGCTGCAGGCGCAGGGCCTGCTTGGCGAAATCTTCGACGGCCACGCGGCCACTGAAGGTGCTGTCGTCCAGCTTCACGGCCAGGTCTTCCAGGGACAGGCTGCTTGGTGTGCCCTGCAGGCGGGTAACCAGCTCCAGCTTGGCAAAGGCCGCTGGGTCGTTGGTGGCCGGCAGCGGGTGGCCGATGCTGTCGAGGAAGGTGCGCAGGTTGAACTGGGCGATGGACAGGCCGCCGCTCAACTGCGGTGCCTTGTCCAGGTCACGCAGGTTCAGTTCACCGAGCGCGCGCAGCTGGTTGACCGAGACTTTCAGACCGCTCCACGAGGCAACATTGGCGGCCAGGTCGACCAGCAACTGGCCCTGGGCGGCGAAGGTGACGGTCTTGCCGCCGGTAGGCTCACCCGAGGTTTCGCCCGACAGGCGCATGTCTTCGAAGTTGTAGCGCTTGAGCTTGCGGTCGAAGCGCAGTTCGCCGGCCAGCTCGGTGCGGGCCTTGATGTTTGGCTGGCTGGCACTGATGAAAGCACTGGCCTTGAGCGGGATGTTCGCGCCTTCATGGACTGGCCCGGTGCTCAGCTGGATGCTTTCGGCGCTGTAGCTCTGGCCGGTCTTGGCATCGGTGTACTGCACCCGGGCGTTGTTCACGGTCAGGCTGTCGATGTCCAGCTTGACGGCACGGTCGTTGCCATCGGCAGTCGCTGGCTTCTGCTCGGCAGGCGCCTGGGCCGGTGCGTCGGTGGCTGCGCCGTTTTCCGCGGGCAGTGGCTTGCCGATGTCTTCCCAGTTGCCATGGCCCTGTTCGTCGCGCACCAGGGTCAGGTTCAGGCCTTCGACGCGCACATCGCTCATCTGCACTTCGCGGCGCAGCAATGGCAGTACCCGTACCGACAGGCCCAGCATCTGCAGGTCAGCGAACGGCTCTTTGGGTTTGGCCAGGGTGGCGATGCTGGCTTCGTGCAGCTCCAGGCCCAGCCACGGGAACAGGCTCCAGCCAATGTCACCGTTGAGGGTCAGTTCGACGTGCGCCTTGTCGCGTGCCAGCTGGCGAATCTCGTCTTTGTAGTCGTTGGGATCGAAGAGGTGGGTCAGGGCGAAGCCCAGCGCCACGATGATCAGCAGCAACCCGAGAAGCCCCAGTCCCAGGATTTTGCCGAACGCTTTCATGGGCGAGTCCTTGTAGTCCGATTTGAAATTCAAGCGGCTGAGTATAGCGCCGCCGTGTAAGTCCCTGCGTATTCGACAAGAGAAGCAGGACATTTCCTATGCTTGCAGCAGATGGTACGGCTTTCGACAGCCATGGTTTTGCTTGTTCCGAATGTTTTGCCTGTACTGGCCCTATCGCCGGCAAGCCAGCTCCCACATAGGTCCCGCTTTTTTCAAGGTCTGAGGAGGACCTGTGGGAGCTGGCTTGCCGGCGATAAGGCCGGTACAGGCCACATGACCGTTTCAGCCGAGCAAAAATGAACGATATCAGATTGCTTTCATGTCACTTGATGCTGCTACCCTTGCGCCGCTTTGCCTGCCCTCACCCTATAAGAAAGGATCAAACCCATGAGCAGTACCGTCGCGACGGGTACCTTGGCCAGTGCGCCAGGCTTCCTGTCGAAGGAGCGCATCATCGCCCGCCCGGGCTTTAACCGCTGGCTGGTCCCGCCAGCGGCCCTGGCCATTCACCTGTGCATCGGCATGGCCTATGGCTTCTCGGTGTTCTGGCTGCCTTTGTCGCAAGCCCTCGGTATTACCGCCCCCGTCGCTTGCGCTGCGGACATGGGCTTCATGGCTCGCATGTTCAGCGCCGAGTGCGACTGGCCGATCTCGATGCTGAGCTGGATCTACACCTTGTTCTTCGTCTTCCTCGGTTGCTCGGCGGCCGTGTTGGGCGGCTGGCTGGAACACGCCGGGCCGCGCAAGGCCGGCCTGGTCTCGGCACTGTGCTGGTGTGGCGGCATGCTGATTTCGGCCATTGGCGTTAAAACCCACCAGCTGTGGCTGATGTGGCTGGGTTCCGGGGTCATCGGCGGTATCGGCCTGGGCCTGGGCTATATCTCGCCTGTGTCGACCCTGATCAAGTGGTTCCCGGACAAGCGCGGCATGGCCACCGGCATGGCAATCATGGGTTTCGGCGGCGGGGCCATGGTTGGCGCACCGCTGGCCACCGCGCTGATGGGGCATTTCGGCAACGAGCACGAAGTGGGTGTATGGCAGAGCTTCGTCGCCATGGCGGCGATCTACTTCGTGTTCATGACCGCTGGCGCCCTGGCCTATCGCGTGCCGCCGACCGGCTGGAAGCCTGAAGGCTGGACCGCCCCGCTGAAGAAAGCCGGCAACACCATGGTTACCGACCGCCACGTGCACGTCAGCGTGGCCTGGAAAACCCCACAGTTCGCGCTGATCTGGCTGGTGCTGTGCCTGAACGTGTCGGCCGGTATCGGCATTCTCGGCATGGCCTCGCCGCTGCTGCAGGAAGTGTTCGCCGGCAAGCTGCTGGGTAACGAACTGACCTTCAGCCAACTGAACACTGCCCAGCTGGCGCAGATTGCCGCGATCGCCGCCGGTTTCACTGGCCTGCTGAGCCTGTTCAACATTGGCGGGCGGTTCTTCTGGGCGTCGTTCTCCGACTATATCGGCCGCAAAAACACCTATTTCGCCTTCTTCGCCCTGGGCGTGGGCTTGTACAGCCTGGTGCCGAACATGGGCCACCTGGGCAACGTGGCGCTGTTCGTGGCGGCGTTCTGCATCATTCTGTCGATGTATGGTGGTGGCTTTGCCACGGTGCCGGCGTACCTGGCCGACCTGTTCGGCACGCAGATGGTCGGTGCCATTCATGGTCGCTTGCTGACTGCCTGGGCGGCGGCGGGGGTATTGGGGCCGGTGCTGATCACCTACCTGCGAGAGTCTCAACTGGCGGCGGGCGTGGAGCGTGCGGCGGCATACGACATGACCTTGTACATCCTCGCCGGGCTGCTGGTGCTGGGCTTTATCTGCAACATGCTGGTGCGGCCGGTTGCCGATAAACACTTCATGAGCGATGCCGAGCTGGCGGCTGAGCGGGCTTTGAGCCATGACAAGGGTGCCGATGGAGCGCGCTCGCTGGAGTGGAAAGCGGCGCCAGGCAGCCTGCCGCTGGTGCTGCTGGCCTGGGCGGTGGTGGTTGTGCCGTTGGCCTGGGGGGTGTGGATTACCCTGCAGAAGACGGCGGTGCTGTTCCATTGATGCGTGATACAGCCAGGCCCTAGCGTTCACGCGATCATTTGTAGGAGCGGCCTTGTGTCGCGATGGGCTGCGCAGCAGCCCCCAGGGGTTCAGCGTGTACGTATGGACCCTGGGGCTGCTGCGCAGCCCTTCGCGACGCAAGGCCGCTCCTACAAAGAGCCGCCATTACGCAGTTGTATAGACTTGTAGCAGCATCCAGCCCCCGTAATTCCTCGCTTTGCCATATGTCATCCGCGTTTCAAGCTGGCGCGTTCTGGGCCTATAATGGAGCCCTTTTCGCCCAATGATTTTGCGGAGCTGGTGATGGTCGAACGTAAGGCTTCCGTCGAGCGCAATACCCTGGAAACCCAGGTCAAGTGCTCGATCAACCTCGATGGCAGTGGCAAGGCCCGATTCGATATCGGTGTGCCTTTTCTTGAACACATGCTGGACCAGATCGCCCGCCATGGGCTGATCGATCTTGATATCGAGTGCAAGGGTGATACGCATATCGACGATCACCATACCGTCGAAGACGTCGGCATTACCTTGGGCATGGCATTCGCCCAGGCCATCGGTGACAAGAAAGGCATCTTCCGCTACGGCCACGCCTATGTGCCGTTGGACGAAGCGCTGTCGCGCGTGGTCATCGACTTCTCCGGCCGCCCGGGCCTGCAGATGCATGTGCCGTACACCCGTGCCAGCGTCGGCGGCTTCGATGTCGACCTGTTCCAGGAGTTCTTCCAGGGCTTCGTCAACCACGCCCTGGTGACCCTGCACATCGACAACCTGCGTGGCCACAACACCCACCACCAGATCGAAACCGTGTTCAAGGCTTTCGGCCGCGCGCTGCGCATGGCTGTCACCCTCGACGAGCGCATGGCCGGCCAGATGCCGTCCACCAAAGGGTGCCTGTAAATGCAGACGGTAGCCGTAATCGACTATGGCATGGGCAACCTGCACTCGGTGGCCAAGGCGCTTGAGCACGTAGGTGCCGGTAAAGTGCTGGTCTCCAGCGATGCCGCGGTCATTCGCGAAGCTGACCGCGTGGTGTTCCCGGGCGTAGGCGCGATTCGTGACTGCATGGCTGAAATCCGCCGCCTGGGCTTCGACAGCCTGGTGCGTGAAGTCAGCCAGGACCGCCCGTTCCTCGGTATCTGCGTAGGTATGCAGGCGCTGCTGGAGCACAGCGAGGAAAACACCGGCGTCGACTGCATCGGCCTGTTCCCCGGCCAAGTGCGCTTCTTCGGCAAAGACCTGCAAGAAGGCGGCGAGCACCTGAAGGTGCCGCACATGGGCTGGAACGAAGTCAGCCAGGCTATCGACCACCCACTGTGGCACGACATCCCTGACCGCGCACGCTTCTACTTCGTGCACAGCTACTACATCAATGCCGGCAAGCCGGGCCAGGTGGTCGGCCGCGGCCACTACGGCGTCGATTTCGCCGCGGCGCTGGCCGATGGCTCGCGCTTTGCCGTGCAGTTCCACCCGGAGAAGAGCCATACCCATGGCCTGCAGCTGCTGCAGAACTTCGTCGCCTGGGACGGGCGCTGGTAAATGAGCAAGTCAAAGACCAAGGCCCCGGTCCTTACCCTGGCCCCCGAACAGGAGCGTGACGCGTTGCACACGCTCAAGCGCTTTCTCGAAGACCGTTTCGAGCTGGAGCTGGGGTCGTTCGAGGTGGCCGAGGTCCTTGAGCTGTTCAGCAAAGAAATTGCACCCCTTTACTACAACAGGGCGATTGCCGATGTTCAGCTGCACCTCAAGGAGCGGTTCGAGAGCATCGAAAGCGATCTGTGGGCGCTCGAGAAGCCCTGAAACCCCAAGAACAGACAGGTTCCCAAGATGCTGATTATCCCCGCTATCGATCTGAAGGACGGTGCTTGCGTGCGCCTGCGCCAGGGCCGCATGGAAGACTCCACGGTATTTTCCGACGACCCGGTGAGCATGGCCGCCAAGTGGGTCGAGGGTGGCTGCCGCCGCCTGCACCTGGTCGACCTCAACGGCGCCTTCGAAGGCCAGCCGGTCAACGGTGAAGTGGTCACCGCCATCGCCAAACGCTACCCCACCCTGCCGATCCAGATCGGCGGTGGCATCCGCTCGCTGGAAACCATCGAGCACTACGTCAAGGCCGGCGTCAGCTACGTGATCATCGGCACCAAGGCGGTCAAGCAGCCAGAATTCGTCGCCGAAGCGTGCAAGGCCTTCCCGGGCAAGGTCATCGTTGGCCTGGACGCCAAGGACGGCTTCGTCGCCACCGACGGCTGGGCCGAAGTCAGCTCGGTGCAGGTTATCGACCTGGCCAAGCGTTTCGAGGCCGATGGCGTCTCGGCGATCGTCTACACCGACATCGCCAAGGACGGCATGATGCAAGGCTGCAACGTACCCTTCACCAAAGCCCTGGCCGAAGCCACGCGCATTCCGGTGATCGCATCGGGCGGCATCCACAACCTGGGTGACATCAAGGCCCTGCTGGACGCCAAGGCCCCGGGCATCGTTGGCGCCATCACCGGCCGTGCCATCTACGAAGGCACCCTCGATGTCGCCGAGGCCCAGGCCTTCTGCGACAACTACTGAAAAGCAGCTTCAAGCTTCAAGCTTCAAGCTGCAAGAGAAAAGCGGACTGCGATCTGCTGTTCCCTTGCCGCTTGTAGCTTGCAGCTTGTAGCTTGAAGTGCCAGGAGAAGTTCATGGCTCTAGCCAAACGCATCATCCCTTGCCTGGACGTGGACAACGGCCGGGTGGTCAAGGGCGTCAAGTTCGAGAACATCCGTGATGCCGGCGACCCGGTGGAAATTGCCCGTCGCTACAACGAGCAAGGTGCCGACGAAATCACCTTCCTCGACATCACCGCCAGCGTGGATGGCCGCGACACCACCCTGCATACCGTCGAGCGCATGGCCAGCCAGGTGTTCATCCCGCTGACCGTGGGCGGTGGTGTGCGCACCGTGCAGGACATCCGCAACCTGCTCAATGCCGGTGCCGACAAGGTTTCGATCAACACGGCGGCGGTATTCAACCCGGAGTTCGTGGGTGAGGCGGCGGACCGTTTCGGTTCGCAGTGCATCGTTGTTGCCATCGACGCCAAGAAGGTGTCTGGCCCGGGTGAAGAACCGCGCTGGGAAATCTTCACCCACGGTGGGCGCAAGCCGACCGGGCTGGATGCCGTGGAGTGGGCGAAGAAGATGGAAGGCCTGGGGGCTGGCGAGATCCTGCTGACCAGCATGGACCAGGACGGCATGAAGAATGGCTTCGACCTGGGGGTTACCCGCGCCATCAGTGATGCGCTGGGGATTCCGGTGATTGCCTCGGGGGGTGTGGGTAACCTGCAGCACCTGGCCGACGGCATTCTGGAAGGGCATGCCAGCGCGGTGCTGGCGGCCAGTATCTTCCACTTTGGCGAGTACACGGTGCCGGAGGCCAAGGCCTATATGGCTTCGCGCGGGATCGTCGTTCGCTGAACCATTGCTGGGAGGGCTTTGCCCTCCTTTCGCGACACAAGGCCGCTCCTACAGGGATACGCGTTTACCAGGTGGTTACGCGTTCCCCTGTAGGAGCGGCCTTGTGTCGCGATGGGCCGCAACGCGGCTCCAATTCCATCAGCCGTGGTTCTTGCCGAGCAGTGCGTGATAAAGCTCGGTATCCCCCAGAATCCCGACCATTTTGTCGTTCTCCTGCAGCACCAGCTTGTTGCCGGTCTGGTAACGAATCTGCAGCGCCTCTCGCATTCCGATATCCGCATGCACCAGCGTAGGCCTGCGCCCCAGCCCTTCCACCGATTGCCCCGGCACCCAGTTCTGCATCTCCAGCCCGTTCTGCCCCTGGCGTGCGCGCTTGATCGAGTTGCCTTCGCCAAGGTCCAGCCACGAATCGCCACCCGGGTCCAGGCACACCGAACCATTGACCCGCTTGCAGTTGTCCAGGCTACGCATCAGGCTGCGGCCGCACAGCACGTTCAACGGGTTGGTGTGGGCGACGAAGGTACGTACGTATTCGTCGGCCGGGTTCAGCACGATTTCTTCCGGCTTGCTGTACTGGATGATCCGCCCGTCCTTCATGATCGCGATGCGGCTACCCAGCTTCAACGCCTCGTCCAGGTCGTGGCTGACGAACACGATGGTCTTGCTCAGCTTGGCTTGCAGCCCCAGCAGTTCGTCTTGCAAGCCCTGGCGGATCAGCGGGTCGAGGGCCGAGAACGGTTCGTCCATCAGCAGAATGTCGGCATCCATCGCCAGCGCCCGGGCCAGGCCCACGCGCTGCTGCATGCCGCCCGACAATTCGTCCGGTTTCTTGTTGCGCCACTGGGTAAGGCCCACCAGCTCCAGCTTTTCGTCGACCAGCTTGCGCCGTTCCTTTTCCGGGCGGCCCTGCATTTCCAGGCCAAAGCTGATGTTCTCGCGCACCGTCAGCCAAGGCATCAGGGCAAACTTCTGGAACACCATGGCAATGCGCTTGGTGCGCATCATCTTCAGCTCGGCCGGGGTGCAGTGGGCAATGTCGATGTGCTTGCCTTCATGTTCGACAAACAGCTTGCCGCGGCTGACGGTGTTGAGGCCGTTGATGCAGCGCAGCAAGCTCGACTTGCCTGAACCGGACAAGCCCATCAGCACGCAGATCTCGCCCTTTTGGATGTCCAGGTTGGCTTTTTCGACGCCGACCACCAGGCCGGTCTGCTTGAGGATCTGCTCGCGGGTCTGGCCCTTGTCCAGCAGCGCCAGTGCCTCGCGCGGCTTGTTGGAGAAGATGACGTCGACGTCTTCGAAACGAATGATGCTCATGCTTCACCCCTTACCGGCAGCTCCGGTTGCTTGCAGATACGGTCGAGCATGATTGCCAGCAGCACGATCGCCAGGCCCGCTTCGAAGCCCAGGGAAATATCGGCGGTATTCAGTGCGTTGACCACAGGTTTGCCCAGGCCGTCAGCGCCGACCAGGGCGGCAATCACCACCATCGACAACGACAGCATGATGCACTGGGTGACGCCAGCGGCGATGCTGGGCATCGCGTGCGGCAGTTCGATACGGGTCAGCAGCTGGCGCCGCGAGCAGCCAAACGCCTTGCCGGCGTCCATCAGCTCTTGCGGCACGTCGCAGATACCCAGGTAGGTAAGGCGAATCGGCGCGGCAATGGCGAATACCACGGTCGAAATCAGCCCCGGCACCACGCCCAGGCCGAACAGGGTCAGGGTAGGGATCAGGTAGACGAAGGTGGGTACCGTCTGCATCAGGTCGAGTACCGGACGCATGGCGGTGTAGAACATCGGCTTGTGCGCGGCGACGATGCCCAGCGGCACGCCGATGGCCACGCAGACCACGGTGGCGAAGGTCACCTGGGCGAGGGTTTCCATGGTTTCTTGCCAGTACCCCAGGTTGAGGATCAGCAGGAACGACAGGGCGACGAAGGCGGTCAGCGCCCACTTGCGCTGGATGAAATGCGCCAGGGCGGCGAACAGGGCGATGAGTACGAATGGGTTGAAGAACGTCAGGGCGCTGGTGACGCCGTGGATCATGAACTCCAGGCCTTGCGCGATGGCGTCGAAGTACTCAGCGCCGTTCTGGGTCAGCCATTCGACGAACGACGCGATGTACTGGCCCAAGGGTATTTTCTGATCGATAAGCATGATAGCGAGCTTCCACCTGCATAGATTGAAATCAACCCGGGGCAGGCACGGTCCTGCCCCGAGGTAGCGCTATTGCGTATTTCGTTATTGCGTGAGCTTGGCCTTGGCCGCCTCCAGGCCGGGTTTGCCATCCACAGTGGTAACGCCGGCCAGCCAGGCGTCCAGCTTGCCTGGGTTGTCCTTGAGCCATTTCTTGGCAGCGGCCTCTGGTTTCATCTTGTCGTCCAGGACATAGCCCATCATGGTGCTTTCATCCTTGAGCTCGAACGACAGGTTCTTCAACAGCTGGCCAACGTTGCTGCACTCCTGCACATAGCCCTTGCGGGTGTTGGTCAACACGGTCGCCTTGCCGAAGTCGGGGCCGAAGAAATCGTCCCCGCCGGTCAGGTACTGCATCTTGAAGCGGGTGTTCATCGGGTGCGGTTCCCAACCGAGGAACACCAGCGCTTCACCACGCTTCTGTGCACGGTCGACCTGCGACAGCATGCCGGCTTCGCTGGACTGGATGATCTTGAAACCGGCGTCCTTCAGGCCGAAGGCGTTCTTGTCGATCATGCTCTGGATGGTGCGGTTGCCATCGTTGCCGGGCTCGATGCCGTAGATCTTGCCGTCCAGTTCCTTCTTGAACTTGGGGATGTCGCTGAAATCCTTCAGGCCCTTGTCATACAGCGTCTGGGGCACGGCCAGGGTGTACTTGGCGTTTTCCAGGTTGGCGCGCACGGTCTCCACCGTGCCTGCGTCGCGGTACTGCTTGATGTCATTCTCCATGGTCGGCATCCAGTTGCCGAGAAACACGTCCAGGTCCTTGCCGGTGGCCAGCGACTTGTAGGTCACCGGTACCGAGATCATGGTGGTGTGGGTCTTGTAACCCAGGGCTTCGAGCACAACGCTGGTGGTCGCCGTGGTGACCGTGATGTCGGTCCAGCCGACATCCGAGAAGCGTACCGTCTGGCATTGCTCGGGTTCGGCGGCCTGGGCCAGTAGCGGCGCAGACAACAACGCAGCCAACAACAGCGAGGGTGAACCTTTCATGGATGGACTCCTGTGATTTTGTCTTCGGGTTCGCGTGGGTCGCCGGGCGTTCTGAGGGTCCGGTCGACCAGGCCTGCAGAGGGCAGGTTGCGTGGCCGTGCTTTACGAGTCGCTTTCGATAATCCTCCAGCGCCGGGCAATCGCCTACTGGTGGGGTCGTATCCAGTACGGAACGGGTCGTATCCAGTACGGGCGATGTCGCTTATGGATTTTTCCACCCCCTCGGCCGCATTTTTGCGTCACCAGGCCGCTGTAAAACGGCGTGGCGGGCGCGCTCCCTGCGTAGCTCCCTGAGCAAAATAGTGCGGCGCTGCTGGACAAAATGGCGTCGGTTGCAGACGGCGAGGGGGCCGGTAAAAGCCCGATGATGCAGGCAATTCAAGGCGGCCCTGCTTGAGCCTAGCAGTTACCCCGCCGTGCGCATGACGCGCACAGACAAGCCCAGCAAGAGGTGAATCGACAATGGCCATCAGCGTGTTCGACCTGTTCAAGATCGGTGTCGGGCCTTCCAGCTCCCACACCGTCGGCCCCATGCGGGCTGGCGCCCTGTTCGTCCAGGGGCTGCGTGAGCGCGGCGAGCTGGAGCAGGTAAGGCGGATCGAGGTGCGCCTGTATGGCTCGCTGTCGGCCACCGGTATCGGTCACGGCACCGACAACGCCACCATCATGGGCCTGATGGGCGACTGGCCGGACGCCATCGACCCGACCCAGATCGTGCCGCGCATCGCCGACCTGCGCGAAACCAATACCCTGAAGCTGGACGGGCGTCTGCCCATTGAGTTCGTCTGGGCCCGCGACATGCTGTTGCTGGACGAGAACCTGCCGTACCACCCTAACGCCATGACCCTGATTGCCGAAGGCGAGCTGGGCGAGTTGCACCGCGACACCTACTACTCGGTGGGTGGCGGTTTCGTGGTCGATGCGGCACAGGCCGCCAGTGGCGTACTGGACGCCGACCAGACGGTGTTGCCGTATGACTTCAACAGCGCCGCCGAACTGCTGCAGCTGTGCAAGCAAAACGACCTCAGCGTGTCGCAATTGATGATGGCCAACGAGAAGGTCTGGCGCAGCGAGGCAGAGATTCACGCCGGCCTGCGCAAGCTCTGGGAAGCCATGCAGGACTGCGTCAACAACGGCCTGAAATACGAGGGCACGTTGCCCGGTGGGCTGAACGTGCGCCGCCGCGCCGCCAAGCTGCACCGCAGCCTGCAGGAAATCGGCAAGCCCAACGTGATTGGCTCGACCATGAGCGCCATGGAGTGGGTCAACCTGTTCGCCCTGGCGGTCAACGAAGAAAACGCCGCTGGCGGGCGCATGGTCACCGCGCCTACCAATGGCGCGGCGGGCATCATCCCGGCAGTGCTGCACTACTACATGCGGTTCAGCGATGCGGTGGACGAGTCGAGCGTGACCGACTTCTTCCTGGGCGCTGCGGCGGTTGGCATTCTGTGCAAAAAGAACGCGTCGATTTCCGGCGCTGAAGTGGGCTGCCAGGGTGAGGTCGGTTCGGCCTGTGCCATGGCTGCTGCCGGCCTTGCGCAAGTGCTGGGTGCAACGCCGCCGCAGTTGGAAAATGCGGCGGAAATCGCCCTGGAACATAACCTTGGCCTGACCTGCGACCCGGTTGGCGGGTTGGTGCAGGTGCCGTGCATCGAGCGCAACGCGATCGCTGCGGTCAAGGCCATCAACGCGGTGCAGATGGCCCTGCGTGGTGATGGCGAGCACTTCATTTCCCTCGATCAGGTGATCCGCACCATGCGCGATACCGGGGCCGACATGCACGACAAGTACAAAGAGACCTCGCGCGGTGGCCTGGCGGTCAGCGCCATTGAATGTTGATAGACCTACATAAGCCCTGCGCGGATTTGTAGGAGCGGCCTTGTGTCGCGATCGGGCCGCAAAGCGGCCCCAGCATTTTTTTCATGACAGCAGAAATCCTGGGGCCGCTTCGCGGCCCGATCGCGACACAATACCGCGCCTACATGGCTCCAGCCCAACTTCCATGCTCCTTTATGGTGCAACGCGACGCATACCGATCGTCGGGTGTCGTTATCAGTGTTGGCGTTGTCGGTGACACTCAAGAGTGTCGTTTCTGGGCAACTTACACTGCGCGTGTCACCAAATTGCTCAGCAGTTACACGCACGGCGCCTAGTACGCCGTTTTGCGAAACTTGGCCAACCCGATCAAAGCACCTGATTTGCCAAACAAAGGCGTCGTTTTCAGGTTTTTTTGGATAGCCGTTCAATTTCAGGCACGGCGTTTGCGTTGAGATTGGCCACCAAGCCCCGGCACACGAAATCGGGGTAATAACAAGAAATCAGTGCCCGCCTGAGGCACACCCTGCATTTGTGTGAGGAGAAATCGCGATGACGTCGTACACCTCCGGGAATCCAACCCAGAACCGCACAGCACCCCAGTCCATCGGGTTTCTTCTTCTGGACAATTTCACCCTTATTTCCCTGGCATCGGCCGTCGAGCCGCTGCGCATGGCCAACCAGCTCTCCGGCCGCGAGCTGTACCGCTGGCACACGCTGACCGTCGATGGCGGCCAGGTGTGGGCCAGCGATGGTTTGCAGATCACCCCCGACGCGGCGATGCATAGCGCGCCACCGATCGACACCGTGATCGTCTGCGGTGGCGTTGGTATCCAGCGCACCGTTACCCGCGAACATGTTACCTGGCTGCAGGCCCAGGCCCGTCAGTCGCGCCGCCTGGGTGCCGTGTGCACCGGCAGCTGGGCGCTGGCTTGTGCCGGCTTGCTCGATGGTTTTGATTGCAGCGTGCACTGGGAATGCCTGGCGGCCATGCAGGAAGCCTACCCGCGGGTAAACATGAGCACCCGCCTGTTCACCCTCGACCGCAACCGCTTCACCAGCTCCGGTGGCACTGCGCCGTTGGACATGATGCTGCACCTGATCAGTCGCGACCATGGCCGCGAACTGTCGGCAGCGATCTCCGAGATGTTCGTCTACGAACGTATCCGCAACGAACAAGACCACCAGCGCGTGCCGCTCAAGCACATGCTCGGCACCAACCAGCCGAAGCTGCAGGAAATCGTCGCGCTGATGGAAGCCAACCTCGAAGAGCCAATCGACCTCGACGAACTGGCGGTGTACGTGTCGGTGTCGCGACGCCAGCTCGAGCGCCTGTTCCAGAAGTACCTGCATTGCTCGCCGTCGCGCTACTACCTGAAGCTGCGCCTGATCCGTGCGCGGCAGCTGCTGAAGCAGACGCCGATGTCGATCATCGAAGTGGCCTCGGTGTGTGGTTTTGTGTCGACCCCGCACTTCTCCAAGTGCTACCGCGAGTACTTCGGCATTCCGCCGCGTGACGAGCGCGTGGGTTCCAACACTGCGCAGCAGGTGGCGATGATGCCGATCCCGCAAGCCATGACCCTGTCGCCGCACAGCGGGCCGATGGCGGCCCTGAGCCAGGCGCGCAACGAGTCGACCTTTGCCAGTGTGAGGCTCTGACACCGCGTCGCCTGCTTCGCGGCTTAAGCCGCTCCCACAGGCATTGCACAGCCTTCGAAACTTGTGCAATCCCTGTGGGAGCGGGTTAACCCGCGAAGAGGCCGGCCCAGGCACATACCTTTACCTGTTGATAATGATTCTCGACTGCAGGTAACATCGCCGCCCCGAAACACTTTGGCATACCACCCCGTGGCGGACGACAAACTCCAGCTCTACCTGGCCCACCGGGCGGCATTGCTCGACTATGCCGCGCCGATCGTCGGTTGCCGTGCCCGCGCCGAAGACGTGGTGCAGGAAGCCTGGCTACGCTTCAGCCGCCAGCAGGACGATACCGATATCCGCCACCCGGCCAGCTACCTGTACCGCATCGTGCGCAACCTGGCGCTCGACCAGACCCGCCGCAGTGCCACGGAAAAAGCCCAGCCCGGCGGTGACGAGATTCTCGCCGAGCTGCCCTCCAGCAATGCGTCGCCCGAACAGGCCGTCACCCAGCAGAACGAACTCAGCGCCATCAGCCGCGCCCTGGAAGAACTGCCGCTGCGCACCCGCATCGCATTCGAGATGCACCGCCTGGGCGGCCATACCCTGCAAGAAGTGGCCAGCCACCTGAATGTTTCGGTAAGCCTGGTGCACCAACTGGTGCGCGACGCCCTCAGCCATTGCATGGCACGCCTGGAGGACGACCTGTGAAAAAACGCCAGGCTGCCGCGTCTTTTGCCGAACCGGGCGACTCTGTGCGACCCTTCGCGGCCATTCGCGCCTCCCAGCCACCAGGAGCCATGCCCGACATGACGTCAGCAGACCTCACAGCCAGCCGCCGCGAGCAGGCCATGGACTGGCTCCTGCGCCTGCAGCAGGCCCCGCACGACCCGCAGCTGCGCGAGGCGTTCGAGCAATGGTGCGCGGGCGATACGGCCAATGCCGAGGCCTATCGTAAGGCTGAACGCGTGTGGCAGCTCACCGGGCAACTGGCGCCGAGCACTACCGAACACTGGCCCAAGGCCGAAGTGGTGCAGCTCCCCACGCGCCGTGGCCGCCGCTGGTGGCTCGGCGCCGCAGTGGCTGCCTGCCTGATGATCGCGATAGCGCCCTCCCTGAGCCTGCGCCTGCAGGCCGACTACCGCACCGCCCCGGGCGAAACCCGCGACATCACCTTGGCTGACGGCAGCGTGGTGCAGATGGACAGCGACTCGGCCATTGCAGTGGACTACAGCGGCGATCATCGGGATGTGAAGCTGCTGGCTGGCCAGGCCTTCTTCGAGGTAAAGCCCGACAAAGCCAAGCCCTTCCATGTGCGTGCCGATGACGTGCAGGTGACGGTGACCGGCACCGCGTTCAACGTCGAGCTGCGGCCGGGCAGGGTAGAGGTGGATGTGCAGCATGGCTCGGTACGGGTCGAGGACACTGACGCTGCGCAGGTGCTGGCCCCGGCACTGACGGCTGGGCAACGGCTGCGGTATGTCGATGGGCAGGTGCAGCTACGGGCCTTTGTGCCGACGCAAGCGGCGGCCTGGCGGCAGGGGCAGTTGATTGCTGACGACCAGACGGTGGCCGAGCTGGTGCAGGCGCTGGCGCGCTACCTGCAGGGCGAGGTGCTGCTGCGGGACGATGCCTTGGCCGCCAAGCGGGTGACCGGGGTGTATGACCTGCGGCGGCCTGAGGCGGCCTTGCGTGCGGTGATCCGGCCGCATGGGGGCGAGGTGCGTAGTTATGGGCCTTGGCTTCTGGTGCTGAGTAAGCCTTGAAATTGCCGGGGCCGCTTTGCGGCCCTATCGCGACGCAAGGCCGCTCCTACAGGAGATTGCAAACAGTCTGAAGTTGACGCGACCCCCTGTAGGAGCGGCCTTGCGTCGCGATGGGCTGCAAAGCAGCCCCAAAATCCCCCAGCAAAAATAATTTCAAAATCTTCTGAAAATTCCCCGCACTCCCCCGTCTTCTCCCCGCGCGCAACAACTGATAGCGATTCTTATTAAAATTTGCAGCCCGGCGATTGCCCGGGGCGGGGATGTGGGATGACTGAAACATCAAGCCGAAAGCCGCGCTGCGCGCGGGGTTGGTCGTTGCGCCTGAAAACCGTGGCCGGTGCAGGCGTACTCGGCGCTTGCTGCGCGCTGGCCGCGCTACCTACCCATGCCGAAGAACAAGTCCAGCGCTCGGTAATGGCCCAGGTGAACGCATTCGACATTCCGGCACAGAAACTGGCCATCGCCCTGATCACCTTCGGCCAGCAAAGCGGCCTGCAGGTCTCGGTCGACCCAGACCTGCTCGAAGGCCAGCAATCCACCGCGGTCAGCGGCCAGTTGAGCAGCGAGGCCGCACTCGCTCAGCTGCTGCTGGGCACCGGCATCAGCTGGGACTACGAATACGGCACGCTGATGTTTCGCCTGCTGAAAGCCGACAACGGCGCTCTCGAACTGCACAACACCTTGATCCTCGGCGACACCGAGGAGAACAGCTTCATGGGTGCCACCGTCATTGACCGCAAGGCGATCCAGGCCTTTCCGGGCGCCAACGGCGACGTCACCACGATTCTGCAGATGCACCCCAACGTGCAGTTCAGCAGCGATCAGAAAAGCTCCAGCACCCCCGGTGAGATCGACCCGGCCGATATCAGCATCAACGGCGCCAAGTTCTACCAGAACAACTTCATGATCGACGGCATCTCGATCAACAACGACCTCGACCCCGGCGCCCACGGCTACAACGAAACGCGCCAGTTCGACTCGGCACCCAGTCGCTCCCACGGCATCGCGCTGGACGCCGACCTGCTCGAAGAGATCAAGGTCTACGACAGCAACGTGCCGGTGGAGTACGGCGGCTTCAACGGTGGCGTGGTCGACGCCGTTACTCGCCGCCCGACCCAGGATTTGCATGGCAAGATTTCCTACGCCATGAGCCGCTCGGAATGGACCCGCTACCACATCAGCGGCGAGGACAAGGAAAGCTTCAAGAACTCCTCCAGCGAGCAGAGCCAGCCCGAGTTCAAGAAGACCACGGTGCGCGGCACCCTCGAAGGACACTTCAACGAAGACTTCGGCGCGTTGCTGAATTTTTCGCAAAAGCGCTCCTACCTGCCGCTGCGCACCTACAAGAACGGCTATAACAGCCCCAACAATGAAAACGAGCAGGAGCAGACCCGCGCCCTCGACAACTTTCTGCTCAAAACCTACTGGAACATCAACGACCGCCTGACGCTGGATACCTCGGTCGTCTATGCACCTCAAGAGAACACCTATTTCCGCGAGGACAGCACCGACTCGGGCTACACCAACATCAACGGTGGCTGGCAGGCTTCGCTGAAAACCATCTACGAAGGCGACAGCGCCCGCTGGACCCAACAGCTGGCGGTGACCGACCTGTACGCCTCGCGCGACTCCGACAGCGATGAGTACATCAACTGGTACTGGTCCGCCGACAAAGACTGGGGCAACCCTGACAGCGCAACCTCCCGCAGCCAGCAAGGCGGCTACGGCAGCCTTTACCAGACCCAGCGCGGTATCGACTACAAGCTCAAGGCCGACTGGCAGACCTTCAACCTCGGCACCACCCAGCACACCCTGAGCACTGGCGTGGAGCTGGGCTACCAGCGCGCCAGCTGGGAGCGGGAGGACGATGCCACCGCAGTCACCACCTTCAAGCGTGATGACGGCACGACCTGCGGCAGTGACCCTTACTGCTCAACTGGCACCCTGCTCAATGGCCAGAACCGCCAGTACGGCTCGGCGATGATGGTGTATGGCGCCGGCCGAGTAGACATGGACCAGAAGAAATACGCCCTGTTCGTGCAGGACACAATCGGCTTGGGCAACCTTTCCCTGCGCCCAGGCCTGCGCTTTGAAGGCGACGACTACATGAAGAAAAAGTCGCTGGCGCCGCGCTTGGCTGGCGACTACGACTTCTTCGGTGATCGCAGTACCGTGCTGGTGTTTGGCGCCAACCGTTACTACGGGCGCAACGTCTTCAAGTATCGCCTGGCCGACGGTCGCCAGGCGTTCACCTCGCGCTATACCCGCTCTGCGCAGACCGATGCGTGGACGTTGGCCAGTACCAACAAGAACCTCAGCCAGTTCCGTAGCATGGACATCCCCTACGACGACGAACTGATGCTGGGCCTCAATCAGCGCTGGTTCAACACCGAATTCCAGCTCAAGTACATCAACCGCAAGGGCCACGACCAGATCTACCGCACCCGGCCCTATTACAACCTCGACGAACAAGACATTCCGGACGGTTACAGCAAGGACTACTACGTCTACCTGAATGCCGGCACCAGCGAAACCGAGAACGTCAGCCTGACGGTGACGCCGATGCAACCGCTGCGCTTGAGGGGCACCAGCACCAGTGTGCAGCTAGCGCTGGACTGGTCGCAAAGCAAGGGTGCCCACGGTTCCACGTACGAATCCGGAGTGGACCGTGAAGAGCTGGATAACGACCCGGTGATGTTCGACGGCAAGCTCGTGCCCTACGAGGCGCTGCCGGCCAGCGACTTCAACCGGCCCTGGACGGCTCGCCTGGTGACCATCACCGACATCCCCCAGTGGAACCTGTCGGTCAGCAACTTCTTCCGCTACCGCGGCCCCTACGACCAAGTGGTGCAGGTCAGCCCGGATGCGGAAGTCGACGGCAAGACCTACAGCCGCTACGAAACCGTCGCCACACCTGGCGCACCGACCTGGGACTTGCGCCTGGCCTGGGACATCCCCACCGGCAAAGACCAGGCGTTCTTCGTCAACGTCGATGTCACCAACGTCACCGACCAGGTCAACAAGATCGCCAGCCGCACCTCGACCAGCGTGGTCAGCTACGAAGTGGGCCGCCAGTACGCGTTGGAAGTCGGTTACCGCTTCTGATCCCTCACAACTAGAACCGTGGATACCCTGATGAAAAAGCTCATCGCGGGCCTGCTCGGCCCGCTGTTGCTTGGCGCCTGCGCGTCGATACCCGAACCCGACTCGCCACTGCCTTGGGACAGCCAGGTGGTGCATGGCCAGCTGGCCAATGGCCTGGCCTACCGCCTGGTGCGGGAAACCTCGCAGCCCGGCCGTCTGGATCTGCGCCTGACGGTCAAGGCTGGCTCGGTGGACGAGGCCGACGACCAGGTCGGCGTGGCGCACCTGGTCGAGCACCTGGCCTTCCACAGCCGGGCCGGTGGCAAACAAAAGCTGCGCCAGCGCATGACCGACCTGGGTTGGCTGCAGGGCCGGCACTTCAACGCCGTGACCAATTACGAACGCACCCAGTACCTGATCGGCCCGCCTGCCGGTGTGCGCCAGGCGCCACAAGCGTTGCAGGCCCTGGCCGACCTGGCCTTCGCCCGCGACTACAACGCCCGGGACCTGGAGCAAGAGCGCCCGATCGTGATCGAAGAATGGCGCGGCGGCCTGGGCGTGGCTCAGCGCATGAACGAGCAGCGCACCGCTTCGCAGCGGGTGGGTTCGCGCTACCCCGAGCACCGCACCATCGGCAACGAGGCGGCGATCCGCATGGCCAGCCTGGAGCAGTTGAAGGCCTTCCAGAACCGCTGGTACCTGCCGAACAACATGGTGCTGTCGGCGGTCGGCGATTTCGATCCACAGGCGATGCGCGTGCAGATCGAACAGGCTTTCGCGTCGGCCAAGGCCGGCAAGCTGGCCAGTCGCGAGCAACGTGAACTGTCGCTGGACGACAAGCTCAAGGTATTCCGCTTGCAGGACACCCAGTCGGGCAGCAACCAGGTGGCGATGCTGTTCCGCTCACACGAGCCCGACAGCCGCGGCACCACCCGCAAGGCCCTGCGCGAGCGTCTGATCGACCGTATGACCCTGGCCGCCATGCTTGACAGCCTGCGCCGCCAGCCCCGTGAGCCGGGCGTGCGCAGCCTGGTCGTGCAGAAAACCCTGATCGGTGAACACTCCGCCGTACTGGGGATTGCTGCTGGTGTAAACGGCCAGGCCCACGCCCAGGCGTTGCAGCAGCTACTGACCGAGATCGAGCGCCTGCGCCAGCACGGTTTTACCGAGGCGGACTGGCAGCGCGAGCGGGATCACATTCGCAAGCTGGGCGCCAAGACCGTGGCCAACCAGGCACCGCGTACCTTCGAACAGTGGGTCGAGCAGCTCAACAATGCCGCCGCGCAAGGCAACGCGGTGACCGAGCGCCAGGCCACCGCCGAGCGCTATCTCGAAGTGCTGGGCAGTATCGACCGGGCTGAGCTGGATGCCCGCCTGCGGCGCTGGCTGGCCAGCCCGGACCGGGTGTTGCAGGTCAGCGCGGCGGGTACCTCCAAGGTGGCGCTGCCCAGCGTTGCACAGGTCGAGGCACAGCAGGCCGAGCTGGCCAGCCGCGCGCTCGGCGCACCCGTCCAGCAGGCGCCGGTGGTAGCCGCGCGAGCCAAGGTGGTGATGCCTGCACTGGCGCCGGCGGCTGATATCGTCGCGCGCGAGGCCTTCCCTGAGCAGCAGGTCGAACACTGGCAACTGAGCAATGGTGATCGCCTGGTGTGGCTTAAACGCAACGGCCCGGAGGGCAAGTGGCTGCTGCAGGCAGAATCGCCTGCTGGCTACCAGCAGGATGGTGTACCGGCCTGGCGCCTGCAGATGGCGGCACAGTTGGCCCTGCGCAGCCCTTCACCTGGCATGGATCCGCAGGCTTTGGCCGACTGGCGCCAGCAACAACGCTCCACGCTTGGCCTGGATCACCAGCCGCAACGCCTGCAGATCAACCTGGGTGCTGCCCCCGAGCAGTTCCTGTTCCTGCTGCAGAGTTACCGGATGAGCCAGATGGTCAGTGTTGACCCGGCCGTGCTCGACGAGGCTCGCGATGAGCTGCTGCAACGCCTGCGCAGCCGCCCCGGCGATGTGCGCGGGCGCCAGGAGCAGGCGCAGCGCACACTGAAGTACGGTGTCGATCTCTGGCAGTCGCCGGATGTCGCCAGCCTTGAAGGGCTTACGGTGGCTCAACTCAGCGCCGACTGGCTGCGCATGGCCAGCGCCCCCGTGACCTATTATGTGATGGCAGACATTGCCCCGGAACGGCTCGAGCCCCTGGTGCGCAGCGTGCTGGCAACCATCCCTCGCCGCCAGACAGCAACCGGCAAGCTGGCACTGCAGCAACCCGGCCAGCGCCGCAAGGACCTGGCCATCGCCCTGGAGCCGCGTGCAGTACTGCAAGCCAGCAGCTTCCAGCCACAAGTCTGGAGCCCGGAAGCGGCGGCGCGGATCTCGCTGTTGCGGGATCTGGCCAACCAGCGGCTCAAGGCCCAGTTGCGCGGCGAAGCTTCCGGCGTGTATCGCCTGCGTTTTGACAGCGAACTGAATGCCGATACCCAGCGCATCGAAAGCAGCCTCAGCTTCAGCTGCGACCCGGCACGGGTCGACGAGCTGTGGGCCATGGCCCGGAAGACCCTGGCCAGCCTGCAACCGGATGCCCAGTGGCTAATGACCGAGCGCGCAGAATTCCTGCGTCAGGAAAGCAAGCGCCGCGACGACCCGCAAACCCAGTTCAAACGCCTGATCCTCAGCGACCGCCGCTGGCACGACCCGCGTTACCTGCAGACCCAGGCGCAGCTGTCTGAAGCGCTGACGCTGCCGGAAATGCAGCAGCAGGCGAAACACCTGTTCCCGCGCGCCAACCAGGTACAGCTGCGCCTGTTGCCCTCGGCGGCGGCACTGGAGCAGGACCTGTGAAGACCCTGCGGACCTTCTACCGCCTCAGCCAGCCGTTCTGGCGCAGCCGCCAGCAGTGGCCGGCTTGGCTGATGCTGGCAGCAGTGATCGGCCTGGGGCTGCTGGTGGTACAGATCAATGTGCTGATCAACAGCTGGAGCAAGACCTTCTACGACACCCTGGCAGCATTCGACACGACCCGGCTGTACGGCTTGGTCGGCGAATACGCGCTGTACCTGGGCAGCTATGTGCTGATCGTCGTGGCCATGGACTACATCCGAAAAGGGCTGGAGCTGCGCTGGCGCCAGGCGATGACCGGGCGCCTGACCGATGCCTGGCTGGCCGACCAGGTGTTCTACCGCCTGGGGCTGACCGGCGAACCCGACAACCCCGACCAGCGCATTGCCCAGGACATCGACCTGATGGTCGGCCTGAGCATCGAACTGGTGGCCTCCTTGGTGATCAACCTGGCGCAAGTCGGCGCGTTCGTGGTGATCCTGTGGAACCTGTCGGGCGTGCAAACCTTCAGCCTGTTCGGCGAAACGGTCACTATGCATGGCTACCTGGTGTGGATCGTGCTGTTCTACACCCTGGCCGGCAGCCTGCTGACACACCTGATCGGCAAGCCGCTGCATGCGCTGAACTACGAGCGCGAACACCGCGAGGCGGACTTTCGCGCCAGCCTGCTGCGCAAGCGCGACCATGCCGAGCAGATCGCGCTGTACCGCGGTGAAGCGGTGGAGCGTGAACACTTGGCCGGGCGCTTCCGCGCCATTGCCGATAACTGGCGGCAACTGATGGGGCGTGAGCGCAACCTCAGCCTGTTTACGGTTGCCTACGAGCGCCTGAGTCTGATCATTCCCGTGTTCGCCGCCTTGCCGGCGTTCATGGCCAAGGCCATCACCCTAGGTGGATTGATGCAGATTCGCAGTGCGTTCAACGCCGTGCATGGCTCGCTCAGCTGGTTTATCAAGCTGTATCACAAGCTGGTGCGCTGGAGCGCGGCGCTGCAGCGGCTTGAGCAGTTCGAACAGGCCATAGCCGCCAGCCGCCAGCAGGTGCTCAAGGCACCACAGGGGCAGTGCCTGTGCATGCAGGGCCTGACGTTGTGCAAGCCCGATGGCGGCGTGCTGCTGGAGGCCCTCGACCTCAGCGTGGGGCAGGGCGAATGGGTGCGTCTGGGCGGGCGCAGCGGGTTGGGCAAGTCGACTTTGCTGCGCACCTTGCAGGGGCTGTGGCCTTATTGCGTGGGGGATTGGCAATTGCCGCCGGGGCGCAGCCTGTTGTTGCCACAGAAACCCTACATGCCGCACATGAGTTTGCGCGGGTTGCTGGCTTATCCACAGCTGCGCTCGATCGATGATGTGCAGTTGGTCGATGTGTTGGCCAAAGTGGGGCTGGGTGGCCTGATCGGGCAACTGGACCAGCAGGCGGAGTGGGAGCGTGTGCTTTCGGGTGGCGAACAGCAGCGGTTGAGCCTGGCGCGGGCGCTGTTGTACCGGCCGGATACCTTGTATCTGGATGAGGCGACCAGCCAGCTGGATATGGGCAGTGCGCGGGGGTTGCTCGAGATGCTCAGGCGGGAGCTGTCGGAATGCACGGTGGTGGGCGTGACTCACCAGGAGGGGTTGGTCGGGCTGTTTGACCGGACCTTTGAGCTGGAGCGGTTGGCCGAGCCTGCGTAAGACAGTGCCGGCCTCTTCGCGGGTAAACCCGCTCCTACAAGGTACTCCACAGGCCTCAGGCCTTGTGCAATCCCTGTAGGAGCGGGTTCACCCGCGAAGAGGCCAGTACAGGAAAAACGAATCAGGCGCGCCTGCTGAACTGGGCTAGCGCTGGCAGCAGCTGCTTGTCGATCGCCTGGCGCACCGCCGGCAAGATCGTCGCACTACCGGTATACATCTGCTCGACCATCCCCTTCAGCGCTCGCGCATTGGGCTCGGTCAGCCCACGCACCACCGCTTCGCAAGCCTGCTCGGCGCTGGCACCGGCCGGAATGTCGAACCCGCGCGCGCGCAGGTGGCCTGCCAGATCGTCCTGGTCAATCAAATCCGCATGCATCATGGCTGTTGTCCCTTTTATCGCTAAGAGAGTGCTGCTTTGATTTACGACCGATTCTGTGACGCCCGCGACATACCCGCAACAACAGAATGGCGGCATGGCTGCTTTGGCTAAGAACAGGTCGTTCCCGGCTAAATCCACTTGCCGCGAAGTGCGCACACTCAAGCCATCTACCGCAACGGAGGGTTTGGTCACCCTCGTTCGTGCACAGTGGATGTTGCTCGCTCTTGGCCCCGGATGCTCACGGCTTTCCGGGGTTATTTTTTGCCCGAAGCAACACTTGAAGGCATGCACAAGTCCCTGTGGGAGCGGGTTCACCCGCGAATGCGGTGGTGAAGCTACCAAAGCATTCGCGGGTGAACCCGCTCCCACAGGGGGCGCAGTCGCCTTCAGGGTTTAGTGTTCAGGCCCATCACCCGGCCCACGAACTCGGCGGGCGGCAGGCCCTGCTGCTCATCCACCAACCCCTGAAGCAACCCGACACTCCGCTCACTGAACGGCGCCGACTTTGGCCCCGCCAGGTCCACATGCAGCAGCATCTGCTCGCTGGCCGCCAGCACCTCGTCAAACCCCGCCCGGTGCAGGCTGTGGTAGACGTGCAGGCGCTTGCGATCAAAGCCGATGATCTGCGTCTGCACCCACACCTCACTGCCCAGCTTCACTTCATGCAGGTAGTTGATGTGCGCTTCCAGGGTGAACAGCGAGTTACCACTACGCCCACGGCTATCGGCATCCAGGCCGATGCGCGCCATCAGCGCATCGGTGGCGTAGCTGAATATCAGCAGGTAGAAGGCATCGCGCAAATGCCCGTTGTAATCAACCCAGTCCTGCTGGACCGGGGTGCGGTAGGTGATCAGTGCGGGCATCGCGTGCTCCTCAATCGCCAAAGGCCATGCCGTGCTTGGCTTTACTGGTTTTCACCGCTTGCAGTACTGCCAACAGGGTGTCGTCACGATAGCGCTCCAGTGCGGCGATGCTGCGATCACCCAGTTGCTCGGAGGTCCCTTCGACCACATCGTCGATCAGCTTGTCAGTCAGCTCTGGTGCCGGCAGGTACGTCCACGGCAGCTGCAGCGCCGGGCCGAACTGGGCCATGAAATGGCGCATGCCAGCATCGCCACCGGCCAGGGTATAGGTGAGGAATGTGCCCATGAACGACCAGCGCAGGCCGGCGCCAAAGCGGATCGCATCGTCGATCTCGCCGGTGCTGGCCACGCCGTCGTTGACCAGGTGCAAAGCCTCGCGCCATAGCGCTTCTAGCAGGCGGTCGGCAATGAAGCCGGGGACTTCCTTGCGCACATGCAACGGGCGCATGCCTAAAGCTGTATAGATGATCTTGGCGGCTTCGATGGCCTCGGGGGCAGTGCGGTTGCCGCCGACGATCTCTACCAATGGCAGCAGGTAGACCGGGTTGAACGGGTGGCCGACCACGCAGCGTTCGGGGTGGGTGGCCGACTCGTAGAATTCGCTGGGCAGCAGGCCCGAAGTGCTGCTGCCGATGATTGCGTTTGGCTTGGCGGCGGCACTGATTTTCGCATGCAGGTCTAGTTTAAGGTCCAGACGCTCTGGCGCGCTTTCCTGGATGAAATCGGCGTCGCGCACGCATTCCTCGATGGTGGCCACGAATGTCAGCCGGTCTTGTGCTGCGCAAGGTGCCAGGCCTTGCTTCTCCAGTGCCGGCCAGGCGTTGGCGATACGTTTGCGCAGCGCCTGCTCTGCGCCTGGCGCCGGGTCCCAGGCGATCACGTCCAGGCCGTGGGCCAGGGCGCGGGCAACCCAGCCGCTGCCGATCACGCCGCTACCGAGGGCGGCGAAAGTCTTGATCTCGGTGATGAAGGGCATAGCGAGTCCTCAGGATGAACAGAATTATTGGGACGAGCGCCAATCCTTGTGGGAGCGGGCTTGCCCCGCGAAGCAAGCGGCGCGGTGGTACATGGCACCGGCTGTGCCGGTGTTCGCGGGGCAAGCCCGCTCCCACAAGGATCTGTGGCGCAGCTGCAATCGTTGAAAGGTTCAGCGGCGTTTGAGGTTCATCTTTTCCCGGCCTTCAGCCGGGGTCAGTACGCGGGCGCCCAAGCGCGAAATGATCTCCACTGCGCGCTCGACCAACTGACCGTTGCTGGCCAGCACGCCACGGTCGAGGTACAGGTTGTCTTCCAGGCCCACCCGCACATTGCCGCCCAGCAGCACCGCCTGTGCTGCCATCGGCATCTGCATGCGACCGATGCCAAACCCAGCCCAGGTGACGTTTGCCGGCAGGTTGTCAACCATCGCCTTCATGGTGGTGGTGTCGGCGGGCGCGCCCCACGGGATGCCCAGGCACAGCTGGAACAGCGGGTCGTCGAGCAGGCCTTCCGTCATCATCTGCTTGGCGAACCAAAGGTGGCCGGTGTCGAAGATTTCCAGCTCTGCTTTCACCCCCAGCTCGGTGATGCGCTTGGCGCCGGCGCGCAGCTGCGCAGGGGTGGAGACGTAGATCGAGTTGCCGTCGCCGAAGTTGAGCGTGCCGCAGTCCAGGGTGCAGATCTCCGGCAGCAGTGCTTCGACGTGGGCCAGGCGCTCTAGCGGGCCGATCAGGTCGGTGCCCGGGCCGAACTCCAGCGGCGTTTCACCCGGGCCGATTTCCAGGTCGCCGCCCATGCCGGCGGTGAGGTTGACGATGATGTCCACGTCGGCTTCGCGGATGCGCTCCATGACTTCACGGTACAACGCCACGTCGCGGCTGAAGCGGCCGGTTTGCGGGTCGCGGACGTGGCAGTGGACTACTGTGGCGCCAGCCTTGGCAGCTTCGACGGCGGCTGCGGCGATCTGTTTGGGGGTGACCGGGACCAGGTGGCTTTTCGAGGCGGTGTCGCCGGCGCCCGTCAGGGCGCAGGTGATGATGACGTTGTGGTTCATGGCGGGTTCCTTGTTTAGAGTTTGGCGCTGGCTTTTTGTAGGAGCGGCCTTGCGTCGCGAAAGGGCTGCGCAGCAGCCCCAGGATGTATGCGGCGCTGCTGAAACCCGGGGGCCGCTTTGCGGCCCTTTCGCGACACAAGGCCGCTCCTACACCGACCGGGTAAACCTGTCAGTGGGCGTATGCGGGCAAGGAGCCCGATCAGTTGGCGCTGAGCTTGAGGTTGTCCGCAGCAGGCTTGCCATCGAAGGTGGTCACACCTTCCAGCCAGCGGGCCTTGTCCTCGGGGTGGTCTTTGAGCCACTGGCGGGCAGACTCCAGCGCGTCCTTGTGGTCGAGCAGCGGCTGCATCATGCGGCTCTCGTCCTCGGCGCTGAAGTTCAGGTTGGCCAGCAGGCGGTGGGCGTTGGGGCAGCGTTCGGCGTAGTCCGGGGCGGTCACTGTCCACACCGTGGCACGGCCTTCATCCGGGCCCAGGGCATCCTGGCTGTCGCCCAGGTAGGCCATGTCGATGTTCACGTTCATTGGGTGTGGCGCCCAACCGAAGAACACCACGGCCTCCTTGCGCCGCACCGCGCGGTCGACCGCGGCGAGCATGCCGGCCTCGCTGGACTCGACCAGCTGGAACTTGCCCAGGCCGAACTGGTTCTTGACGATCATCGCCTTGATCTGGGTGTTGGCGCCGGAGCCCGGCTCGATGCCGTAGATTTTCCCGCCCAGCTCTTTTTCGAACTTGTGGATGTCGCCAAAAGTCTTCAGGCCCTTGTCAGCCAGGTACTTCGGCACTGCCAGGGTGGCGCGGGCATCTTCCAGGCTGGGCTTGTCGAGCACCTTGACCTGTTTGGCGTCGACGAACGGGGTGATGGTCTGGGTCATGATCGGGTTCCAGTAACCCAGGAACATGTCCAGGCGTTTGTCGCGGATGCCGGCGAAGATGATCTGCTGCGAAGCGCTGGTCTGTTTGGTCTGGTAACCCAGGCCGTCGAGCAGCACCTGGGCCATGGCGCTGGTGGCGATGACGTCGGTCCAGTTGACCACGCCCAGGCGGACGTTCTTGCAGGCCGCGGGCTCGGCGGCAAAAAGCGGGGAAGTGGCGAGGCTGCTCAAGGCAAGGGTCAACAGGCTGCGGCGGAACAAGCTGTGCATGGTGGCTCTCCATCGGCAGTGCATATTGTTATGGGTTTTGATCTCTCTGGACCGTGTGAACACGCTACGCTGCTGGCAGGGTGAAAAATCGCACCCTGGCGACCAACACTTGCACGGAGGCGACCACCTTTGCCGTGGAGCATGCAATGCCGCAAATCATTCATTTCCTGTTGTTGCCCGGCTTCTCGGCCATGGGCTTCATCAGCGCCCTGGAGCCGCTGCGGGTAGCCAACCGCTTCAAAGGGCCGTCGTACCGCTGGCAGGTACTGAGCCTGGATGGCGGCGCGGTAGAGGCCAGCAATGGCATGTCGGTGAACGCCGATGCAGCGCTGGCGGCGGGCGAGCCGGGTGGCATCCTGCTGATTGTGGCCGGCTTTGAGCCACTGGCCTGCTATGGGCCGGCGCTGCAGCAGGCGCTACGCCGGCTGGACCATGACGGGGTGATTCTGGGCGGTATCGACACCGGCGCAGTGGTGCTGGCCGAGGCCGGCCTGCTAGATGGCCATCGCGCCACCGTGCACTGGGAGGCGCTGGAAGCGTTCAAGGAGAACTACCCGAGCCTGCAGGCGACCCAGGAACTGTTCGAGATCGACCGGCGGCGCATTACCTGCGCGGGTGGCACGGCGTCAATCGACCTGATGCTCGACCTGATTGCCCAGGCCCACGGCAGTGAACTGGCGGTGCAGGTGTCGGAGCAGTTCGTGCTCGGGCGTATCCGCCAGCGACAGGACCACCAGCGCATGCAGATCGCCAGCCGTTACGGCATCAGCAACAAGAAGTTGGTGAAGGTGATTGGCGAAATGGAGCGCAACACCGAGCAGCCGCTCAATACCCAGGTACTGGCCGAAGCGGTGCAGGTGACCCGGCGGCAGCTGGAGCGGCTGTTCCGCGTGCACCTGGATGACACGCCCAGTGGCTTCTATTTGCGACTGCGGCTGGATAAAGCCAGGCAGTTGTTGCGCCAGACCGACATGAGCGTGCTGGAGGTGGGGGTGGCGTGCGGGTTTGAGTCGGCTTCGTACTTTACCCGCTGCTATCGGGCGCGGTACCAGCGTTGCCCGCGGGAGGACCGCTTGGTCAGGGCCGTATGATTTTTTAGCAGTCAGGCGCCGACCTTTGTAGGAGCGGCCTTGTGTCGCGATAGGGCCGCAAAGCGGCCCCGGCCATTTCCGCGGCGAAGCTGAAAATGTGGGGCCGCTTCGCGCCCCTATCGCGACACAAGGCCGCTCCTACAGGGGATAGCGTTGCAATCAGCTCCTACTGCTGGCCGATGGACTGCAAATACTCCGACCGGTCATCACTACGCTGCGCCACACAGGTGTCCCAAGCCGCCTGAAACGCCTTGCTCCCCGGCTTCTCGGCATAGGTCTCAACCTTGCAATCCGCATCGCGCAACTGCGCCCACAGCTTCTCGGCCGCCTCCATGCGCCCGACCAGCGCAGTAGCCTGGCTGCCTTCATCGGCATACTGGTCGCGAATGCGCTGGATCAGGTCGTCATACGCCGCTTTCAGCTCGCGCTCGGCGGTTTGCTTGTTGAACGCCGCACAGGCGAACGTCTGCTGGTCGGTCTCGACGTTGTCGCACGGGGTGCTTTCTTCCTCGCCGGCCTGGGCGCCCGATACGACAGCCAGCAGTAACAGCCATGCCAATGATTTCATCCCTTTCCTCCTCAACAGGCTGACGAATCGCTGGGATTCTCGCTCAGACGAAGGCGCGGCGGTAGCTACCTGTCCAAATGTTCATGAAGCGCCCGCAAACGGCGTTATCGAGACTGTCTCTCATCGCCAGGCAGCGCAGCAGAGGGGCTGTTGTCGCGCATTGACGCTTTCGGCAAACCCCCTGTCGTTTTTGCATCGGGGCGTCGCAAGGCACAGGCATATGCTGGCCCCAAAGCGCCGGCAGAAGATTCGGCGCGGCCCAAATCAACAAAAGGGGACAGCCTGATGAGCCCAGCCGAACTTCACGCCGACAGCATCGTCATCGACGGCTTGATCATTGCCAAGTGGAACCGCGAGCTGTTCGAAGACATGCGCAAAGGCGGGCTGACTGCGGCCAACTGCACGGTGTCGGTCTGGGAAGGCTTCAAGGCGACCGTCGACCAGATCGCCGCCAGCCAGAAGCTGATCCGCGACAACGGCGACCTGGTGATGCCGGTGCGCACCACCGCCGACATCCGCAAGGCCAAGGAACTGGGCAAGACCGGCATCCTCTTCGGCTTCCAGAACGCCCATGCGTTCGAAGACCAGATCGCCTACGTCGACGTGTTCAAGCAGCTGGGCGTGGGCATCGTGCAGATGTGCTACAACACCCAGAACCTGGTGGGCACCGGTTGCTACGAGCGTGACGGTGGTCTGTCGGGCTTTGGCCGCGAGATCGTGGCAGAAATGAACCGCGTCGGCATCATGTGCGACCTGTCCCACGTCGGCTCCAAGACTTCCGAAGAAGTCATCCTCGAATCGAAAAAGCCGGTGTGCTACTCGCACTGCCTGCCCTCGGGCCTGAAAGAGCACCCGCGCAACAAGTCGGACGAAGAGCTGAAATTCATCGCCGACCACGGCGGTTTCGTTGGCGTGACCATGTTTGCGCCGTTCCTGGCCAAGGGCATCGACTCGACCATCGACGACTACGCCGAAGCCATCGAATACACCATGAACATCGTCGGTGAAGACGCCATCGGTATCGGTACAGACTTCACCCAGGGCCACGGCCAGGACTTCTTCGAGTACCTGACCCACGACAAGGGTTATGCCCGCCGCCTGACCAACTTCGGCAAGATCATCAACCCACTGGGCATCCGCACCGTGGGCGAATTCCCCAACCTCACCGAAACCTTGCTAAAGCGCGGCCACTCCGAGCGCGTGGTGCGCAAGATCATGGGTGAGAACTGGGTCAACGTCCTCAAGGACGTGTGGGGCGAGTAAGCCGCTCTCCAAAGCCTGAAGCCCCTGCCAGCAACGCCGGGGCATCCCAAAAAAAAATTTTATGGAGTTGAGTTTCCATGGCCAAGATCGCCCCGCAATTGCCAATCGAAGTCGATACCGAAACCGGCGTATGGACCAGTGACGCCCTGCCGATGCTGTATGTGCCGCGCCATTTCTTCGTCAACAACCACATCGGCATCGAGGAAGTACTGGGCGCTGACGCCTACGCCGAGATCCTCTACAAGGCCGGCTACAAGTCCGCCTGGCACTGGTGTGAAAAAGAAGCCGAGTGCCATGGCCTGGAAGGTGTGGCGGTGTTCGAGCACTACATGAAGCGCCTGAGCCAGCGTGGCTGGGGCCTGTTCGAAATCCAGGACATCGACCTGGACAAAGGCACCTGCAGCGTCAAGCTCAAGCACTCTGCGTTCGTGTACGTCTATGGCAAGTGCGGCCGCAAGGTCGACTACATGTTCACCGGCTGGTTCGCCGGCGCCATGGACCAGATTCTCGCTGCCCGCGGCAGCAAGATCCGCACCGTGGCCGAACAGGTCTACGGCGGGTCGGAAGAAGGCCACGAAGATGGCCTGTTCGTTACAAAGCCGTTGTAAGCCGGAGATAGCGTCATGGCATTCGAAGCAATGTTCCAGCCGATCCAGATCGGCAAACTGACCATCCGCAACCGTGTGCTCAGCACCGCGCACGCCGAGGTCTACGCCACTGACGGCGGCATGACGACCGACCGCTACGTGAAGTACTACGAAGAAAAGGCCAAGGGCGGCATCGGCCTGGCGATCTGCGGCGGCTCGTCGGTGGTGGCCATCGACAGCCCGCAGGAGTGGTGGGCATCGGTCAACCTGTCGACCGACCGCATCATCCCACACTTCCAGAACCTGGCCGACGCCATGCACAAGCATGGCGCCAAGATCATGATCCAGATTACCCACATGGGCCGCCGCTCGCGCTGGGACGGCTTCAACTGGCCGACCCTGATGTCGCCGTCGGGTATCCGCGAACCGGTACACCGCGCCACCTGCAAAACCATCGAGGTGGAAGAGATCTGGCGGGTGATCGGCAACTACGCGCAGGCTGCGCGGCGTGCCAAAGAGGGCGGCCTGGACGGCGTGGAACTGTCGGCAGTGCACCAGCACATGATCGACCAGTTCTGGAGCCCGCGGGTGAACAAGCGTACCGACGAATGGGGCGGCAGCTTCGAAGGCCGCATGAAGTTCGGCCTGGAAGTATTGAAAGCCGTGCGGGCCGAAGTCGGTGACGACTTCTGCGTGGGCATGCGTATCTGCGGTGACGAGTTCCACCCCGATGGCCTCAGCCACGAGGACATGAAGCAGATCGCCGCCTACTACGATGCCACCGGCATGCTCGACTTCATCGGCGTGGTCGGCTCGGGTTGCGACACCCACAACACCCTGGCCAACGTCATCCCCAACATGAGCTACCCGCCGGAGCCGTTCCTGCACCTGGCGGCCGGCATCAAGGAAGTGGTCAAGGTCCCGGTGCTGCACGCGCAGAACATCAAGGACCCGAACCAGGCCACGCGCATTCTGGAAGGCGGCTACGTGGACATGGTCGGCATGACCCGTGCGCCGTGAT
>NZ_JBJDNB010000007.1:0-184995 GCF_044900445.1 Pseudomonas sp. NPDC089407
GAATTTTGGGCAGGTCACGCAAGGTTTTCTTTTTGGTTGGCATACATGCACCTCTTACTCATGTTATGCCCGAACACAAAATTTCTGACACCCTCCCCATCGCTGGCAAGCCAGGCTCCCACAGATATCGCGCATGGCTTGAATTCGACGCGGCCAGTGGGAGCTGGCTTGCCGGCGATGGGCTGCACAGCAGCCCCGGCAATCTACAAGGCCGCGTGCATCCGCACGACTACGCCCATAAACTCACAGCCGTCTTCACACAATATCATCGGGTAGCGCGTATTCAGCGGCTTGAGCATCTTGTCGCCGCCCTCCTCCACCAATTGCCGCAACACTGCCGGCCGCCCAGGCTGCCGAGCAATCACTAGCTTGCCTGGCTCTGCCAGCAGGCCGGCATCCACCAGCACCCGCATGCCCTCGGGCACGCTCTTGCCACTGGCCGCATTCATCGAGTCGTTTTCCACGACCAGCCAGAACGCATTGCCGGCGGGCATGTAGTCCGTCTGCTCAAGAGACTTGCTCGTTTCAGGCAATGGCCCCTGCAAGTCAGCCCAAGCCAGCACCGGGAAACGAAAGCTGGCATTGCGCCCTGGGGCATCCGTCACGACGTCACGCTCAACCACCATGACCCGGGCCTGCAGAAACACCAGCCCTAACATCTCAAGCTTTTCGTTGATGGTCTCCAGCGTCGGCCGCCGCGTGCCACGCAGCCAATGCCCCACACCGCCTTGAGTCATGCCCAGGCGTTCGGCCAGCTTGAGTTGGCTGAGGTTATGTTCGCGCTTGTAGCGCTTGAGAAATACGTTCCAGTCTTCCATGAGCGGGGTACCGCAGTTCCATAATTTTCGCCATCCCTGTGGGAGCGGCCTTGCCAAGGCGTCGGACCGGTCGGATAGGGCTGCGCAGCAGCCCCGACGAACTAGAAAACGCCATGCACTCGCACGACTACCCCCAAAAACTCGCAACCCTCTTCGCAAAGTAGCGCCGGGTAGTTGCTGTTCAATGCTTTAAGGTACCGCTCACCGCCTTCCTCGGCCAGCTCACGGAAAATCGCCGGTTTGCCCGGTTGACGAGCAATAACCAGACGCCCCGGCTCAGCCTCTATTCCAGGGTCTACCAACATCCGCATACCCTGCGGCACACTGCGACCACTTACGGCACTCATGGCATCATTTTCCACAGTCAGCCAGAACGCCTTGCCCTGCGCCAGGTAGTCGGTCTGCTCGAACACCGCAGGCTCTTCAGTCTCCGCTGCCCCTAACTCGCTCCACCTCAGCACCGGGTAGCGGAAACATACGATGTATTGCATGAGGTCCAGCTCATCGTCGTCGTCATCCATCTCATAAACGCCGCGCTCCTCGCCAACCTGCCCCTGGATGCGCAGCTGCAAACTGACGTTGTAGTGAGGCATGCCGATCTCGACGAACGTACGGTTCATCGACTCGATTTTCGGCTGACGCCGCTTGTTCACCCAATGCCCGACGCTGCCCTGAGACACGCCAACGCGCTCGGCAAGCTGCTCTTGAGTGAGCCCTAGCTCCTCCATCCGGTCACGGACGAGGGCAATCCATTTATCCATATTCATCGCTGGCACGATACGGACTGCCTTCTAGCGCTCAATAAACATTCAGTATTATTTATCTCCAAGCATAAAAATACTACAGGTATTAGTATCGACCTGACCCCTTTCCCGATTGGCTCTTAGCAGGTATCAGGATGAAACCATCGAAAAACGACGAAACAGATCTCGACAGCGAAGCCGCCCGCCGCGCCCTCGATTACTACCTCAACCCCAACCCGCCACGCCCCAGCCTGGACAACAAGATCTGGACACTGCACGAAGGCGTAACCGGCGACCAGGCGCAGGAACATGCCATCGCCCTGCTGCGCTGCGCCGCCGCCACCGCACAGGAAACCGCCAGCCACCAGCACGGCAGCCAACGCGAACTGACCTTCGCCCTGATGCACATGATGGATATGGCCCGCGCACTGCTGGAGCACAAACACACCGGGGAACGGGGTTTGTAGGAAAAAGAAGGGAGAAAACGTGATGGCCGGGTACCGGCAAAGGCCCCGATTGCCGGGACAAGGAAGCGCGACGGTAAAACTTTTTTACCGGATTGATAAAAATTCATTTGACTGGCAAATGATAACGATTATTATTGCACTCAGCTGATCGCGAGATCTGCTGGATAACCTGAAAGCTTAGGTCGCTCTCAGATTATCTCCTCATCAGGCTAATCACGGTTTTTGACCCGGCTTTTTGCCGGGTCTTTTTTTGGCTCTTCAGGCTAATGAAGATCGTGATGGCGCGCATGATAGCAAAGGTATTTCAGGGCGTGAACGCTCGTTACAAAACTTTGCGGAATCAGCACTTGCGAATCATTCTCGTTTATTCTACGCTGACCACGCATCAAGGAAGATGCCCCCATCCCTCCCCCATCTAGAGCAAGGAGCTGTCCATGGCCCGTCTGCTGCTGCCCCTTGAGCACCCAACCGCTGTTGCCGAACACCATGCCGACGACGCCCTGCTGCATGCCCTGAAGCGGCTGCCACGGCGCGTACAGCAAGTGTTCCTGCTCAACCGCCTCGACCAATTGGACTTCGCCACCATCGCTGCGCGCCTGGACCTGCCATTGGCCAGTGTCGAGCGGAACATGGACCAGGCCCTGCAGGTCGGCCGCTCGCGCCGGGATGTGCTGGCGAGTGTTGCCGGGCAATGGTACGTGCGTTTGCAAAGCCCACAGGTGACCGCGTGCGAGCGTATCGACTTCCGCCGCTGGCTGGATGCGGACCAGGCGAACTTGCAGGCGTTTCATGAGACGGAATTGCGTTGGCGCAGCCTGCTGGCACCGGCTCGGCAGCTTGGCCATGACGGCTGGTATCGGCAAGGTCGGGCGGCGTTGTCGCTGGGCGGTTGTTCGGTTGCGGTCGGGCTGGGTGTGGCGGCGTTGGTGGTGTTTGGGTTGTGGGCCTGATCACCCCCATGGGCGCTGTACCAAAACAAACGTCGCAACACTGCATGGAGCAAGTCAGCGAGACCATGGCCTCATAGCTTTTCGCAAGCTTGTCACGATGCGACGGTTATTTTTCAACCAAACGCGCGCTCGCTGAGACAGTACAGCCATGAGCCTTTTGTGAAAGCGGGGCGTTCGGCTTCGATGCATCTTAAGCCCTGCGTGAAATGTCTTGAAATGAAGGTTAGGTGAGGCGAAAACGGCCAAGGAAGGGTCGGGGTCGCCTCCGAGTTTACGGGTTGTCAATGAACGCTCAGAGGCTGCTCTCAACGCAGCATCACCGAGTTTCGAGGCTTTTCATGCGGAGCCCTACTTCCCTATTGCGAACGGACCTGAGCATGCATATCTCGACTACTACCTCTCAGCCATTGGCGTTAATTTCCTCAGCTGATAACGCTCCCGCCCGCACCGTTACTGATCCCGAAACAAAAGTGGCACACAACGAAAAAGTCTTTCACGATACATTCACAATGATCACTGATCGATATCGAGCTTTTAACCCGACTACGGAGCTCGGCTTTCAGCAACGTCCTGGTGTGACCGCAGATATCGAACCCATTTCCAAACAGGACCTTGTTTCCATACTGGAACACATCAAGACCGACGACACGCTATTCAAAGGCTGCAAGGATAAATCAGCGAAAGCTGCTTTTTTCAACAAGTTCTACCTGATGTCCAACCCGGATCAGGGCTGGAATCTTCGTCTTCACAATTTTAGTGTCAGAGGCAGCGGTCTCGGAGAAGAGGATAGCCCTCACTATCATCGCTGGACATTGGCTTCAAAAATATTGTCGGGAGGCTACCTAAACGTCAACTACCAAGAAGGACCGAAAACAGATTCAACCCCACTGAAAGATGCATTTTCCAAATATGAACTCAGCGCTTCAAAATCGCAAACAAACGCCGGGACCCGTGAGGCCAGGTACATCTCAGAAGCAGAGATGAAAGTCAAAGATAAAACGTTGTACGCGCAAGGTGGCCTTGAACACTTCCCCCTAGCCACACCTCACAGCGTGGAAGCCCACTCAGGCGTTATGGGAACTACACTGACCCTTGCGCATACGAGCAAGCCGGCTCTCGAAAGTTCGATCTCGTTCAAAAGATCCAATAATATTGAAGCGATTTCAGAGAAAAAAATCGAAAGCAACGATGAATTCGAGGCCATGCTTCAAATGCAAATAACTCATCTACAGGTGCTTATATTAAGCGACGACCTAAACGCTTCACTGATGGAAAAATTTGAACAGAGATCTTCACTGACAGCCGGTGAGGAGAAACATCTGGCCGACTACAAAGAGCCAAACTATGTCGAAACCTCATTCCTACCAGCACTTGCCATTTATCAAATGGAAACTACTCACGGCATGGTACCCAGTGAGTTTTCCGAAGACACAGTAGAGTTGATTGAAATTGCACTGAAAGAAATGGATCCCGACGCCCTAGCGAGACTGATCTCAAATAACCAACTCGACCTCTGGGACCAGCAACTCACCATCGAAGTCGATGACCCTGAATTGGCTAAACAATTGGGTGAACGCGCCAGTCAAGCCACTGTAATGCACTGATCAAGTCCAGTAAAAATCAGCCTTAAGGGGCTATCGCCAGCCAGCTAAGTGGCTTAGGACAGGGAATGTCCGACGCTGCACCTCTATGCATTACCCCGACGCCTCCGAAAACTCGACCCTACTTACGAGCACAGAATAAAGGAGGAAATATCGCCCTGCTGCACAGCCGCACAGGGCTACCCGCTGAATTCTAAAAAGCGCCCACACCCCCTTAAAATGTTTTCAGTCCCGCAAATATTTGAGCGTTTTTTGAAAGCCATCTCCATTTTCGAAATCTAGGCTGCAAGAAAACCCATACTCCATGGATCACAATGACGAACATTATGCAAAATCACGTCAGAACGCTCTATGCAGCAACCTCGAGAGACTGAACACAATGAACCTTGATATTTCGCAAATCTTACGCACGACATTGATAAGTCTCGGACTTCCTCCGGAAAGGATCGGCGCCTTTGATCACCACTCATCCATAGAGCTAAATTTCAAAACCATCACCCCAATCAATGTTTCAATAAAAAACAATATGACTTGGATGTGGACCGAACTGGAAGGCTTGAATAGCTTCAACATTAATCTTCATGCTGAATATCTACTCGATTTACTACAACACGCTTTGCCAGGCGTTTTGACGGGACAAGCGGTACTGGGAAAAGCAAATGACTGCTACGAAATAAAAGCATTGCTTACCGACGAATGCATCAAAACACCTGACCAGCTACGCGTGGCACTGGATGCGTTTTTCAACCTGATATTATCAATCCAAAACAAGCTTAATCACTGAACGACCGCCACAAAAAACTCAACTGCCTATCAAAGATAATAAAATATGCCGATTGATAACAACGTACCACGAATACCTCCAGCCAGCGTAAGAGATAACACCGCGAGCAATGTCCCGAAGAACGTCGATTTTGTCATCAGCTTTGACTTCGCAAGGAACAATTCCGCCGAGATTGCATCAAATGATCGCAGCCCTGCGGAGAACGCGTCCACCAAGGATAGCGCGCTGAGTCTCGGGATAAACCACTTCGAGGTTTCGTCCTCTGAAAACACCGAATCACAAAAAAATCTCAAGGATGCTATTCATCATGAAAATACCCACACCAACCCGACAGGCCCGTACACCCCGATAGAAACAAAGGACCTCGCCATGAAACAAACAGTTGAAGGAAGAAGAGTTCTTTATAGCCCGGGCGACGTACTTCTCAATGAATTGGGCACCGCAGCCAGCGTATTACACCAAATTGTGTCTAAACTGAGCCCCGACAACCAAAGAATGATCGGTGCTCGCTTACTAGGCAAAGAAGGTCTACTCGACGGAAAAACCATTGCAGATTTGCTCGCTACTCTACAGCGAGTCAGTACGAAAAATGATTCACCCCGTGCCATAGCTGCCAGTGCTACAGACAGAGCTGCGGTTGTTGCGCTAATGGGAGATATCGGCGTATTTTATTCCCGCCCTGCTGACGCAAAAGTGGAACTGATTACCGAACTAAACAGGCAGCTGACAGCAGCTGGCCTGCATGTACCCGTTGAGTCGGAAATGACAATCATGCGTAAGACAGGCGGCTCTCCGAGTGTAGGACCCGATAAAAAAGCGGAGCGAAAAATCGCTTCGTTTGACCCTCCTACAGATATCCCATTCCGAGCTGGCATTCATAATACAGGGCTGGAAGCAGATAAGGGACTAGGTATCGCTAAACAAAAGCGTATTCCAAATAACCGTTGGCCGGTCTACCACCTCAGCACGCCCCGCATCAAGGCAACTACTGAGCCGCTTGTCGGACACATGTCGGGTTCGCCGGCCGAGATCCTGCAGACTTGGGACATGTTATGTGGGGTAACAGGCCATGAGCAATATGTGGGAGCCCTGATTCGCAGCTCTACTCGCCAGGAGGGCGAGAAGTTCCTTCACCCTCTATCTGGCTTGACACCGGCCGAGCAAGCACAGCGCTACGCTCGCGCAGCAGGTGCCAGTGCTCTATTAGTTGGGCTAGGTTACCATAGTGCCGTCGAAGTGCTTGAGGGCATCCTCGTCTATACGGGGCAAACCATCAGGACAGAAGGCACGCTGTCTCCATCACAACGAGATGCCGCCCATGTGTTTGGGCACGGAGCAGCGACGGATCTCATAACCGAGTTATTCAGAACCAATACTGCACCCTGATGTCCTGTGTGAAATTGCCGAGCGGCGGCGCTCCTCCAGTCTCACAAATAGCCGCTCAATGGATTTTCAAATACCGATGCACTACCAATTGATATTCTCGCGACTATCTTCATCCTCAGAGGGCTTGAACACCTCCTGCATAAACTCCTTGACGAACATGTTGGCCGATGAAACCGATACCAACGCACTTCTTATCTCCTTATAAGTCTCGCTTTCTTCCAAGCCTTGCTCTTTCATCCGCACCATCACCTGCGTCAACGCGTCCATTTGCTTCTGGGTCGTTTTATAAGACAGCTCGCCACCTGTATTCACGTATTGCTTCAAATACCCCTGAATGCTACCCGGCGAGGGTGTCGTGGACGCTATCCACTTCATGAACTCATCGTAGAACTGACCAAACTCAGGATCCGGATCAGAACGGGTTTCCCCGCCCTGACTACCTATGCGCTGGTCCAAGGGCACTATCATCTCGGTGCCTCGTGGCACGGCTTGGCCGGGGCCTTCGACCGAATAGATATCAATGGTCATCACTTTCACCCGATTGAAAAATGTGATTACGACTTTCCCCCTCTGTATTCAGGTCGGCGGCCCAACTGACAAGCAAGCGCCTCGACGCTTCATCGAGCTCGCGCACACTCTCCGGCAACTGCTTTAGCTGGGCGATCAGGCGCGGCGACAGGCGCTCTTGGGTGGCACCGATGTCGAGCTCGACCACTTGATCCGACAGGCGAAATAGATAACGCTCCTGATCATGGAAACGGATTTCCACACGCTCGATTCCCAAGTCCTTCAACCTGTTTTTCAGCGCCAGCTGTTGGGCTTTGCACCGCAGTGGCAGGATAATCTGCAGCGGCTCCCGACCTTGCCCTACCCACCCCTGCTGCCAGCGCTGCAGCAGCGCATCAAGCAGCCGTTGATCCATCAGCAACTCCCCCAGCAATGACCGGGCGGCCTGTGCCAGTTCAGCTTGTAGCGCACTCGCCATCCGCCGCGATTGCAGCAGAAGCCCGCTCAGGTCACCAGCGGCTCGTAGCATCCCTTGGGCATAACCGTCCTGAAAGGCTTTCGCACGAACCCTGTCTGCCTCTTGTTGCGCTTCTGCGATACAGGACTTGGCGCGCTCGCGGGCTTGCTGCATCAACAACCGGCGACTGCTCGCAGCCGCCCGCTCTTCATGCCGCAGCAGGAGCGCATCCGTCGCCGGCATATCAACAAGCGTTCTGATGGATTCGAGCATGCTGTACCGCCAGAATGAGAAGTGATGGGTTCGGCGCCAGTAGCGGCAACATTTGCTGCAACTCGACCACGGGTGGCGAGAACTGCAAAAACAGGCGCTGCATGAGCGCCTCCGGGATGTGCTGATGCCACGCTGCCAAGCCAGCAAGCCCCAGAGCAGCAAGCGACTGCTCAAGGCCATCCGCTTCGCTGACCGCGACCGTTGGCCGCTTGCCCAGATCGATACGCGCGAACGCTCGTGTCGGCACATTGAGCTCACGCATCCGCGCCCCGCGAGCCAGTTGCGGCCACATCAAGTGCGCCCCCATGAGACGGGCGACTGCAGGCAGGTGCTGCCAATGTGCGACCCAGCAATCAGTCCATGGCGTGCGCTTGAGCTGCTGCGGGTCGGGACAGCTGAGTTGCAACCCCCTTAGCAACGATTGATTGAGCAACGTCCGGGCGGCCGGCTCGTCAAACAGCGCTGGTACAACACCCCGATGCGGATGCAGATAGTCCAGCGGCTGCTGCAGGATGGCGCGCAGCGCCTCAGTTGCGCGGAGCATGTTCGACCTCTTTCGACTGTCGGTACTGCAGGACCAGGTATGCCACCGCAGCCAGAATGCCCAAGACGAAAATCCCATAGAGCCAGGTAGGCGCATAGGCGCGAGGCTCCAGGAAGGGAGCGGCATGCTGTATTGCCGCCCGCTTGGACAACACCACCGAAATGTGGTCGTAATCCACGGCCGAGAAACTGTTCTTGAGAAAACGCTTGATATCGTTGACCAGTCGCTGCGGCTCGCTATCACGCTCATAGACCACCAACGCCGACAGATGTATCGGTGCAACCTTGCGACCGCTTTCGCCGGTTTCCAGGTCGTAGCTCACATGCACCCGCGCCGAAACCACGCCCTCTAGGGTGTTCAACGACTGCTCCAGGCGTTGCTCCAGCGCACTGTAGAGGCGCGCCTTTTCGGCGCGCGGCGAAGCGACCAGTGAGTCGGCAGGAAACATCTGGGCGATTTCAATGCGCGGCCTGGAGGGCAACGAATACAGGGCCAGCAGGTCGACCGCCGCTGCGAAATCCGCTTGCTCGATATGCACCGAGTATCCGGTCTTGCCGTTGTCCACCTTGGTCGCGGTAATGTTATTGCGCTGCAGCACCGAAATCACTTCGTTGACCTGCTGCTGGTCAAGGCCCGAAAGCAAACTCGGCTGGCGACAACCAACCAGCATCAGGCAAAGCAGCACGAGAAAGCCATAGCACTTCATGACGAACGTAACAGGGTTTCGGCCGTGGTTACCGTTTTACGGACCAGGACGTTGAGTAAAGAGACGTCAATGTTGTACTGCGCAGTGAGTAGCTGCAACTCGCTCAATACTTCCGGGTTGGTAATATCCGGGCGCTTCAACATGGCATTGATCCTGGCATGTTCACGCTCGGTAGCCACAGCGGAGCTGGCGAAACTCTCGATCAAACGCCCCTCCAGGGAAACCACCGAGCCAGGCTCGGGGCGCGCCAACTCAACCATCCGCAGCGAACTCAGGTTCACTGTACTCAAAGAAGAAACAGACATGGCAACACTCGCAAAAGAGACTCGGCAGGCTACAGAATCACAGCCAGCCGAGAGGGACCTCAGACTTAACGCGCAGCGGAAACTATCGCGGTATCAATTTCCTTGAAGCCTTTGATCGTATTGGTCGCCACGTTACGGAAAACATTGTAGGAGGAAAATGCAGCCTGATAGGCCGCCAATAGGGTGGGGTCCGACGCATCTTTATGCAATGCGGCCAGTGCCTCATCGAGTTTGGTTTTGAGATCGGTAGCGCCGTCCTCGAAGCCCTGAGCCTGCCGACCCAAAAAATCATCATGAAACTCAATGGGAGTTGAAACACCACTCATAATTCACCCGTCAATTATCAAAGGGATTTAGGAAAGTACCAGGATGACGGCGTCATCTTGATGTAGCCCTGAGGGCCATACTGGAACGACTTGCCCTTGAGCCCATCATCTTTGAGCTCGATTGCGAAATGAACGTATCGCTCACCCCATTGCCGGCCGAAATCCGCTACAAAGTCACCCAGGGCTTGCAATTCAGCGTCCTCAAGCGTGCCGTTGACCTTAAAGGTCACGCCGTCCGCACGCGCATGCCGAGTAAAGCGCAGTGCCAAGCGTTGCAAACCTTGCTCGGCCAGATGCAAGAGTTCGTCGTCGTCACGCTGTACGATCATTATTTCGCGAGCGTAAGGCGCGACTGCGGCCAGAGCACGCTCCAGACGCGCCTGCAATTCGGGTGTCAGCCGGCTGCGTTGACGACTGACCAACAATCGCGGAACGACCGGATCACTGAGATCCATACGGTGGTAGGCGAGTTGCGGTGCAAGGCTGGTTACCAGACTCTCCAGACGCCGGCGCTCATCGTATGTGGTCATCACCTGAGTCGCCGAGTAGCCATTGCGCACCAATACCTGCCTGCCCCACCCGGCATCCCGCTCTGAGTCGGCGAAGACGTAAATGGCCTGGTCGTGCCCATACACTACGACCATGCTGTTGTTGCCCCCGGCAACAAGCGCCTCGACATTCGACACAGGCGAGGGACGCGAAGCGTACCAACCGAAAATCGCCAACCCAACCATCAACATCAGCGCAGCGCCAATAGCCGCTCGCCGCAAGACGATATTGGGGCCCCGAGCCGGCTCAGGTTCTGCCAGCACAGCCGCCCCTCGTATCAGCAACTCGCTCCGCCACGGCTCATCCTGCGGGCGCACGGCAATCAGCAACTCCGATATTTTCTCTAGCGACTGGAATGGCGTGTGGCGCTCAACCACATCTTCGTCCAGGATACGCACGACACATCCCGAGCCGTCATTGTCGCCAATCAACACCTCAAAGTTACAACCACCGGACTCCAGCGGAATGTAGTACGCATCTTCCGGAACACTCGGTGGGTGCTCGAGTGAGCAAAACCTTGCCTCGGAACCTACGACAAAAAGAGTACGCTGCTCCGCCAGGTCAAATTCGCAACCCTGCAGCGGGCCATTGAACACCCTCAGGACGCATTGCGTTGCAGGGGAGTCCTGCATGTTGTTCACCACCCGGTCTATCAATATAAAAACACTTAACGCTTCGACGTGAAACCCATGATAGGGAATGAAAGGCAGATAATCCTGATCAAACCATTAGGAAACACGCCGCAATTATGATTAAAACCAACCGCCAAACTCGTTAGCCAGCGCCATGATCAGTTGCACCCGTTTTGGGGCACGACAAGCAAGCCGCTTAGGTTGGACTGCGCCAAGGAATAGGAGCCGCCCTGCCAATTCGATGGGCACAACCCGGGTAGACGCTCTGCCACCAGAGCGATCAGGCGCTGCAATGCTTGTTCTCGCCCCCCGCTCGGTAACAGCGTTTCACTGTGCAGCAGCGCGTGATTGCGACCACGCGCCAACTCGACAGCCAAGGCCCAGCAGCCCCCCTGCGCGATACAACGCACGCAGAGATAATAATCAGGCATCATTCTTTCAACTATGGACAGGCAATCATCTGAAGCGTGTGCAAAAGCCGTCAGCCCCGCCGGCATCACACAAAGACGTTCACCGAACGCAGCGGCCAGTTGGTGGACCACTTCGCGCTGCATTTCCAGGCCACACGCCTCAACTTTTGTCAGCACCGGCAAGACCAATAACGAGGGCACCGATGACGGCGAAGGGCTCAGGGCAGCTCGTTCCACGACCTCCCCTGCAAAGCGATAACCTTTGCCATAGACCGTCTTGATATAGTCGTTCTCACGCCCCAGTAACTTGCGCAGCGCATAAATGCAGCGGGTAAGGGATTCCTCGGCCACGTCGCAGTTGGGCCACACCTGGTCCAGCAGTCGGCCCTTGGGAACCAGCGAGCCCGCAGCCCCCAGCAAGAGCCGAAGTACATGCAACTCCTTGGGCGGAAGATGTAGCTCGTTGCCGCCATGCAGAAGCAATCCATCTCCCTGCAATACCCACCGGCCAAAAACAAACGACCGACTTGGCCACTGATCAGCGCCCCGTTGCATAACGTACTTCCTCCTTTCCCCAACGCGATGGATAGCCCGTGCTATTGGCTCAGTGAATCTGCGCCCCGGCTTGAAGGATCAACTATAGGGAAAAAGATTGTTACGATATCTGCGACTTCTCTACAACACGCTGGGAACTAATCAGATGGGCGCCTGGGTGAGCGTTTGATGAACCAAGCGATGAAGATCCTCAACTTTACGCGTACCGGCCAACCCCTCTGGAGGCAGTTCAATATCCAGCACGTGGTTGATCTCCAGCGCGACCTCCAGAAAATTCAACGAATCCGCACCTAAGTCCTCCACCAGGCGGGCGCTTGGGATAACGACCTCGACATCAACCACGAGTGTGTCGACGAGAATCGCGATGATGATGGCCTCTATCTCACACTTCATCATTCGGTTCGCTTCGAATTTCCATAGCCTGTTACACCTTGCATTACTGCTAACAAATCGCCCTTAAAACCACGGGTCAGCCAATTCCGCTCGCGAGGGCCTTGAGCATTTCTGCATACTGGCTCAATTGCGAGGAGAGAATCTTGTTGAAGTTTTCGTGGTACGCGTTGGCGTTACCGTACTTGGTGGTAAATAACTGCAACTGGTTCTTCAAATCACCTTCCTGGCTGTTGAAGCCGGTTTGCCAGGCTTGAAACTTCGCGGTATCCCACGTCACAGTACCCTTGGGGGCCGCTGCAATCATTGCATCCAGCGGTGACACGTCCATCATCACTCGATAGCCACCCTTGCCGTCAGGCTGCACACATGAATCAGGCACCCCCATGGCCTTGGCCCACTTCCTTGCCTCTGCCTCGGTCGCAGATCCCCCATCGACTGGAAAAAGGACGCCCTCCGGGGCTTGCTGGTACTTACTGCGCAAGGCTTCCAGCGCAGCGGACAATTGCCCGCTGATTTCGACTTCCTTACCGTCCGACTTGCCTTTTATCCAGTCCCCCATCTTCGCCATGATGGTTTCGTTGAATTCCTTGTAAAAGGCCGAATACTTGGTCAGCAGCGCCTCGTAGATCGCCAGGTATTCGCCCTTGATGAAACCGATCATCGCCAGCAATTGCTCAAAAAAGTCGGCGCTGCCACTGAGTACGTTCAACGCATTCCGATTAGCTTCTGGCGCATGCGGCAAATCGCCTAGCTTCTTGAGCGTTTCATCCTTCCACTGTCGCATGCTGGGGCTAAAAGGCTGGGCAAGGGCTGTCCACTTGCATGATTCGGCGTCCAGCATGCGCGCCTGAATTTTACCGACCGCGGGATCAGCTGGACTGCCATCAGGAGGTAGGCAAAATGACTTAGCCGCGATACTTGTATCATCAAGGCGGGCAATCAGGCCGCCTAACCGGGAAACCATCGACTGCGTCAAGCGTTCAGCCATCGACGGCAGTGGACGACGCTGGGGCTCGTTAGCGCAAGCCTGTTCATTCGCCAGCTGATCAACACGCGGCGCAGTGGTGAGCCTGATACGTGTATCAATATTCATGACTCAACTCCTGATCAGGCACGCACAGAGGCAATGGCGTTCATGGTGGACCCACGGCTATCGACCAACTGCTGGATGGCGTCGAGCATCTTGCTGACCAGCGCCATATCTTCATTAACACGTTGGTTGGCGACATCACTGACCGCCTTGTTCAGGCTCTGCTCGGACTGATGCAGCACCTCGTTCTGGCGCTGTGAATACTCTTGTAAACGCAGGATGGCGGACACCCCGGAGCTGGTCATCATCGCCAAGGAGCTGATAGCGCCACCAACCGTCAGATTGCGCTCGTAGGTTTTCGCCTGCAGGGCACTTTTAATGCGCGCTTGCTTGGCCTGGACAACTGCATCACGGATGTTCAATTCAAGGGCCGCCCGCTCGCCTGGTCGTGCTTTCAGGTCAACGCGCATCTGCTGGGCCTGTGCATCGAACTTCGCTGCATCCGTCTGGTTGGTCTTGATATCGGTGTGTTTCTGGCTGTGTCCGCGCAGGGACATCGCGGCACCAGCGGCGGACATGGTGGCGGCAACCACCGCGCCAGTGACCGCGGACCACATGGTGGCCTCCCCCCCCGCCATGATCGCAACGCCTTGCGCAATGGCCGCTTCATAGGCCATCTGGGTGAAGTGGCCGCTCAGTTCAGCACTGGATTTGCGTGCGATGTTTACAGCGACTATTGCCGCCACCAACACGCCGACATGCTTTTCCCACGCACCAGGATCGAACGACATCAGGGCAATCACCGGATCTTTTTCAGCGCCAGCGGGCGCCTCTCTTTCCTGGTGGACCACAGCGGCCATAAACAAGGCCATCATCGCCTGGCTTTCGCTCTCGCTGAATCCTGAGGTGTCCAAGTACGCGTTCAACTGCTGAGGCAGCATCGACTGGACAGCCTGTGTAACACGAGACGTCAACACCTGCTCATCGAGCCGCCCACTGATACTGCTCATCGATAACGACTGCTTTTGATCGACGATACCCTTACCGACCGACTCTGTAACCTGACGGCTGATCACCGAAGTGGAGCCGTTATTGATTGATAAACCCATGAGTGCCAACCCTGTTGAATTGAACTAGATGTTGCGCGCCATGCTCAGGCTGGTGCTATTGATACTGTCCTGAATGCTGAAGGCTTTCTTGATGGCGTCATCCTTGGCCTTCATGGACTGATCGAAGAGTTGAACCATGTCGTTCAGGTAGTGTTTCAGCTCCTCAGAGATGACCTTGGCGAACTCAAGTTCAGCGAGGTGTTGCGCCGCGTTGCGCTGGTGAATGCCGGACTTGATTTCCAACGCAGACTGGGCGGCGATACCGCCCGTCTCTACGACTGCCACCGAAGCAGCCAGGCGTGATGCATACATACCCAGGGAGTTAGGATCCGACTTGAGACCAATGCTGGCCCGAGCCTTGGTCATGACACTGGAAAAACCATTGCTGACCGCCCGTGCGGCCTGCTTGAGCATATCTGGCGCCATCTTGTTGGCCAATTTGCCGAACATATTGCCCATCGCACTGGCGACCCGCCCGGCAGCGGACTTGCCAACGACCGCGACCACCACCAGTACTGCGACCATGGCCACGGCGCCAATGATCGCGCCCATGATCATCCCGGCCATCTCGGCAGAAGCCGCATCGATGCCGGCCTTTTTCAGAAGGTCCGCAATCCCTTTGCCGATGGCCTGAATCATCGGGCCGAGTATATTGTCCATCAGAGGCTTCATGGCCTTCTCCATGAACGACACCCCGGTCAGCTCCTTCACCAGCATATCTGCCGCCATCAAACCAACGCCGACAGCTGCCAGAGCCAGACTGGCGCCGCCCGTGAAGGCAGCCCCGACGACACTGACTACGGTCAGCACTGCGCCCAGAATCTTGCCGATACACCCAGCCGTCTTGCTGGCAGCTTCGGCTTTACGCACTTGTTCCAGGTGCTTTTCTGACTCCTTCTCCATGAACGCCTGACGCGCCGCCTGCATACTGCGGAACAGCTCCTGCTCCGCTTCAATCTTGGTTTCCGCGCTTTCGCCCAGCCACACTGCAACACTTGCCATCAACAGCACCATGGTCGCAGCCGCGTTTAGCTGTCTCTTCATGCCATCGAGTACCGCCGTGTCGACCAGCCCCGCGTCTTCCAACAACCCGGCCAGAGCCTCAGCCTTTATTGCAGCCTCACCCACCACCATGACTGCGGCCAGATACTCCGTCTTAACCTTGCTCAGTTGCTGTTGAGCACCGGCCAGCTTGCCTTGAGCCAGATCGCGGGCCGCCAGGGCTTTAGCATGCTCGGGAGTACCCGGCTCGGTCTGCCCCAGAGCCGATTCGGCATCGGCCAGCGCCCTTTGCGCGCTGTCGACATTAGCCTTGGCCTTCGCGAGCTCTTCCACGGATTTGCTCGCAGAGGCGACAGCCGCTTCTAATTCCGCCACCGCCTTAAGATAATTGTCTGACAACGCCTTGTTGCCATCAGCGCTGGCCTTGGCTATCGACTTGAGGACTTCCAAGCGCGACTTGATCGACTCCATGCTGACGTTACCCAACAAGCTGATGATCGAGGCCATTAACTGGGTGAACCTGTTTTCAGGCCCCATTTCCGCACGCTCAGCACCTGCCGCTGGCAAAGCCAGAATCGGCCTACCCAACGCAGCAGCATTACCACCTTGCGCCTGAGCGGTGTAGTTCACACTTTGCAGGTTGGCCAGCGCCGTATCGGCAGCGCGCTGATAGGCCCTGGTGTTGGCCGCACTACTCGCCGCTTCGGCGTAGCGTTCCCTGCTGGCCTGACGGGCCTGCGTTTCTGGAGATAGGCGTGAGTACAAAGCCCTGAAATCCATTAAAACTGTTCCTCCGAATGGTCAGCGTCTACGTTGCTCAACGCATCCAGGTATGCCTGGGCCTGCTCCCGCATACCCGGCTCCTGCACGCGCTCGATGACATACTCGAAACACAACTTGGCCTTACCGACTTTGCCCAGCGCCAGCTGGCATTGGCCGGTATAGAGCATTGGCCGGTAATCATGCTTGCCCTGGGCAAACGCCACGGCATACAGATCAACCGCTTTCTGGAAGTTCTGCTTGAGCTGATGCACCGCCGCTAAACCCATCCAGTACTGCGCGTTATAGAAGTCGTAGATACAGAGGAAATGGAAAAACTTTTCCGCATCGTCCAGCCGCCCCTGCTCATAGAATTCATAGGCAAAGGCGTAGAGGCCATCCATCTGCTCGGTACTGACCCCGTGCAGGTCCTTGAGCGATGCACCATCAAGTACGGCCTGCATCACCTGCTCGGCAATCCGGTCTTCTTCCTGCTCTGTGTGTTTTCGACTGCTCATGCCTGGTTACTCCTGAATGTTTCTTCAGCGGTGCTGACAAGGCTATTGAGCCAGTTGAGGGCGAGGGGCGCCGTCACAAAACGCTCATCGTGCGCCGCTCATACCTGCATGCGATTCACAGGGCGCCCATCAGGCCTGCTCGACCTGCTCGAGCCAGACCAGCAGCCGCAGAACGCTTTCGATTTCCTGCATCTGGATAAAGGTGTAGCGCTGATGGGTCTTGAAGATGCGTCTGGCCAGTGCAATGTCATTGATCACCGGCACGCCTACTTCAGCTGCGTATTTGCGCACGGCCAATGCGCGCTGGTTGGTTTCCATCAGTGAGATAAACGGCATCACGGTGACTTCCGGTCGGAAGTAGATCCCTACGGCGATATGCGTGGGGTTGGCGACAATCACGCGCGAACCACGAATGTCAGACTTGACCTGTTCGGATAACAGCTCCTGATGCAACTCGCGCCGCCGCCCCTTGATTTCAGGGTTGCCCTCCTGCTCCTTGTGCTCGCGCTTGACCGACTGCTTGTCCATCTTCAAGTCCTTGATGTACAGCCAGTACTCACACAGTGCATCGAGCAGGACGACCAGCAATATGCAGCCCAGAAAAGCCAGCACCAGCACCCGCAACAAATGCGCCCAGATCGGGAACAGGTCGACAGGTTGCGCATAGAGTTGTGCAAACAGTAAATGCCGCTGAGTCAGCCAGACCATCCAGAATGCGATCACGAAACTCCCCAGGTACAACAGGGCTTTAACGGCATCCTTCAGTGTTCTGAGACTGAACAGCTTTTTAAAACCGTTTATTGGGTTCAGTGCGCCGAAGTTCAGCTTCAGGGCCTCGCTGGCAATAGCCAGGCCGGTCTGCAACAACGTGGGCAAGGCGCTGGCGAGAAAGCACACGACGATCAGCGGCGCCACGACCTTAAGCATCAACACTCCGAGTTCGGCGGCATAACGCTGTTGATCGGCGGCGAAGCCCAAAGCGATGATCCGTCGATAACTCTCCATCACCTCCAGCAAGCTACCGGTGTTCGTCAGATAGAGAATTGCGCAGAGCATCAGGCAGGAACTGGAGAGATCCTTGGCCTTGAAGGTCTGGCCCTTTTTCGCTGCGTCACGACGCTTCTTGGCCGTGGGTTTTTCGGTTTTCGAGGCGCCGGACATATCAGCGGGCCTCCAGTAGCTCAGTCCAGTCCGCCAGCTGGTCCGGCTTGGTGGCCATGCGCAGTATTTCGTCAGGCAGGTGTGCACTGAAATACAGAATCAACACCAGTAACGCGATGGTGCCCTTGACCGTGAGCGACACCGAAAACGCGTTCATTTGCGGCGCAAAACGCGCCAGCAGGCCAAGCAGCGCCTCGGCGAGCAACAAGGTCGCCACGACCGGTGCGCTGATGATCAACGTTTTGCTGATCAACGGATCGAGCAGCCCCAGCAATGGCTGGATCCGCAATTCGCACCCGAGTACCGGTGAACAGAGTTGGTAGCTGCGGCTCAAGGTTTCCACCAGCAACCTCATACCGCCGCCCTCCAGGTAGATCACTGCCGCGAACAGTTGGAGAAAATTGGCCAATTCCGAGGTGTCGTCACCGTTGGCCGGGTCGACCGTGCTACTGAGCATTGCGCCGCGCTGGTTATCGATCAGGTTGCCCATGGCATGCAACACCCAGAACGGCCAGGCCAACAGGCAGCCGAGAATCACACCCACTCCGGCCTCTCGCAGCAATAATCCGTAGAAGCCAAGCGAGTCCAGACGAGGCAACGTGCCGGAGGTATAAGGCCACAGCGCCATGCCAACCAGGACAATCACGGCGTTTCGCGGTGCGCCGGTGAGCGCGCGGCTGTTCAGAAACGGCAACATGAAAAACACCGGCGCCAGGCGAGCGAAGCAAATCAACGCACCGGCCAACCAGCCATGCAGGTCAACAAAAAGGCTTATGTCCATCTAAATTTACTTCAGGGCCAGGCGCATGACTTCCCGACTGAAGCTCAGCAATGTCTCGCCATACCAGCCAGAAAGCAGAAACAGGCAGACCGACACCGCCAGCAGTTTGAAGCCGAAGGGCAAGGTTTGCTCCTGAAGCTGGGTCACGGTCTGGAACAGACCGATGAGTAAGCCCACCAGCGTGGCGACGATGATCGGCCAGGCGACCAGGATCAATATCAGGTACAAGGTTTTGTTGCCGGCAAACACCAGGTCATTCATCGCGCCGCCTCATTGAGCCAGGGACAGGTATTGCCCTACCAGTCCGGTAGAAAGCAGCGACCAGCCATCCAGCGCAACGAACAGCACCAGTTTGATAGGTACGGAGATGATCACCGGGCTCATCATCATCATGCCCAGGGCGAGCAAGATGCTGGAGACCACCAGATCGACGATGACGAAAGGCAGATACAGGTAGAAACCGATCTTGAAAGCGGCTTTGATTTCGCTCAGCGCATAGGCTGGCAGCAGCGCGAACAACGAGGGTTCCAGCGTTTCTTCAAACTCGACATCGACGGCGCTTGGGTCTTCGCGCGCGATCTGTGCCCGCTCGAAGAACTGGGCCAGGTCCGGGTCGGTGTACTTGGCCAGGTATTCGCGATAACCGCCTAGACCGTTATCGACAAACGCCACCACCGCATCGATGCGGTTGAAGTCCACACGGTTTTCCTTGTAATAGTCATAGCCTTGCTGCACCACGGGGCTCATGACAAACATGGCCAGCAACAGCGCAACGGCGTTGAGGGTCATGTTCGATGGCACCTGCTGCAGGCCCAGTGCGTTACGCACGATAACGAAGACGATCGAGAACTTGATGTAACAGGTGCCCGCGGCAATCAGGAATGGCAGCAACGAAGCCACTGCCAACAGCCCGATCATTGAAATGTCATTCATTACCCAGGCCCCGGCCCACCTCACGCAGTTCCACGCCCAGGCGATCGCCAAGCTGGACCAGCTCACCCAAGGCGATACGCTGGCCACCGACACGAACCTCGACGTTGCTCACGGCGCTAGCCTCCAGAGGCAGCACCTGGCCCTCGATGAACGCGTTGAGTGTAGCCATGCTCAGGGTGAGTTCGCCCAGTACGAATTCAAGTTTTACCGGCAGCTCCGATAGCACGCAGGGCGTGCTCGACGACAGGTTATCCGGGGGAGTGAGTTGCATGTGCAGACCTTCCTTCACAAGGGTGAACTGGCCGATACACAGATCGGCCATAAAGAGTTGTCGGGTTTGCTCGGCGATGACCAGCACATCGCCCCGCGCCAATGGCCGAGATGGCCAGCGAGGCAGTTCGCTGGTGCCGAGCACGATTCGCAGTGCCAGCGGCACTGCCTGCAACCAGGACTGCAGTGGGCGCGACGGCGCCTTGTGCCGGCTCGGGGCTTCCATGACCCACAAGTCGCCTTGGGGCGTTTTGATGCAGGGCAGGCCAGCCCCTTGCAGCGCCTCTCCCTGAATGAGCCTGAATTCGAACAAGCGCTGATAGCCCAGCAGGTCGGGCGCGATTTCGACGGGCCGGCTCACCGCCGAGAACAGGTCCAGAACCTCTTGGCCCGCGTTCGCCTGATACAGCCATTGCGACCATTGCGGCGCAACGGCCTGCACCCATTCGCATGCGCCGATCATGCCTTGCCAGACACCGTGGCAACCTTGTGCCCGGAAGGCTATGTAACGTGTCTGTGGCGACGGTTGGCTCACCCGTACAGGGTGCCCCTCGCGCTGCCAGCGAGCTACCGCCTGGCGCCGCTCATAATCTGGCAGCGCAACGCAGCGCAACAACAGAGTGGATATCACGCCTGTTGCTCTCCCCGCCCACTTCTACCTCCAGGCGCTTGACGGTTCTGCTCTTCGCCCTCCTCATCCGGTCGCTCATGACCGTGACGGGATTCATGCCCCTCCTGATCGGTCAATCGCCAGCGCGGATCCGGCGCCTGCGCCAGAGTTTCGCTCAAATGGCTAAAAACCAAGGCACTGTTTGGGTTGAGCAACAACTGTTCGGGGCTTTCGGCCCCCACCTTGCTGACCGTGATCAGACCAACAGCGTCACCTTTGCTGAAGGGCACCTGGAGGTAGTGCTTGGACTGGCTGGCGATACTGGCTGCAGGCGCCGAGTTCGCTTCAGGGGTCGCTTTGGCAGGCACCGCTACACGGGTTACATGGGTCAAAGGCCATGACTTTTCCAGCAAAGGCAATGGTTGCGCCGGCAATGCCTGATGGGTTTCCTGCTTCACCGGCCTATTGCCGGCAGCTTGATCGGCGGCCAAGAGCGCGCTGGCAACCGCCCTCTGATCGGGAACTTGCGTTCGCATGGCGAGTGGTACGCGGGTAGGCGACAAGGGCACTTTCTGCTCGGCCAAGGCATCGACGGCAACCTGACCGGGCATGGCGAGGACACTGGCAACGGACGCCTGTACAAGCACCTGCGCGGTGATCGGCAAGCGGTCAGCCAGCGCCAAGCGAGTGACCAATGCCGGCGCTGAAGGCACGGACGGCTGCTTCATGGGTAAATGCATCGGCTGATCCACCGATACTTTGGCCAACCTGGCGTCAGCCTCCACTCCCGCCCCCAAGCTCAGCGCTGCCAGCGATAACTTCAGCGGGCGTTCGGGCACTGGTTGCAATTGCTGCAGCAACATAAGCGCCCCCTGCGGCAACTCGTCCAGTGCACCGCGGTCTTCAGGTACTTGCGGTTGATCTTTATGGCCTGGCTCAACGCTGGGTAAAAGGTCCTTGACCAGACAAAGTGCCGCGGCAGGAGGTCTCATTGTGCTCATTTGCAAATCACCAATAGTTCATCAATGTCATTTTCTTCCTCGCGGCACCGACGTGAACGACGCTCGCTCAGCAAACGTTGCTCTAGCCTCCGGTACTTCAAATGCTTCTTCTGCAGTGCCTTGCGATGCTGTTGCAAACGCTCGACCCCTTGAGCCACCTCCTGGTGCTGGTCCATTACTCGGATGCGCTCCAAGGTCAGGTTACCGATCTGCCGCCGAATAACCGCCTGACGTCGCAACAGCGCCAGCAACTGCGCATGGCTCAAGCGCTGATTTTCGGGACGCTGGCTTTCCAAGAGCTCATTTAGCCCCTGAACCTGCTGCTCCATCGCCTGCAACTCGCGCTGTAGCGGCACCAATGCACGCAAGGCTTTATCCAGCCCGCGCTCACACGCCTGCTGCCGACGATCACTGAACGCCAGCAGGCGCCGCACGTTAGCCAAGGAGACCATGCAGGCTCTCCAGCGCGACCTGAGGTGCACATCCCTCATTCAAATCCTGGCAAAGCCACGCCATCAACGCATCGCGACAGGCCATGGCCTGATCGTTAGCGGCATTTTCCCCGGGTCGGTATTCCCCCAGGTCGAGCAATACCTGCAGCGCCTCGAGACGCGCCAATACCTTGCGGGTACTGGCCGCCAGTTGCTTAACATCGTGCCCGGTGACCTGATGCGCCACCCGGCTGGCGCTACGGAGCACATCGATTGCCGGGAAATGACCGCTGGCGGCCAACGTGCGGCTCAGGTAGATATGCCCGTCGAGAATGGAGCGAATTTCCTCGGCAATGGGGTCAGGCTCGTCTTCGCTTTCCATCAATACGGTGTAGAACGCGGTAATGCTGCCGTGAGCGGTCACGCCAGGACGTTCCAGCAAACGCGGCAGGGCGTCGAACACCGAAGCGGGATAACCGCGCCGCGCCGGTGCTTCCCCCGCCGCCAACGCGAGGTCGCGGCGAGCGCGGGCATAACGGCTCATGGAGTCAAGCATCAGCACCACCTGCCGGCCTTGATCACGAAAATATTCAGCGATTGCCGTTGCCTGTAACGCTGCGTTGCAGCGGTCAATCGAGGAGAAGTCCGAGGTCGCGTAGACCACCACGCACCGCGTGCATTTATCTGAATGACGCAACGTCTCGACAAACTCGGTGACCTCCCGCCCCCGCTCACCGATCAGCCCGATCACGAACACATCCGCTTCGCTGTGAGCGATCAGCATGTTCATCAATGAAGTCTTGCCTGAACCCGCCGCGGCAAAAATGCCGATGCGTTGGCCTATGCCACACGTGAGCAGGCCATCGATCGCCCGCACGCCGGTGGCCATCGGCCGGCTCACCGGGCGACGCTGGTGGTAGGCTGGTGGAGCAGCATCCACCGGGCAGTCGCGCCCCTCGAATGCATCGCCGGGGGCCAAACGTTCGACTATCCGCCCCTGAGGGTCGATCACGCTACCGAGCATGGCAGCGCTGCAATACAGGCTGAGCAAGGCACCGGTCGGTACAACCAGCGACTCGCGGGACAACCCTCGTGCATCCCCCAACAAGCTGAGCAGTACCGCATCGGGGCTGAAGCCGATCACTTGCGCCCGAGCGCTCACCGCCGCGTCACGCCAGTCGCCTCGCACCTCGCACACTTCGCCGATAACCACGTTGTGCAGTGCCGCTTCAAGCAGTGGACCGTTCAAGCGCAGCGGGTGGGCAGCACGGCGTTCCAGCGAGTGTTGCATAGCGCACCCTCCTAAAGGGTCTTGATCACTTTCACTGAAATGGCGTCGGAAATCTCGCCAAACGACACCACGTCCAGCTCCCGAAAACGGCCTTCAATCAGTTTCTTGATGTAGCGCCGCACATCCACTGAGGCCAGGATGACCATGTCTTTCTGAGGGATGTGCAGGCTATCGAGCCCGACGGCTAGCCGGTCCATGAGGTCTTCGCAGGCCGAGGGCTCCAGGTTGAGGAAGCTGCCGCCAGAGGTCTGGCGTATGCCCTTGCGCACCACGTCCTCGAACTCCGGCGAGAGCAGCAACACACGCAGGTCGTTGCCGTTGGCGAACTTGTTGCTGATGTAACGCGCCAGGCCGCCGCGCACGTGCTCGACCAGGGCAATCACGTCCTTCTCGCGCACGGCCCAGTGAGCCAGCGTTTCAAGAATCAGTTTCATGTTGCGCACCGAGATACGCTCGGCGACCAGACGCTGCAGCAGCTCCGCGACCTTCTGTACCGAGGCATGGCGATAGACCTCCTTGACCAGGTCCGGGTAGCGCGCTTCCATCTCGTCGAGCAGGACTTTGCTCTCCTGCACGCCGAAAAACTCCGAAATATTGCGCGCCAGCAGGGCCACCAGGCAGCGATAGAATTCGTCGTAAGCCGGACGTAACTGATGCCCCAGGTTTTGCAGCTTCTCCCGCTCGCTGCTGCGTACCCAGACGCTGGTTTGCCTATTGCTGTCGACACCCGTGGTCAGATCCAGCCCCAGATGCTCAAGCTCCGGCTTGTAATCGACAACACGTAGCAGATCGAAGTGGATATCGAACTGGTCTGCACGCACCTCGTTGATCAACACCGCGACTTGCCCCGGCGGCAGTGAGTCGGCACCACGCAATCGGGGTTCGGGGATGCGGATGCCGTAATCGATAAAGAACTGGCTACGAAAGCGCTCACACAATTGAGCCGCGCGCAGTTCTTCGACGCGGGGGCTTGGCACCAGCAGCATCAAGGCGACGGTTTCGGTGGCCATGTTGTCGACGTTCTCGATCAGGCCCAACCCACTGTCGGTATGTTCCGCTTCACGCGCCAAAGACGTGACGGAGGCAGTTCCCGAAGTTTTCTTCTCCAGCCGGTAGCGAAAGAACAACAACCCCACCAGCGCACTGGCGATGATCAGAAACACCGCAGCCGGGAAACCTGGCAGCGTCGCCACACCGACGGCCAGCAAGGCAGTGATACCCAGTACAAACGGATGCCCCAGCAGTTGGGTCATCATGTTGCGCCCCAGGTTGGCCTCGTCGCCGTTGACCCGGGTCACGATGAAGCCCGCACCGATGGCGATCAACAACGCCGGAATTTGCGCCACCAGGCCGTCACCGATAGTCAGCAACGTGTAGGTCGACAGCGCCTCGGACATGTCCATGCCCAGTTGCCCGACACCGATCGCGATCCCGCCGAGAAAGTTGACGAAAATAATGATGATCCCGGCAATCGCGTCGCCCTTGATGAACTTCATGGCGCCATCGAAGGATCCATACAATTGGCTTTCGCGCTCTAGCGTACTGCGCCGCTCACGCGCCTCCTTGGCATCGATGACACCGGCCTTCAGATCACCATCGATACTCATTTGCTTACCGGGCATGCCATCGAGGGAGAACCGCGCAGCCACTTCCGCAACGCGCTCGGACCCCTTGGTAATGACTATGAACTGCACGATGGTGACGATCGCGAAGATCACGAAACCCACCACCAGGCTGTCGCCAATCACGAACTCACCGAAAGACGCGATGATGTCGCCGGCATCAGCCTGCACTAGGATCAGCCGGCTGGTACTGATCGATAACGCCAGGCGGAACAGTGTGGTAATCAACAACAGTGCCGGAAAGGTGGAAAAACTCAGGATCCGTTCGATGTAGAACGAGCCCATGAAGACCAGAATCGCAATGACGATGTTCAGACCGATCAGGAAATCCACCAGCGGCGTTGGCAATGGAATGATCAGCATGGCGATGATCATCACCATCAGCGTGAGGATCAGCAGCTCGGGCCGAGAAATGACACTGCGCAAGAACTTGTCGAACATGATAAGTACAGACCTTCAAACTAAGAGGTGCAGCGAGCCACCAGCGCGGCATGCCGGCCAACGCTTTCATGGGCAAACAACCGATCGGCCAAGTGCGTGAATTGCTCGGCGATCCGCTGCAATGCCTCGTCATCGCCAAACAGTTCCAGCGGCAACGCCAGGCACATCAGCCGCAACAGTTGCAGCAGCTGCGCGCGCTCGTGGTGCGCAGTCAGCAATAATCGCTCCCCCAAAAGCCCCGACAGCAACTGGTCGAGCTCGTCGGGAAACTGCAACAGCCCCAACAGGAACACCAACCAATCCGGCTCGCTGGCGTTATGCCGGCAAACCAGCTGGTCTGCGAGCGCCCCCCGAATGAACACGATATCGACCGATCGCAGACGCTTGATATCACCCAGTTTTTTTAGCAACTGCCCAAACTCGTCGCGTGAACAGCTGGGGTCCTGGGCATCGATGTCCGTCAGTAGCGCAGCCTCGATGAATTCCAGCACCGAGCCTCGATGCTGATAGCCGTAGATGGCTACCCAGTCCTCATACGACTCGACCGGGCCGCCCTCAAACTCCAGGAACGAACGATAGGTGTCACGCAGCAAGGCCGCTCGCAATGCCAATGCCTTGCCGAACATCTTGGCTTTGAGTGCAGCGTTGATACCGGCCTTCAAGCGCTTGGGCGGCGACTGCACGAGCACCTGTTGCAGTAACGTTTCAAGACGCAGGCGAGTCGCCTCAGCCATGCCTTTTTCACGCAACAGTTCGCGCAGTACCAGCACCAGATCGCTGTCGTCGGGGAACAACCCCCGGGCCTGCGCCAGCAACCATTCGATGCTGCGCTCGGCAAGCTTGGCCAGTGACTGGACCTGCCGAGCCTTGGGAATCACATCTTCATCCAGAACCCGCTCGAAGCTCTCCGCCAAGCCTTCGAACTTGCTGCCGAAATCACCTCTACGGCGAAACTGCGAACGCAGAGAAGCTGCCATCTCATCGCTGTTCTCGACAAATCGCTGGACGTTGGCTGCCGGAGTAGCATCGTCGTCTGGCGCTTCAGTGACCTTTGCCTGGGGCTCGTTACTCTGAAGCGGGCGCGATATCTGCATGCGCAACGGCACCTGGCCAACAGCGGCCATATCAGCGCTCCAGCACGCGAAGCACCGCGTGGTCGGCCGGGTCTCGTGGCACAGTGCCGATCACCTGCGAACCAATCTGCATGGCGCTTGGCTCCAACGGGCTATCGAGCTCTTTGGGTTGAATCAGGAATACCCGAACCGTGTTGGATTGACGGGTCTGCCTATAGCTGAACATCCGCCCCAGATAAGGAATGTGCCCCAACACCGGAATACGCTTGATCACCTCTCCACTCTCGTCACGGGTGAAGCCGCCTACCAGCAGGCTTTTACCCCGTGGCACCCGAGCCACTGTACTGATACGCGTTCGGCCAACCGTCGGCAGCGCGTCGGTCCCTGACGACTGCTCGTTGGCCGACTCCACTACACTGCCGTCCTCGATGTTAAGTGCCATCTCGACTTCTCCGGACGCTGAAATCCGGGGCAAGACGCTGACCAAAGTACCGTAAGTGACGTGTTCAAGCTCAACGCTGCGCTCACCGATCAGTCGCGCATAGAACGTGCGGTTATTGTCAAAAATCGCCGGAACGTTTTCTTGAGTCAGCACAACCGGCCGCGAGACCACCCGTGCGCGGTTGTCGGTCTCCAGCGCTGAAATGGCAGCCATGAACGAAGCGCTATCCAGCGTGCTCAGCGAGCCGCCATTGAGCGATGCCGCCACCTTCGAGCCGACCTTGAACGATCCCTTCCAGTCGACGCCCAACTCATTGAGATCGTCTTTATGCAGATCGATGATCCACAGGGAGAGCTCGACATGACGCTTTGGCTCATCGAGCGCAGCGACCAGATTCTCGATAAAGTGCACCTGTTCCGGGAGCCCCTTGACCAACAGGCTGTTGGTATCGGGGTAGGCCACTACGCGGATATTGCCGGCAGCCAGATCGCGAGCGATGATCCGTGGCGCCGTCTTGTCGGTAGATGCGGATTCGAGGGCCCCCAACGCCTCTAACGGAACGTTCGGCATGCCATTCGGGCGCCCTTCGCCGTTCTTGTTGACCACTGCGTCGACACCACGGCTTTCGCTCTTGAGCAGCGTCTCGATAGCCGTCGCAATGCCCGGTACCGTGATGCTTTGGTCGCGCAGCTCGTACTTGCGATCTGCAACGAAGGTATTGCGCAGGTTGATAACGCCAATGCGCTGTTGCCCGAGTTGCAGGCCGGCACTTTGGTTGTCCATGAACTGCGCGGCCTGCGCCACCAGGTCGACATAGATCGGCGGACCAGAAATGTAAAAGGTCCGCAAGCCATCGTGACGCAGAGGGTATCGGGCATCGCGCAAACCGGAGCTGCGCAGGAAGGCGTCCAGCTTCTGCACAGTAATGGTATTGAGCGAAATAACAGCGCTTTTCGCTTCGGCCGCCTCATAGACATATAACGTCTGGCCATCGCTGTACCAGATCAGCGCCATTTGCCGAACAACACGCTCCAGCGTCTGCTGTGGTGCGACCAGCGAAAAATCGCCACTGATGGTGCGCCGAGCGGCTGCTTTGCTGAGAATGATCGGTTTATCCAAAGACGCTGACAGTGCATCGAAGAACGCACGCAGGCTCTCCTGACGCGCCACATAGCCCTCTCCAGTATGCACAGACGCAGCCACCGGAGCCGTCGGCAATACACAACAAAGCGCTAGCAAGGCCGCTCGCGGCCAAATACGTTTCACCATCATCACTTCATTCGCTCGAAAGGCGGGTGATATCGATCAAACTGCTCGGCGCAACGCCGACCAACTCTCGAATCTCTTTGGAAAAATGCGAGGAGGAGGCATAGCCAAACTCCAGGGCAACGTCCGTCAGGGACGCAGCACCTTCCGCCATGCTCAGGAGCGCTCGGGCGGTTCGCCACCCACGCAACTCGGGCTTGGCTGCACCACCCAGCGCTTGACGGCAAAGCCTTCTGAAGTGCGAGACCGACACGCCATACCGGCCAGCAAGGTCCTGGAGCTTTTCCCTGCCTGAACCTTGCTCCAACAAAAAACCGAGCAGCTGGTAACTCTCACTGCTGCGCAAATGACTGGCGAAAGCTCGGTAGGCCGCATCACCTTGCAACGCCAGGGTGAGGTACCAGGGCTCCAGCCCGGCGGCTGCTCGCCCCTGACTATCACCTTCGCTCAGTACGGCCCAGGGCTCGCTCCGGGCAGGTTGCCTCCCAGGCACGCCCCCCTGATCGATAAAAAACTGCAATTTGAAAAGGCTCATTTGCGACAAAGGCAGCACCCAGGCACTGCCACTGAGCACCTGCAACCCCGGGCGTAAAACCATTAAGCCCTGCCACCCAGGCTCCAGGCACAACAAGGCTGAACGCTCGCGGTGCGCCAGGCACAAAATGTCGCGACCATTGCGAATACGAAGAACGTGCTCACCCGACTTCGCAAGGGCACACCAATGCCCCAGGGTTACAGCCGAGTCCGGTCTTTCGCACGCGCCCACGTCAGCTACCGCCATCACAATCACCCGGAATGCATTCCCGGGCACTATGAGGAAGTTTCACAGGGCAATCTTGATGAGAAGCTGATGGCAAGTGCCGAAACGATGGGCACGCGCACCTATCAGGCTTGGAACCTGATACAGGACGGTTGAAGATACTTTTTGAAGGCGTAGGTCAAACGCCAGCCTGCACCGATGATCAGGGAGAGAGGTAAATTTCAGGCATAAAAAAAGAGGCCCTGAGGCCTCTTTTTTTGATCCCGGCGACGCAGCCGGGATCGAATTTGGAGCGGGAAACGAGACTCGAACTCGCGACCCCGACCTTGGCAAGGTCGTGCTCTACCAACTGAGCTATTCCCGCGTCGTGATGGGTGCCATTCTAGCGATTTCCGAAACCGAGTCAACCCCTTGATTCAAAAAACTTTTATTTCTGTTCCGAGCCTTCGCGCAGGTGCGGCCAGGCGGCCAGCAGGTAGTGCACCATCGACCACAGGGTCAGCCCCGCTGCCACCAGCAGCAAGCCATAACCGAGGATTACCCAGAACGTCACCGCCGGCGGGTTGGCCAGCAGAATCACCAGCGCCAGCATTTGCGCCGCGGTTTTCCATTTGCCCAGGTTGGACACCGCCACATGCGCCCGCGCGCCCAGCTCGGCCATCCACTCGCGCAACGCCGACACCACGATCTCGCGGCCGATGATTACCGCCGCCGGCAGGGTCAGCCAGAAGTTGGCGTGGGTCTGCACCAGCAGCACCAGGGCCACCGCCACCATCAGCTTGTCCGCCACCGGATCGAGGAAGGCGCCGAACGGCGTGCTCTGCTGCAGGCGACGCGCCAGGTAGCCGTCCAGCCAGTCGGTGGCGGCAGCAACGGCGAACACACTGCTGGCGGCCATGTAGCTCCAGTGATACGGCATGTAGAACAGCAGAATGAAAATCGGGATGAGCAGGACGCGTAGAACGGTGAGCAGGTTTGGAATATTCATCGGTACGACTGGCCGCAAGTTGAGCCCGGCATTCTACTCGCTATGCAGGCTGGCATAAATTGATTCGGCAAGCTTTTTACTGATGCCGGGGGCTTTGGCGATCTCATCGATACTGGCGCGGTTGAGCTCCTGCAAACCGCCGAAATGTTTCAGCAGGTCGCGCCGGCGCTTCGGCCCTACCCCGGCCACATCCTCCAGGCTCGACACCCGGCGGGCCTTACCACGGCGGGCGCGGTGGCCGGTGATGGCAAAACGGTGTGCTTCGTCGCGGATCTGCTGGATCAGGTGCAAGGCTGCAGAATCGCCCTTGAGGGTAAATTCGTGGTGCACGTCGTTCAGGTACAGGGTTTCGAAACCGGCCTTGCGCGTGACGCCCTTGGCTACCCCGAGCAGCGTAAGGTCGGTGAAACCCAGCTCCTGCATCACGTCGCGGGCCATGTTCAACTGGCCCTTGCCACCGTCCACCAGCAGCACGTCGGGCAGCTTTCCTTCACCGTCCTTGATGCGCCCGTAACGGCGGGTCAGCGCTTGGTGCATGGCGGCATAGTCGTCACCGGCAGTGACGCCTTCGATGTTGAAGCGCCGGTAGTCTGACTTCAGCGGGCCTTCGGGGCCGAACACCACGCAGCTGGCCACGGTGGCTTCGCCGCTGGAATGGCTGATGTCGTAGCATTCCAGGCGTTGCGGCACTTCGTCCAGGCCCAGCACTTCGGCCAGCGCCTCGAAACGCGCAGCCATGTGCTGGCGGTTGGCCAGGCGCGCATTCAGTGCCTGCTCGGCATTGGTTACGGCCAACTGCTGCCAGCGGGCGCGGGTGCCGCGTACCCGGTGGCTGATAGTCAGTTCGCGGCCACGCAGGGTGTGCAGTGCCTCGCTGATGGCGTCAAAGTCTTCGTGCACCACGTTGACGATCAGCTCGCCAGGCAGTTCGCGTTCGGCGTTGCCCAGGTAGTACTGCGAGAGGAACGCGGCCATGACCTCGGCCACCTCCTCCTCGATGCCGACCTGCGGGAAGAAGTTCTTGCTACCCAGTACCCGCCCGCCGCGCACGCTGATCAGGTGCACGCAGGCGCCACCCGGGTTGACGAAAGCCGCAATGACGTCGACATCGCCGCTGCCACCTTCGATGTATTGCTGGTCCTGCACACGGCGCAGCAGGGCAATCTGGTCGCGCAACTCGGCAGCCTTTTCGAAATCGAGGGCCATGGCGGCCTTTTCCATCTCGGCATTCAGCTCGTTGCCCAGTTGCTGGCTGCGGCCTTCCAGGAACATGACCGAGTGGCGCACGTCCTCGGCGTATTCCTCGGCACTGACCAGGTCGGTGCAGGGCCCTTTGCAGCGTTTTATCTGGTATTGCAGGCACGGCCGGGTACGGTTGGCGTAGTAGCTGTCCTCGCACTGGCGTACGGAAAAAGCCTTTTGCAGCAGGCTGAGGCTTTCGCGAATGGCACCGGCGCTGGGGTATGGGCCGAAATAGCGGCCCTTGGCCTTTTTCGCCCCACGGTGGATGCCCAGACGCGGGAACTCACCGTCGGACAAGAACACGTAAGGGTAGGACTTATCGTCGCGCAACAGGATGTTGTACGGCGGGCGCCATTCCTTGATCAGGTTCTGCTCCAGCAACAACGCCTCGGTTTCGTTGGCGGTGATGGTGGTTTCGACCTGGGCGATGCGCGCAACCAGCGCGGCAGTCTTGGGCGCCAGGCCGGTCTTGCGGAAATAGCTGGCAAGCCGCTTCTTCAGGTTCTTGGCCTTGCCCACGTAAAGCAGCCGGGCTTCGCCGTCGAACATCCGGTAAACGCCCGGGCGACCGCTGCAGGTCGCCAGGAATGCGCTGGCATCAAAGACTTGGGACATGAGGTTTTACAGGCTTGCGTCAACCATACCGTGGCGAACGGCCAGCAAGGTCAGTTCGACGTCGCTGGTGACCGAGAGTTTTTCAAAGATCCGATACCGGTAAGTATTGACGGTCTTGGGCGAGAGGCACAACTTGTCGGAGATGATCTGCACTTTCTGGCAGCCGACAATCATCAGGGCAATCTGGATTTCCCGCTCGGACAACGCGTCGAACGGCGAGCCCTGCGGCTGGAACGGTTTCAGCGCCAGTTGCTGGGCAATCTGCGGGCTGATGTAGCGCTGGCCGGCAAACGCCAGGCGGATCGCCTGGACCATTTCATCAAGGCCTGCGCCCTTGGTCAGGTAGCCAGCAGCGCCGGCTTGCAACAAGCGCGTGGGGAACGGGTCTTCCTCGCACACGGTCACGGCAACCACCTTGATGTCCGGGTGGCTGCGCAGCAGTTTACGGGTAGCCTCCAGGCCGCCGATGCCGGGCATTTTCACATCCATCAGCACCACGTCCGGTTTCAGCTCACGGGCCAGCTTGAGCGCCGACTCCCCCGAATCGCCCTCACCCACCACCTGCAGGCCATCGATGTCGGCCAGCATGCGTGTAATACCGGTTCGTACCAGATCGTGATCATCGACCACTAAGACCCTAATCAAGCACACACCTCGTCAACAGGGCGATTGGATCCCGCCACCTTAACAAAATTTTTCACGGTGGGCCTAACGCATTACCTCTGTAAGAAGCGTCTGACGCTCAAGTGTGAGAGGCCGCACTTTTTGTTGGGCTTTATCCTGGCTAACCAGGCGCCCGAGCAGGTGCCAGAGCGCCGCCTGATCGTCGAACGACAACTGCCGGAAAGCCCCCAGCAAACCGGACTCGTCCGCACTCAAACCCTCGAGCGGTGCCGGTGTGCGAATGCCACTGAGCACGTACAGCGCATCCACGCCCTTGGCCGCCAACGCTGCCAGATAATCGATCCGGGGCGTACGTTCGCCGCTTTCGTACTTGCCCTGGGCGTTGGGTTCGACCCCGCCAATATCACCAAATACGCGCTGGGTCATGCCCAGTCGCTCACGTTCTTCTCGCAATCGCGGACCGATTCCACTCATGGGCTGCTTTTCTTCCCTGACATTGTTCATGCACGACCGAAAGTGGTCTTAAATGTTTGGATCCACTATGCCCATGCGCTTTGACCGCGACAAGCCATCATTTCGCTATTAGCTGATTGCTCGCTGCATCCGCACGAAGCAATCGTCTTCACCCATTTCGACGAAGCCATGGCGCTGGTACAACAAGCGGGCCGGGTTGCTGCGGAACACCATCAGGCGCAACAACGGCAAGCGCCTCTGCCTGGCCCATAGCGCCAACTGTTCCAGCACCCAGCTGCCAACCCCGCGCCCACGGTGCTCGGGTAACAGGTGCAACTCGCGGATGAACAATGCCTGGCGGTCCTGGCTGAGGCTACAGAAGCCCAGCATGGTGTCGTCCTCAGTCACCAACCACTGCTCGCGCCAGCCCCACGCCTCGTCAAAGGCTTCCTCGATCCACAGCAGGTCGAACTCGCGGTAGTACGGCAGCATGGCCCGGCGGGTGAGGTTGCGGGCGAAGGTGCAGTGGCAGGCGGCGGCGGGGGTTAGCTTTAGTGACATCACACCTGTGCTCTCGGGTTTGGCAGGTCCGGCCCTATCGCCGGCAAGCCAGCTCCCACAGGTACAGCGGTAGTCTCGACGGCCTTGCCGTACCTGTGGGAGCTGGCTTGCCGGCGATAGGGCCAGTGCAACAAAAATCACTCACCGGGCATAACACACCGGCGAACTTCCAGGCCCACGCCTGTCCAGCTCGTCTTCCAACCAGTCAGCCAGTACCCGCGCATTGTTGTGCTCGGTATCCTTGCCAGCATAGAGCAGGGTCAGCCTCCCCTTCCCCGCCATGTCCAGCAGTGGATACCAATACTCCGGATGAGCGGCCAGCTCCTGCCGGTAGTGCTGGGTAAAACCGGCAAAATCGACCTCGCCCTGGTGAAACGCCTTACGCAATTGCGCCGAAGGTGCCACTTCTCGCAACCACTGCCCGTGCAGGTCTTCCTTGCGCTTGTTGCGCGGCCACAGGCGATCGACCAGCACGCGCTGGCCATCCTCCTTCGCCGCCGCGTCATAGACGCGCTTGCAGCAAATCATGACTATCTCCTGCCCTTACCGCCTGTCTTGAGCCTAGATAATTCATTGATCGAGGTCACGGTCGGGTTACCAATTGTTTCTATGCTCAAGGCCTTCGGCACTTTCGCCCAACGCCGACCGGAGCCCCCATGGCAACCCCGTCACTGGCCAGCCAGGCGCAACTGGCCCAATGCGATTCACGCCCACAACTTGGCCAGAAGCCCGGGCGCGCCACCTTGTTGCTGTTCTTCGGCCTGCTACTGGCCGGCATTGCCTACACCGCCTGGAGCCTCAAGCAAGACGTGACCGCCAGCGGCACAGTAATCACCACGGTCACACCCTTCCTGCTATTGGGCCTGGCGCTGCTGATTGCCCTGGGCTTTGAATTCGTCAATGGCTTTCATGACACCGCTAATGCGGTTGCCACGGTGATCTACACCCATTCGTTGCCGGCGCCGGTGGCCGTGGTGTGGTCCGGGCTGTGCAACTTCCTCGGGGTGCTGCTTTCCAGCGGCGCAGTGGCGTTCGGCATCATCGCGCTGTTGCCGGTCGAGCTGATTCTGCAGGTTGGCTCATCCGCCGGGTTTGCCATGGTCTTCGCCCTGTTGCTGGCGGCGATTATCTGGAACCTCGGCACCTGGTGGCTGGGCCTGCCGGCATCATCCTCGCACACCCTGATCGGTTCGATCATCGGCGTGGGCGTGGCCAATGCACTGATGCACGGGCGTGACGGCACCAGCGGCGTGGACTGGAGCCAGGCCAGCAAGGTCGGTTATGCCCTGTTGTTCTCCCCACTGATCGGGTTTGCCTGCGCTGCCCTGCTGCTGCTGGCCCTGCGCGCGCTGGTCAAGCGCAAGGCGCTGTACCAGGCGCCGGAAGGCCGGACCCCGCCGCCATGGTGGATCCGCTCTGTGTTGATCCTGACTTGCACCGGGGTGTCGTTTGCCCACGGTTCCAACGACGGCCAGAAAGGCATGGGCCTGATCATGCTGATCCTGGTCGGCACCCTGCCCATGGCGTATGCACTGAACAAGACCATGCCCAACGAGCAGGCCCTGCAGTTTTCCGCCGTCGCCGAGGTGACCCGCCAGGCGCTGGTACGCAGCGACCCGCATCCGGCACCGGCCGACCCGCGCCAGGTACTGACGCTGTTCATCGCCGCCCCCAAGGTCAGCCCGCAACTGGTACCGGCGCTGGCAGCGTTGACCGGGGTGATCGGCGAACAGGTCAAAGGCTATGGTTCGATCAAGCGCGTGCCAGCCGAAGCCATGGCCAACGTGCGCAATGACATGTACCTGACCAGCGAAGCCATCCGCCTGATCGAAAAAAACCGGCTGGTCGCGTTCGATGCCGACACCCGCGGCCAATTGCAACTGTTCAAGACCCAACTGGATGACGCCACGCGCTACATCCCGCTGTGGATAAAGGTTGCCGTGGCCATCGCGTTGGGGCTGGGTACCCTGGTGGGATGGCGGCGCATCGTGGTGACAGTGGGCGAGAAGATTGGCAAGACGCACCTCAGCTATGCACAAGGCGCTTCGGCCGAAGTGGTGGCGATGTGCACCATTGGCGCGGCGGATATGTTCGGGTTGCCGGTGTCGACGACACATGTACTGAGTTCCGGCGTGGCCGGGACCATGGTGGCCAATGGTTCGGGCGTTCAGAGGCGCACGCTGGTCAACCTGCTGATGGCCTGGGTACTGACCTTGCCGGCTGCAATGCTGTTGGCCGGCAGTTTGTACTGGTTGCTGAATCAGATTTTCTGATTTCGAATCTTGTGTTGCATTTACTGGCCCTATCGCCGGCAAGCCAGCTCCCACAGGTACACCACAGGCCTGAAGATCTGTGCAGTACATGTAAGCCAGCTTGCTGGAAACCATAAAATCTCCCACAAGTACTGCACAGGCCTCAGCCCCTGTGCAGTTCCTGTGGGAGCTGGCTTGCCGGCGATAGGGCCAGTACAGCCAACATCAAACTGGAATTTTCAGGCCCCGCTGCACCGCCGGCCGCTCGAGGAACTTCGCCAGCACCCGCTGCACTTCCTTGAACTGATCAAAGCCCACCAACTCACGCGCATTGTACCGCTCCACCAGGTTACGCACCCACGGGAAGATCGCGATATCGGCGATGCTGTACGCGTCGACCATCCACTCCCGGTCTTTCAAGTGCCGGTCCAGCACGCCAAGCAAACGCTTGGACTCGTTCACATAACGGTCACGCGGGCGCTTGTCTTCATATTCCTTGCCAGCAAAGAAATGGAAGAAGCCGACCTGGCCGAACATCGGCCCGATGCCGCCCATCTGGAACATCAACCACTGCAGGGTCTGGTAACGCTGGGCCGGGTCCTGGCTCAGCAACTGCCCGCTCTTCTCCGCCAGGTACTGCAGGATCGCGCCCGACTCGAACAGTGGCAACGGCTGGCCGCCCGGCCCGTTGGGGTCGAGGATGGCCGGGATCTTGTTGTTGGCACTCAACGAGATGAACTCTGGGCTGAGCTGGTCGTCATTGTCGAAGCTGACCTTGTGCGGCTCGTAGGCCAGGCCGATCTCTTCGAGCATGATTGAAACCTTGACGCCGTTAGGCGTTGGCAGCGAGTACAACTGCAGCAGTTCGGGGTGTTTGGCGGGCCACTTGCGGGTGATGGGGAAAGCACTGAGATCGGTCATGATCAACCTTGCCTGGGGAATGAACCTGTCACTCTAGAGACATCCCCGGCCGCTGACCATCACCGACCACTTATCCGCGCTGGAAGCTCAGGCCTGGCCGTGGGCCTTGAGCTTGAGCTTTTCGGTATCGACGCGGACAAACACCGAGTCGGCTGTCACGGTCAGCACATCGTCGGCCCACACTTCGCAGATCACCCGGCTCTTGCGCCCCACTTCACCCTCCACGCGCGCCTTGAGCAACAGCTCGACACCCATTGGCGTAGGTTTCAGGTACGTCAGGTTGAGCGTGCCGGTGACGCAGTCGATTCGCGGCAGGCTACCCGGCTCGCGGCCTTCGTGGCGGTAGTGGTAAGCCATGGCCGTCCAGTTGGAATGGCAATCGACCAGCATCGCCAGCAGGCCGCCATACACAAGGCCGGGCCAGCCAATAAAGGTGCTGTCAGGTGCATGCCGGCACACCAGGTGGATGCCGTCGGTGTCCCAATGGCTTTGCAGGTGCAGGCCGCTGGGGTGAGAACAGCCGCAGCCGTAGCAGGTACCTTCAGGCGCTGCGAGGGCCTGCAGGGAAAGGGTGTGGTCGTTCATACGCTTCCTGTGCTTATAGATAGGGGGGGCGCGCAACGCCCCCATTAAAGCAGAAACATCAGGCGGTCTGGGCAACCACCTTGGCGCGCCGCTGGGTCAGCGAAACCAGCAGGATGAATGCGGTCACACCCGCGGTCATCAGCGTTTCATAGCGGTAGGCATCGCTGAACAGCATGTAGCCCAGCACCAGGGCAATGGTGCCGATCACCAGCCAGGTCAGGTACGGGAATAGCCACATTTTCAGCTCCAGCGGGCGCCCTTCGCGCTCGGCACGGGCCCGCATGCGCAGTTGCGACACGGCAATCACCAGGTACACCAGCAAGGCGATGGCACCGGTGGTAGACAACAGGAAGCCGAATACCTTGCCCGGGAACACATAATTGACCAGGCAACCGGCAAAGCCCGCCAGGGTAGAGAAGATCACCGCCACAGTCGGCACGCCCGAGCCAGAGATGCGCTTGGTCACGCTCAGCGCCTGGCCACGGGCACCCAGCGAGTAGAGCATGCGCGAAGCGGTGTACAGGCCCGAGTTCATGCAGCTGGTCACGGCCACCAGCACCACCAGGTCGACCAGCAGCTTGGCACCCGGCACGTTGAGCACTTCCAGCACCCGCTGGAACGAACCGACCGCTTTCAACGCCGGGTCGTTCCAGGCCACCAGCGACACCACCAGGAAGATCGACGCCAGGTAGAAGATCGCGATGCGGTACACCACCAGGTTGGTCGCGCGGCGGATCTTGTCTTTCGGGTTGGCGGTTTCGTCAGCGGCGATGGTGACGATCTCGGCGCCGAAGAACGAGAAGATGGTAATCAGCACGCCACCCAGCACAGTGCCGAAGCCATTGGGCATGAAGCCGCCGGTGTCCCACAGCCGGCTAACCCCGGACACCTCGGCCAGCGGCCAGAAGCCAAACACCGCCAGGGTGCAGACACCGATGAAGCCAATGATCGCCACCACCTTGACCAGCGCGAACCAATATTCGAAGGCGCCGAAGTTCTTCACGCTGACCAGGTTGGTGCCGGACAGCACCAGCATGATCAGGAAGGCGAACAGCCACGACGGTACGCCGGGGAAGTAGGCATGCAGGATATCGGCACCGGCAATCGCCTCGACCGGAATGATCAGCACCCAGAACCACCAGTACAGCCAGCCGATGGTAAAGCCGGCCCACGGGCCGATGGCCTCGGAGGCATAGGTGGAGAACGAGCCGCTGTTGGGGTTGGCGATGGCCATTTCACCGAGCATGCGCATCACCAGCAACACCAGCAGGCCGGTCATGGCATAGGAGATGAGGATGGCCGGGCCGGCGGTGGCGATGGCGTTGGACGAGCCGATGAACAGGCCGGCACCGATGATGCCGGCGATGGAGATCATGGACACCTGACGCGAGGTCAGGCCGTGTTGCAGCGAACGCTGTTTCTTATTGTCTTGCGAAGCCATGAAGAACCCTCGAATGGGTCGGCCGCGGCGTGGCGGCTGAAGGTCGGAGCAGAATTCTTGTAAATGTCTGATAGTCGTTGTTGTTGTTTTGCAGATGCCGAATGCGGGTACTGACCTCCTCTTCGCATGACCGGTTGTAATCGTTGATCCAGGTCAGTATTAATCTATAGGCCGGGGTCAACAAACGACCTTTTCGAACCACATGATTCCGCTTTGGAATGAACTTCTTCCTTTTTTGCTCGGTATTTGCCCGTCATGTCCAAACGCCTGATGCCTTCGACCACCGCCCTTCAGTGCTTCGAAGCGGCCGCCCGCCACCTCAGCTTCACCCGTGCGGCGCAGGAACTGCACCTGACCCAGAGCGCCGTCAGCAAGCAGGTGGCGCAGCTTGAGGACATGCTTTCGCACTCGCTGTTCCAGCGCATTCGCCGGCGCCTGCACCTGACACCGGCCGGCGCGCTGTACCTCACCGAAGTGAACAAGATCCTCACCCAGATCGACATTTCCAGCCGCTACATCCTCAGCTACGGCGACGAAACCGAAGTACTGCGTATCGCTACCCAGCCCACCTTCGGCGCGCGCTGGCTGGTGCCCAAGCTCAAGGGTTTCGGCGACCGATACCCACGCATTCACCTGGACGTGCGCAACGAGCTGGAGCCGTTTGACCTGGTGCAGGCCAAGGCCGATGTCGCGTTTTTCTTCGGCCAGGGCACTTGGCCCGGGGCAACCTGCATCGAGCTGTTCAGCGAAGAGGTAGTGCCTGTGTGCAGCCCGCAGCTGCTGGCCAACCACCGTTTCGACAGCGCCCAGGCGCTGACCGAGCACCGCCTGTTGCAATGCGTATCGCGGCCGGAGGCCTGGCATGAGTGGTTTCTGGGCTTGGGGCTGCACAGCCAGAACAGCTACCACGGGCCGCGCTTCGACACGTTCTACCTGTGCATTCGCGCAGCCATTGCCGGTTGCGGCATTGCCCTGATTCCGCGGTATCTGGTGGCTGAAGAACTCAGCGAGGGCAAGCTGGTGGTGGCCTGGGACCACCCAGTAGCGAGCAATGGCCGGCACTTCATTGCGCATGCCGAACATGCCGCCGAAGTGCCCAAGATTCGGGCCTTTGTGCAGTGGATTCGGGAGCGGGTGGCTGAGGGGGATTGATTACGCCTGCACTGGCCCTATCGCCGGCAAGCCAGCTCCCACAAGTACCCCACAGCCTTCAAGACCTGTGCCGTACCTGTGGGAGCTGGCTTGCCGGCGATAGGGCCGGAATGGCAGACACAAAAACCGGCCAGATCACGAATCCATGGAATGACCGCAATCGAATAATTCGTTTGCGGAATAACCCGCCAACACGCTTGGATAATAAGAAACTCGAACAAGGTCCGCGTGCCCCATGAACCAGGAAAGTATCAGCCAATCCATTGCCATCGTTCACCCGATCACACTTTCCCATGGCCGCAATGCCGAAGTCTGGGACACTGACGGCAAACGTTACATCGACTTCGTCGGCGGTATCGGTGTGCTCAACCTGGGCCACTGCAACCCGGCCGTGGTCGAAGCGATCCAGGCCCAGGCCACCCGCCTGACTCACTACGCCTTCAACGCCGCACCCCATGGCCCGTACCTGGCCCTGATGGAGCAGCTGAGCCAGTTCGTACCGGTCAGCTACCCGCTGGCCGGCATGCTCACCAACAGCGGCGCGGAAGCCGCGGAAAACGCCCTGAAAGTGGCCCGTGGCGCCACCGGCAAGCGCGCCATCATCGCCTTCGACGGCGGCTTCCACGGCCGCACCCTGGCCACCCTGAACCTCAACGGCAAGGTCGCCCCCTACAAGCAACGGGTCGGCGAACTGCCTGGGCCGGTGTACCACCTGCCCTACCCCAGCGCCGATACCGGGGTAACCTGCGAACAGGCGCTCAAAGCCATGGACCGTCTGTTCAGCGTCGAGCTGGCGGTGGAAGATGTGGCGGCGTTCATTCTTGAACCGGTGCAGGGCGAAGGTGGCTTCCTGGCCCTAGACCCGGCCTTCGCCCAGGCCCTGCGCCGCTTCTGCGACGAACGCGACATCCTGATCATCATCGACGAGATCCAGTCGGGCTTTGGCCGCACCGGCCAGCGCTTCGCCTTCTCGCGCTTAGGGATCGAGCCCGACCTGCTGCTGCTGGCCAAGAGCATTGCCGGGGGCATGCCGCTGGGTGCGGTGGTCGGGCGCAAGGACGTGATGGCGTCGCTGCCCAAGGGCGGCCTGGGTGGCACCTACTCGGGCAACCCGATTGCCTGCGCGGCGGCGCTGGCCAGCCTGGCGCAGATGACCGACGAGAACGTGGCCACCTGGGGTGAACGCCAGGAGCAGGCCATCGTCAGTCGCCACCAGCGCTGGAAGGCCTCAGGCCTTAGCCCGTTCATCGGCCGCCTGACCGGCGTGGGCGCCATGCGTGGCATCGAATTCGTCAATGCCGATGGCAGCCCAGCCCCGGCGCAGCTGGCCAAGGTGATGGAAGCGGCGCGGGCCAAAGGCCTGCTGCTGATGCCGAGCGGTAAGGCACGGCACATCATTCGCCTGCTGGCACCGCTGACCATCGAGGCCGAGGTGCTCGAAGAAGGCCTGGATATCCTCGAGCAGTGCCTGGCGGAATTGAACTGAGTTTTACAGGCCCAGTTCAGCCGGGGTAAGCATGTCGGACTCGAAGGCGATCCAGCCGCCTTCAAGTTCGGCGTGGCCGTTGACAATCGGGCCGTAGTAGGTCAGGCCGTTCTCCAGGGTCACGCAGATGTGCGTGGCATTCTTTTCGGGGGCCGCGAGCGTACCGACGAAATGCACCTTTTTCAGGGTCTCGGTCACCGCCTCCAGGCCAACACGCATGTTGGGGTTTTCCGAGGCCTCGGTATCACCCCCGCGGTCTTCGGCGCTGATGGTGACGGTGGCGATGTACGGGTACTTGGTGCTCAAGCGGGGTTACCTCAGTGGGTGGGAAGGCGTATGGGCGCGTAGAGTACGGCAGGCGGTCTCGGTTGTCTCTACCGGCCTCATCGCCGGCAAGCCAGCTCCCACAGGTACTGCATCTCCCTGGGCAATGTGGGGTCCCTGTGGGAGCTGGCTTGCCGGCGATGAGGCCGAGCCTGCAAAAGGTGATCTGCAGGCCCCGATCTGTTAGGGTGCCCGCCGATGCACGCCACACCACACGAGGATCCCGAGTGAGCGCCGAAGAACCCCTGATCGCCGACCTGTTCGATGTCGACAAACGCCTGTCCCTCAAGCCCGTCGTGGACTTCAACAGCTACCTGCGCAACGCCTTCGGCGAAGGCCCATGCCGCTGCCACCGCTGCCTGGAAGGCGCAGACCAGAGCACCTACAGCCACGCGCACAACTTCAGCTTCGAAGGCCGACAGTGGCACCGCCGCTTCGCCAGCACCGCCGGCAGCGACGTCGCCCAGGTGCTGAAAAAGGCCTGGCTGTCGTACACCAAGGCCGACCTGACCCTGATCGGCGCGCTGGACCTGACCACCCTCAAGACCTTCACCGAAGCCACCCTGCACCCGCGCCTGCTGGCCCTGCTGCCGGCCAGCGGCCTGGCCCATGAAGTGGATGGCCAGTGGATGCTGCAAGCCCAGGCCGACTGACGGCCCGGCGGCACGGCAGGATTCCACCGGTCTGCTAACGTGGTGGAATCCGCCCAGCCGCAGGTAGTCCGCCATGGCCCGCACAACGCCCATCGAGCTGTACCGCAATATCGGCATCGTCGCCCACGTAGACGCCGGCAAGACCACCACCACCGAGCGGATCCTGTTCTATACCGGGGTCAACCACAAGATGGGCGAGGTGCACGATGGCGCCGCGACCATGGACTGGATGGCCCAGGAGCAGGAGCGCGGCATCACCATTACCTCGGCGGCGACCACGGCGTTCTGGCAGGGCTCGACCAAGCAGTTCGCCGACAAGTACCGCTTCAACATCATCGACACCCCCGGCCACGTCGACTTCACCATCGAGGTGGAGCGCTCGCTGCGCGTGCTCGATGGCGCCGTCGTGGTCTTCAGCGGCGCTGACGGCGTAGAACCGCAGTCCGAGACGGTCTGGCGGCAGGCCAACAAATACCACGTGCCTCGCTTGGCCTACATCAACAAGATGGACCGCCAGGGCGCCGACTTCCTGCGGGTGGTCAAACAGATCGACCAGCGCCTGGGCCACCACCCGGTGCCGATTCAGCTGGCAATCGGCAGCGAAGAAAACTTCATCGGCCAGATCGACCTGGTGAAGATGAAGGCCATCTACTGGAACGATGCCGACAACGGCACCAGCTACCGCGAAGAAGACATCCCCGCCGAATTGCAGGCGCTGGCCGACGAATGGCGGGCGCACATGGTCGAGGCTGCCGCCGAGGCCAACGACGAGCTGACCACCAAGTTTCTCGAAGGCGAGGAACTGAGCATCGACGAGATCAAGGCCGCGCTGCGCCAGCGCACCATCGCCAACGAGATCGTGCCAACCATCCTTGGCTCGTCGTTCAAGAACAAGGGCGTACCGCTGATGCTCGACGCGGTCATCGACTACCTGCCCGCCCCGTCGGAAATCCCGGCAATCAAGGGCACCGACCCCGACGACGAAAACAAGCACCTGGAGCGCCACGCCGACGACAAGGAACCGTTCTCGGCCCTGGCCTTCAAGATCGCCACCGACCCCTTCGTCGGCACCCTCACCTTCGCCCGGGTGTATTCCGGCGTGCTCAGTTCCGGCAATGCGGTACTGAACTCGGTCAAAGGCAAAAAGGAACGCATCGGCCGCATGGTGCAGATGCACGCCAACCAGCGCGCCGAAATCAAGGACGTATGCGCCGGCGACATCGCCGCGCTGATCGGCATGAAGGACGTGACCACCGGCGACACCCTGTGCGACATGGACAAGCCGATCATCCTCGAACGCATGGACTTCCCTGACCCGGTGATTTCCGTAGCGGTGGAGCCGAGGACCAAGGCCGACCAGGAAAAAATGGGCATCGCCCTGGGCAAGCTGGCCCAGGAAGACCCGTCATTTCGCGTGCGCACCGATGAAGAGACCGGCCAGACCATCATCTCTGGCATGGGCGAGCTGCACCTGGACATCATCGTCGACCGCATGCGCCGCGAATTCAATGTCGAGGCCAACATCGGCAAGCCACAGGTGGCCTACCGCGAAAAAATCCGCAACACCTGCGAAATCGAAGGCCGCTTCGTCCGCCAGTCCGGTGGCCGTGGCCAGTATGGCCATTGCTGGATCCGCTTTGCCCCAGGCGACGAAGGCAAGGAAGGCCTGGAGTTCATCAACGAGATCGTCGGCGGCGTGGTACCGCGCGAGTACATCCCGGCGATCCAGAAGGGTATCGAGGAGCAGATGAAGAACGGCGTGCTCGCCGGCTACCCGCTGATCAACCTCAAGGCGGCGGTCTTCGACGGCTCGTACCACGACGTCGACTCCAACGAAATGGCCTACAAGATCGCTGCGTCGATGGCCACCAAGCAGCTGTCGCAGAAAGGCGGTGCGGTGCTGCTGGAGCCGGTGATGAAGGTTGAGGTTGTCACGCCCGAGGAATACCAAGGCGATATCCTTGGCGACCTGAGCCGGCGCCGCGGCATGATCCAGGACGGTGACGAGACACCGGCGGGCAAGGTGATCCGCGCCGAGGTGCCGCTGGGCGAGATGTTCGGCTACGCCACCTCGATGCGCTCGATGACCCAGGGCCGGGCCAGCTTCTCGATGGAGTTCACCCGCTATGCAGAAGCCCCGGCGAGCATTGCCGATGGCATCGTCAAGAAGAACCGCGGGGAGTAATTCATTCGCCAGTGCCGGCCTCTTCGCGGCTAAAGCCGCTCCTACAGGGACCCCACCGTTTTCGACTCCGGTGAAATACCTGTAAGAGCGGCTTTAGCCGCGAAGAGGCCAGCACAGACAACCACCATGCTCAGTGCTGCTCCCCCGCCCGCTTCAGCAGCTTCTTGCACCGCTCCGACAAATGCACCACGCGCAAATGCTTGCCCGCCTTGGCATAGCGCTCGCGCAGGGTCTTCAACGCCGCAATCGCCGAGTAATCGACAAAGCTCAAGTGCTGGCAATCCAGGGTAACTTTGCCCGGGTCATTGGCCGGGTCAAATTGGTTGAGGAACGGGGTAGTCGAGGCAAAGAACAACGTGCCATGCACCTGGTAGTGCTTGCCCCCCTCCTCGTCCACATAGCTATCGGCATACAGCTCACGCGCATGCTGCCAGGCAAAGTTCACCGCTGCGATGACGATACCAAACAGCACGGCGGTGGCCAGGTCGGTCAACACCGTCACCACCGTCACCGCAATGATCGCCAGCACATCATTCACCGGCACCTTGTGCAGCACCCGCAACGAGGCCCAGGCAAAGGTCTGCTGCGCCACCACAAACATAACCCCGACCAGGGCCGCCAGCGGAATTCGCTCGATCAGCGGCGACAGGAACAACACGAACAGCAGAATCATCACCCCGGCCACCACCCCCGACAGCCGGCCTCGGCCATTGGAGCTGAGGTTGATCACCGTCTGACCGATCATCGCGCAACCGCCCATGCCACCGCACAAACCGGAAACCATGTTCGCCGCGCCCAAGGCCACGCATTCGCGGTCCGGGTAGCCCCGGCTTTCGGTGATTTCATCGGTCAGGTTCAGCGTCAGCAGGGTTTCCAGCAGGCCGACCATGGCCATCAGCACCGCGTAGGGGGCGATGATCTTGAGGGTTTCGAGGTTCCATGGCACATTCGGCAGCGCCAGCACCGGCAGGCCGCCAGCGATATGCGCCATGTCACCCAGGGTGCGGGTGGGCAAGCCGAGCAGGTACACCAGCAGGCCAACACCCAGAATCGCCACCAGCGCCGGCGGCACCGCACGGGTCAGCTTCGGCAGCACGTAGACCACCGCCATGGTCAGCGCCACCAGGCCAATCATCAGGTACAGCGGCGCACCGCTCAGCCAGTGCTCGCCCTCCTTGAAATGCTCCAGCTGGGCCATGGCAATGACAATGGCCAGGCCGTTGACGAAGCCAAGCATGACCGGGTACGGCACCAGGCGCACCAGCTTGCCCAGGCGCAGCAGGCCGAACAGGATCATTACCACCCCGCCGAGCAGCACCGTCGCCAGCAGATACTGCGCACCGTGCTGTACCACCAGTGCAACGATCACCACCGCCATCGAACCGGCAGCGCCAGAGATCATCCCCGGCCGGCCGCCGAACAGCGCCGTCAGGGTGCAGATGATGAACGCGCCATACAGGCCCATCAGCGGGTTGAGGTGGGCCACCAGGGCAAAGGCGATGCACTCGGGCACCAGGGCGAACGAGGTGGTCAGGCCGGCAAGCAGGTCGGCGCGTAGTCGGGCGGGTTTCATGGGCATCCTGTGAGGCGGTCCGGGGCGGACGGTACAAAAAACAAGGGGCGCGATGTTACGGATTTTGTCTGACAGCGGCCACCGTTCAACGCACGCGTTCGCGGCTTTGTACCGCCAGGTCCAGCGCGCGCTGCATGTCCAGCCGCGCCGAGCGCCCAAGGTCGGGGTGGTTCAGCTGACCGCCACGCTCCGATGGCAGGATCGGCGCCGTCAGGTCCTCGGCGTCCATGGCTTCGAAATCCTGCTCGGTGCCCAAGGTCAAGGCGCTGCGCCGCAGCAACATGCGCAGCTGCTGCGGGGTCAGGGCCGGGTTGATCGACAGCATCGCCGCCACGGTGGCAGTAACCAGCGGCGTTGCGTACGACGTTCCGCAATGCGCCAGCGCGCCGGCCACCGGGTGAATGCAGGCCGCCGCACTGACATCCACACGCATGTCGATGTTGGAACTGTGGCGTTTGCGCACGTGCTGCGGGTCTTCGACAGCCACCGTGTTGTCACTGCGCTGGTGCCCGCCCACGACCAGCAGTTGTTCGGTGATGAAGGACGATGGCAGTCGATATTCGTCGGCCCCCGACCAGGACGCCCCATTGCCCGCCGAATTCACGACAACTACATCGGGGTGCTCGGCGCGCAGCCAGAGGAAGAATTCTTCAAGCAGCTCCTCGTAGCCACTCATGGCCAACCCGGAACGCACCAGCGAATCCACCCGCTCGCCCTTGACGTCGCGTGCCCCGATCCGGTGAATGCCCCAACTCCAGTTCAACACCCGCACGCCGTCCTCCACCAGGTTCACTGACGCAGCAATGTTGGCGGTGATGCCCGCATCCGAGTTGCGCTCGACAATCACCTCGAAGCCAGGGCTCTGTTTGCCCAGGCCTGGCAAAAATCCCTGATCCTGCGCGGCAATAATGCCGGCGACATGGGTGCCGTGACTGCTCGGGCGATTGCCGTCACGCGCGTACAGACACGTCTGGGCGTGGTTGCAGCCACCTCGGTAATCGCTGAAACCTGGCGCGTCAAAGTCCACTTCACGCTCGATTACCCCTACCCGCACCGGCTGCACCGGTATACGCGAAGCGGCAATTCGCCGCTGGTAGTAATACAGTGCGTCCATGAAGCGATTGGCGGCCCATTCCTCGCCCTGGTCGATGTCCCCAGGGTCGCGCCCACTGCCTTCCTCACCACGCTCGGGGGCAGACTCCTCGATAATCACGGCATCCACGCTGACTTCACTGCCCATGCGCAGGATCATCGCGTCGCGCTGTTCCAGGTCGTTTACCGGCAAGCGCAGCTGGTAGACATTCAGCGGCGGTATGGCACCCACGACCCGGGCGCCGAATTTGTCGGCGATCCGTCGGGCTTCGCGGAGGCCATCGTGTTTTTCTTCGATCAAAAGACTGACCAAGTCGACATAGGTGGTGAGGCCATCCATATTCTTCGCCACCTCGTCAGAGGCTGCTGCAACAACATGGCTGCGTTGGCTTGTCAGCCAGACCGGGTTACTGCTGCCGCCGCCGTCCTCCAGCCACAGCGGTGCGCTGCCACGGGCCTGGTGGGTCAGTTTCAGCGTCAGACGGTCATCTTGCCACTCGATACTGGCTGGCGGCAGCTTTGCACCGCCGAGCCAGACCGTCGGCAGACCGCCCCCGAGCCCCTCGGCGCGCAGACACCATTGTTGCCCGCCTTCACCGAGCAACTCACCACAACGCTGCAGTTGCTTGATGCGCAACGAATCAGCTGCAGCCTGGGCACCCAGGCTGCATAGCCACAACGACAGGATCAGGCAACGCTTCATGCAATAAGCCCCACTTACGCCATGTGCGTGCGACTGGCGGGGCAGATCAAAGGTTCAGCTGCGGCCGGTCACTGTCTTGTCGCGCAATGCATCAAGGGCCTTTTGTACGTTGGGCGTACTGGCATTGGCCACGGCCTGGGGCAGTTCCAGCTTGCGGCTGACATCGGCCAGGGTTTGCTCGGTAAACGGCGAAAACGGCTGGCGGCGCAGCGTGCGTTCGGCCATTACCTCAAGCACTGCCTGCTGCAGGGACGAAAGTTCGTTCCAGGCGCTTTCGTAGTCGCTCCACACGCCGGCCTGATGATTGAATGCCCCGCTGCGCAGCAGTTCGGCCTTTTTCGCAGCCTTGGCCAGGGCCCCTTCAAAGCTGCCCAGCGCAGCACCGATGGCGCCACTGATGAGTTCTGCCGGCGCGGCGTCGCGGTCCGACCACAGTTCGACGTAAACCGGTAGCCAGCCGCGCCGTATGCATTCCGGGATGAAGTCGTTGTTGAGGAAGGTGCTCTTGCCCGTGCGTCAGGGCGCGGCAAGGAACATGCCCGAGCTGTAATCAACCAGCGACTCGCCGGCCAGGTCTTGACCCAAGGCCTTGGCCAATTGATCGCGACGCAGAAGCGGGCGAATGGGTGACATGCAATTATCCTCAATTATCTTGCTGACTATAATTTATACCCTGCAAGATAATACCCGATAAATGACCCTGTCACGCCACACCGCCGACGTGATCCAGGTCCAGCAGGAAGTCAGTAAATTTGCCATCATGTTGATTCGACCTGCGGAGATCATGGACATGCCGCTACGCCCCCTACTCGCTGCCCTGCTGGTGGTCGCCAGCCTTACGGCCCAGGCCGCCACAGAGGTACTGCCGCTACAGCACCGCAGCAGCGCCGAACTTATGCCCGCCGTGCAGGCGTTTATCGGCAACGACGGCTCGGTCAGCGCCTTCGAGAACAAGCTGATCGTCAACGCCAGCCCCGAGCGCATCGATGACCTGCGCGCCTTGCTGCAACAGCTGGACACCGCGCCCAAGCGCCTGCTGATCAGCGTCGACAACAACGACAGCAACTTCCAGGACAACCGTGGCAACGCGCGGGTCATCCACTACGGCACCAGCAACCGCGAAGGTGGCATGCAGCAGGTACAGGCCAGCGAAGGCCAGCCTGCCCTGATCCAGGTCGGCCAGAGCATCCCGATTACCAGCACCAGCACCGACGGTTACGGGCGCCTCCAGAGCAATACCGAATACCGCAATGTGACCCAGGGTTTCTTCGTCACCCCGAGTTTGAGCGGTGATACGGTTCGTCTGCAGATAAGCACCAATAATGACCGCATCAGCAACGAACGCGCTGATGTAGTGAAAGTACAAAGCACCGACACAACCATCACCGGCAAGCTTGGCGAGTGGATCACCCTGGCGGGTTACAACCAGCAGAGCCAAGCCGATCGCAGCACGTCAAGCCGCAGTTACAGCACTCAACGCGGTGAAAACATGACTTTGCGTGTCAAAGTCGACCTTCTCGACTGATCCCAGGCGTTTCAAGGCCTCGACCAAAGGCCTTGAAACTGACTGCCAAGTCGCATTAGACCAAAGATGTAGTAAGTGAAAAAATCCACTACAAAACATTTGACAGGGTCTTTTTCCCAAGGGCATGATGGCCTCGCTCCCGCTAATCAGGGGCCCTGGCAAGGGCCTTCGAGGCGTGCTCCTCCCACCCCTGGAGGCGCCTCGTGTCTATACGGCCCACAAGGCGGTTCGACGGGATTGCGACTGCAACGAAGAAGTTGTCCCGAGGGACGGAAGCGCATCACCGCAGTACTGGCAATCGCGTAGCACCGCAGCAAGGCAACCACGAGCCGACCTGCCGGAGCACACCTTCGCCTGGCCTGCCACACCCTTCCCCTTCGAGCCTTCGCGTTCGTCGTCGCACGCCCCCGGACAGGACAGCCGCCAGGTCCCTGATCTGCCCCGAGCATCAGCACAATTAACCCAAGATCGATGCGACGAGGTTTATTTCCATGGCACTGACACGCGAACAGCAAATTGCAGCCCTCGAGAAAGATTGGGCCGAGAACCCGCGCTGGAAAGGCGTGACCCGTACCTACACCGCCGCCGATGTCGTTCGCCTGCGTGGCTCCCTGCAGCCTGAGCACACCCTGGCTCGCCAAGGCGCAGAAAAACTGTGGAAGCTGGTCACCCAAGGTGCCCACCCGTCCTTCCGCCCAGAAAAAGATTTCGTCAACTGCATGGGCGCCCTGACCGGCGGCCAGGCAGTGCAGCAGGTTAAAGCCGGCATCCAGGCCATCTACCTGTCCGGCTGGCAGGTTGCCGCCGACAACAACTCGGCCGAGTCCATGTACCCTGACCAGTCGCTGTACCCGGTCGACTCGGTACCGACCGTGGTAAAGCGCATCAACAACTCGTTCCGCCGCGCCGACCAAATCCAGTGGAAAGCCGGCAAGAACCCGGGCGACGAAGGCTACATCGACTACTTCGCACCGATCGTGGCTGACGCCGAAGCCGGTTTCGGCGGCGTTCTGAACGCCTACGAGCTGATGAAGAACATGATCGAGGCAGGCGCTGCCGGCGTGCACTTCGAAGACCAGCTGGCCTCGGTGAAAAAATGCGGCCACATGGGTGGCAAGGTACTGGTACCGACCCAGGAAGCCGTACAAAAGCTGGTGGCTGCGCGCCTGGCTGCTGACGTATCGGGCGTACCGACCATCATCCTGGCCCGTACCGACGCCAACGCCGCCGACCTGCTGACCAGCGACTGCGACCCGTACGACCAGCCGTTCGTGATTGGCGAGCGCACCCGTGAAGGCTTCTACAAGGTACGCGCCGGCCTCGACCAGGCCATCGCCCGCGGCCTGGCCTATGCCCCGTACGCCGACCTGATCTGGTGCGAAACCGCCAAGCCGGACCTGGACGAAGCCCGCCGCTTCGCCGAAGCGATCAAGAAGGAGTACCCGGACCAGATCCTGTCGTACAACTGCTCGCCTTCCTTCAACTGGAAGAAGAACCTGGACGACGCCACCATCGCCAAGTTCCAGCGCGAGCTGTCGGCCATGGGCTACAAGCACCAGTTCATCACCCTGGCCGGCATCCACAACATGTGGCACGGCATGTTCAACCTGGCGCACGACTACGCCCGCAACGACATGACCGCCTACGTGAAACTGCAGGAACAGGAATTCGCTGACGCCAGCAAGGGCTACACCTTCGTGGCGCACCAGCAGGAAGTGGGCACTGGCTACTTCGATGACATGACCACTGTTATTCAGGGCGGGGCTTCGTCGGTGACTGCGCTGACCGGTTCGACCGAGGAAGAGCAGTTCCACTGATAGTGGGTTGCGGTTGAAGGAAGGCCCGGGGCTTGTGAAAGCCCTGGGCCTTTGTTTTTTGCCTGCACCAAACCCACCAGGAGTACACGGAACATGTAGGAGCGGCCTTGCGTCGCGAAACGGCTGCAAAGCAGCCCCAGGATTTCGGCGAAGACGCACAAATTGCTGGGGCTGCTGCGCAGCCCTTTCGCGACACAAGGCCGCTCCTACAGGGGTGATCGTGCAGTCCTGTGGTACTTCAGTGCTTCATGCCCAGCTCGGGTGCCGTTTTCGCCTTGGTAGAAGGTGGTCTTGCCGACGGTGAATTGGGTGTCTTCTGTGGTCATCGTTGTATCCCCTGAGAATTCTCGACTGCCTGGGCTGGCCTCTTCGCGGGCGCGCCCGCCCCCACAGGTGCTGCGTAAACCCTGAGGGTTGTGGTGATCAGGATTTCTTCGAGGGGACGGGGTGGATCGGGGACAACTTTCAGCATGACTCGCTCCTTTCTTTCCTGTTTGGCCGCCATCCGTCCGCTGTCAAACGGTTGGGTGGCAGCTATGCGCGGGTTGACAGACCGGTGGAAAGAAAGACCGGCGCACGCGAACGTGCCCACACGCACAGCCGCCATTGAGGCAAAGCGAGTGCACCTTCTTTCAATTCCGGCCTGTCAAAGCCGTGTCGTTGATGTGCAACGACAGGTCGAGACTAGAGTCCTGCTAGAGCAGCCGCAATGGAAAACAGGCGGCAGGAGTATGTTTGGGAAATGGCCTACAGGGAAGGGGTTAAATCCGACATGTCAGGTGTTCTGCGCCAGATTGCGTCAGGGCGGCGAGGTGCCTGCCTTGGCTTTTGCGGTGTTGCTCAAATCGAGCGCCGCCCGCGCGGCGCTTCGCGGGACAAGCCCGCTCCCACATCTGTTTCGGGCCAGTCCGTCCCGTGAGGTCTCGGTTGTCCGCCTGTTTATTCCATTCGATATTAAAGGGGACGCCCTGCTCTTCATCAATCTGCAGCCATGCACCCAGGGTGCGCGCACGAAGGGAACAGGAGTAACTGGCCCGAAACAAATGTGGGAGCGGGCTTGCCCCGCGAAGCGCCGCGCGGGCGGCGCTCGATCTCACAGGCGCAGAATTCCTCTCGCCATACCCATGCCAGCCCTCACACAATCCAAAGGCATCACCAACAAACCCCACAATCAGGTCTATGCTTGTGGCAGCCCAGCAGCAAGGACCGCCCATGCCTCGTCCAAGCCACCTGACCATAATCGCCCTGGCCGCCGCTGCCATCTATCTATATGCACTGGCCAGCGACAACAGCCTGCTTGCCCTGCTGGCCAAACCCATCCCGGTGCTGGCCCTGATCGCCTGGCTGCGCAGCACCCCAGCCTCGCCCTATCGCAACTGGATCTCCGTCGGCCTGGCCTTCTCGGTACTCGGCGACACCCTGCTGGCCATCCCTGCCGACCTGTTCGTGTTCGGCTTGGTCGCATTCCTCTTTGCCCACCTGGCCTACCTGCGCGCCTATTGCAGCAAAACGCTGCGCCCGGCCCTGCCCGCTTTATTCCTCAGCGCCCTCACCGGCATCACCCTGTTCAGCGTACTCGCCAGCCACGGCCTCGGCCCGCTGCTGATCCCGGTTGCAGTGTACGCCCTGGCGATCAGCGCCATGCTCTGGCGCGCCCTGGCCTGCGGTGGCCTGGCCGCACTCGGTGCCGGCCTGTTCGTATTCTCCGACAGCCTGATCGGCATCGAACGTTTCGTCAGCCCCTTTGCCGCCGCACCGTACCTGATCATCCTCGCCTACTGGCTCGGCCAATGGGCCATCGCTTCATCAGTCGGTCATCGCTCAACCGATAAAGTATTGACCCAGAGCGGTGCAAGCGGCGCTGGAAGCTGATAGAACACGAGCCTTTCGCATTTACAAGTAGGGGGAATCGCCAGATGAACTTTACAAGGTGCAGAACAGCCCAATTACATGGCATCAGGTCAAATGATATTAATTATCATTACGAAACTTGTAATTCGTTACCAGTCGCAAGAAACATAATTAACAAAAGCGCACGCAATGCCCGAATTTCAAGGCTTTCAGCCAGTTACAAGCGGCTTTTGTACTTAATGCTACGAATAAATTTGCTACAGAAATTTTACTTGCACCGGGTTTACCCATAAAATCAGCGCGATTGACTCAGCTGCGACATTTGGTCACTGCACCTGCGACACCACGTCGCCGCTTTACTTATTTCAGACTGCAGAGCTGGGTCTCTGTATAAGGATTTTTAGCATGTCCGTTTCGGCAGGACTCATCGCCCACAACTGGGGCTTTGCCATCTTCCTCCTGGGTGTCGTCGGCCTGTGTGCCTTCATGCTCGGCCTGTCCAGCCTGCTTGGTAGCAAGGCCTGGGGCCGCGCCAAGAACGAACCCTTCGAATCCGGCATGCTGCCCACCGGCAGCGCCCGCCTGCGCCTGTCCGCCAAATTCTATCTGGTCGCGATGCTGTTCGTGATCTTCGATATCGAAGCCCTCTTTCTCTTTGCATGGTCTGTGTCTGTCCGCGAAAGCGGCTGGACCGGGTTCATCGAAGCGCTCGTTTTCATAGCAATTCTGTTGGCAGGTCTTGTCTACCTTTGGCGCGTCGGGGCACTTGATTGGGCTCCCGAAGGTCGCCGCAAGCGGCAAGCGAAGCTGAAACAATGAGGCTTTGGCATGCAATACAATCTCACCAGAATCGATCCGGATGCGCCCAACGAGCAGTACCCGGTCGGTGAACGGGAAACCGTCACCGATCAGCTGCTAGAGGACCAGGTCCACAAGAACATCTACATGGGGAAACTCGAAGATGTGCTGCGTGGCGCGGTCAACTGGGGTCGCAAGAACTCCCTCTGGCCGTACAACTTCGGCCTGTCCTGCTGCTACGTGGAAATGACCACGGCCTTCACGGCTCCCCACGACATCGCCCGCTTCGGCGCCGAAGTCATCCGGGCCTCGCCGCGTCAGGCCGACTTCATGGTCATCGCCGGTACCTGCTTCGTGAAGATGGCGCCGATCATTCAGCGCCTCTACGAGCAGATGCTCGAACCAAAATGGGTCATCTCCATGGGTTCGTGCGCCAACTCCGGTGGCATGTACGACATCTACTCGGTCGTTCAGGGGGTCGACAAGTTCCTCCCCGTGGACGTCTATGTGCCTGGCTGCCCGCCACGCCCTGAGGCTTTCCTGCAAGGCTTGATGCTGCTGCAGGAGTCGATCGGCCAAGAACGACGCCCGCTTTCCTGGGTTGTTGGTGATCAAGGTATTTACCGTGCCGAGATGCCAGCCCAGAAAGACCTGCGTCGTGAGCAGCGCATTGCCGTAACCAACCTGCGCAGCCCCGACGAAGTCTGATCCAGCGACCTGCCGCCCGCTCCCGAAGGAGCCGGCGGCCTGGCTTCATTCTTAACGTTGACCCAAAGCGACCGAGACCATGACAGCGGACAACGCTATTTTCATTCCGCCCTACAAGGCTGACGACCAGGATGTGGTCGTCGAACTGCACAACCGTTTTGGCGCCGAAGCATTCGTCGCCCAGGAAACCCGCACCGGCATGCCCGTGCTGTGGGTCAAGCGCGCGCAGCTCAAAGAGGTGCTCAGCTTCCTGCGTGGCGTGGCCAAGCCGTACAGCATGCTGTACGACCTGCACGGCGTCGACGAACGCCTGCGCACCCAGCGCCGCGGCCTGCCTGCCGCCGACTTCAGCGTGTTCTACCACCTGCTGTCGGTCGAGCGTAACAGCGACGTGATGATCAAGGTGTCGCTCAGCGAAGGCGACCTGAACCTGCCGACCGTCACCGGTATCTGGCCGAACGCCAACTGGTACGAGCGCGAAGTCTGGGACATGTTCGGCATCGACTTTGCCGGCCACCCGCACCTCAGCCGCATCATGATGCCGCCCACCTGGGAAGGTCACCCGCTGCGCAAGGACTACCCGGCCCGTGCCACCGAGTTCGACCCGTACAGCCTGACCCTGGCCAAGCAGCAGCTTGAAGAGGAATCGGCGCGTTTCAACCCGGAAGCCTGGGGCATGAAGCGTCAGGGCGCCAACGAGGACTACATGTTCCTCAACCTCGGCCCCAACCACCCTTCGGCCCACGGTGCGTTCCGTATCGTCCTGCAGCTGGATGGTGAAGAGATCGTCGACTGCGTACCGGACATCGGCTACCACCACCGTGGCGCCGAGAAGATGGCCGAGCGCCAGTCCTGGCACAGCTTCATCCCCTACACCGACCGTATCGACTACCTCGGCGGGGTGATGAACAACCTGCCGTACGTGCTCGCGGTCGAGAAGCTGGCCGGCATCCAGGTGCCGCAGAAGGTCGACGTGATCCGTATCATGCTGGCCGAATTCTTCCGCATCACCAGCCACCTGCTGTTCCTGGGTACCTATATCCAGGACGTCGGCGCCATGACCCCGGTGTTCTTCACCTTCACAGACCGCCAGCGCGCCTACACCGTGATCGAAGCGATCACCGGTTTCCGCCTGCACCCGGCCTGGTACCGCATCGGTGGTGTTGCCCACGACCTGCCGCGCGGCTGGGACAAGCTGGTCAAGGACTTCGTCGAATGGCTGCCCAAGCGCCTCGACGAATACACCAAGGCTGCCCTGCAGAACAGCATCCTCAAGGGCCGTACCATCGGCGTTGCCGCGTACAACACAAAGGAAGCGCTGGAATGGGGTACCACCGGTGCCGGCCTGCGTTCCACTGGCTGCGATTTCGACCTGCGTAAAGCCCGCCCTTACTCCGGCTACGAGAACTTCGAGTTCGAAGTACCGCTGGCCCACAACGGCGATGCCTACGATCGCTGCATGGTCCGTGTCGAGGAGATGCGCCAGAGTATCCGCATCATCGACCAGTGCCTGCGCAACATGCCGGAAGGCCCGTACAAGGCGGACCACCCGCTGACCACGCCGCCGCCGAAAGAGCGCACCCTGCAGCACATCGAAACCCTGATCACGCACTTCCTGCAAGTCTCGTGGGGCCCGGTCATGCCGGCCAACGAGTCGTTCCAGATGATCGAGGCGACCAAGGGCATCAACAGTTACTACCTGACGAGCGATGGCGGCACCATGAGCTACCGCACCCGGATCCGTACCCCGAGCTACCCGCACCTGCAGCAGATCCCTTCGGTGATCAAAGGCAGCATGGTCGCCGACCTCATTGCGTACCTGGGCAGTATCGACTTCGTTATGGCTGACGTGGACCGCTAAGCATGAACAGCACGCTTATCCAGACAGACCGTTTCGCCCTGAGCGAAACCGAGCGCTCGGCCATCGAGCATGAAATGCATCACTACGAGGATCCGCGCGCGGCGTCCATCGAAGCCCTGAAGATTGTCCAGAAGGAACGTGGCTGGGTGCCGGACGGCGCCATCCACGCCATCGGCGAAGTGCTGGGCATCCCGGCCAGCGACGTCGAGGGTGTCGCCACCTTCTACAGCCAGATCTTCCGTCAGCCGGTCGGCCGCCACATCATTCGCGTGTGCGACAGCATGGTCTGCTACATCGGCGGCCATGAGTCGGTGGTCAGCCAGATCCAGAGCGAACTGGGCATCGGCCTGGGCCAAACCACTGCAGACGGGCGTTTCACCCTGCTGCCGGTGTGCTGCCTGGGCAACTGCGACAAGGCCCCGGCGCTGATGATCGACGACGACACCTTTGGCGACGTGCAACCGACTGGCGTTTCCAAACTGCTGGAGGGTTACGTATGACCATTACTTCCTTCGGCCCGGCCAACCGCATTGCGCGCACCGCCGAAACCCACCCGCTGACCTGGCGCCTGCGTGATGACGGCGAACCGGTATGGCTGGCCGAGTACGAATCGAAAAACGGCTACGCCGCTGCCCGCAAGGCACTGGCGCAAATGTCGCAGGACGATATCGTGCAGGCGGTCAAGGACTCCGGTCTCAAGGGCCGTGGTGGCGCGGGCTTCCCCACTGGCGTGAAGTGGGGCCTGATGCCCAAAGACGAATCCATGAACATCCGCTACCTGCTGTGCAACGCGGACGAAATGGAGCCGAACACCTGGAAGGACCGCATGCTGATGGAGCAACAGCCCCATCTGCTGGTCGAGGGCATGCTGATCAGCGCCCGCGCCCTGAAGGCCTACCGTGGCTACATCTTCCTGCGTGGCGAATACACCACCGCAGCGAAAAACCTCAACCGCGCCATCGACGAAGCCAAGGCCGCCGGCCTGCTGGGCAAGAACATCCTCGGCAGCGGTTTCGATTTCGAGCTGTTCGTGCACACCGGTGCCGGCCGCTACATCTGCGGTGAAGAAACCGCACTGATCAACTCGCTGGAAGGCCGCCGCGCCAACCCGCGCTCCAAGCCGCCCTTCCCTGCCGCCGTTGGCGTGTGGGGCAAGCCGACGTGCGTGAACAACGTCGAAACCCTGTGCAACGTGCCGGCCATCGTCGCCAACGGCAACGACTGGTACAAGTCGCTGGCCCGTGAAGGCAGCGAAGACCACGGCACCAAGCTGATGGGCTTCTCCGGCAAGGTGAAGAACCCGGGCCTGTGGGAACTGCCGTTCGGCGTTACCGCCCGCGAGTTGTTCGAAGACTACGCCGGTGGCATGCGCGACGGTTTCAAGCTCAAGTGCTGGCAGCCAGGCGGCGCCGGTACCGGCTTCCTGCTACCCGAGCACCTCGACGCGCAGATGTACGCCGGTGGCATCGCCAAGGTTGGCACCCGTATGGGCACCGGCCTGGCCATGGCAGTGGACGACAGCGTCAACATGGTTTCGCTGCTGCGCAACATGGAAGAGTTCTTCGCCCGCGAGTCGTGCGGCTGGTGCACCCCATGCCGTGACGGCCTGCCATGGAGCGTGAAGATGCTGCGCGCACTGGAAAATGGCCAGGGCCGCGCCGAAGACATCGAGACGCTGCTGGGGCTGGTCAACTTCCTCGGCCCAGGCCGTACCTTCTGTGCTCACGCACCGGGTGCCGTCGAGCCATTGGGCAGTGCCATCAAATACTTCCGGTCCGAGTTCGAGGCCGGTGTCGCTCCAGCATCCGCTGGTGACACCCTGCGCCCTGACCTGGCCAAACCGATCGTGGTCGGCGCATAACAAGATGATTAGGCGGGTGGTCCGTGCCACTCGCCAGCTTGCCGGCAGGCCCGAGCGATCGAGGCGTGTCGCAAGCTCACCGATTTCCATTAGCCACGCCCGCTCACGCGGGCCAACGAAGAACTTTGAACAATGGCCACTATCCACGTAGACGGCAAAGCGCTCGAAGTCAACGGTGCAGACAACCTGTTACAGGCGTGTCTGTCACTCGGCCTCGACATCCCTTATTTCTGCTGGCACCCGGCGCTTGGTAGCGTTGGCGCCTGCCGGCAGTGCGCGGTCAAGCAGTACACCGACGAAAACGACACCCGTGGTCGTATCGTCATGTCCTGCATGACCCCTGCCTCCGACGGCACCTGGATCTCCATCGAAGACGAAGAGTCCAAGGCGTTCCGCGCCAGCGTCGTCGAATGGCTGATGACCAACCACCCGCACGACTGCCCGGTGTGCGAGGAAGGCGGTCACTGCCACCTGCAGGACATGACGGTAATGACCGGCCACAATGAGCGCCGCTACCGTTTCACCAAGCGTACCCACCAGAACCAGGACCTCGGCCCGTTCATCGCCCATGAAATGAACCGCTGCATCGCCTGCTACCGCTGCGTGCGCTACTACAAGGACTACGCCGGTGGTACCGACCTGGGCGTGTACGGCGCCCACGACAACGTGTACTTCGGCCGCGTCGAAGACGGCGTGCTCGAAAGCGAATTCTCCGGCAACCTGACCGAGGTCTGCCCTACCGGCGTATTCACCGACAAGACCCACTCCGAGCGCTACAACCGCAAGTGGGACATGCAGTTCGCCCCAAGCATCTGCCACGGCTGCTCCAGCGGCTGCAACATCAGCCCGGGTGAGCGTTACGGCGAACTGCGCCGCATCGAGAACCGCTTCAACGGCTCGGTCAACCAGTACTTCCTGTGCGACCGTGGCCGTTTCGGCTACGGCTACGTCAACCGCAAGGACCGCCCACGCCAGCCACACCTGGCCGACGGTTCCAAGCTGGGCCTGGATGCTGCCCTGGACAAGGCCGCCGACCTGCTGCGCGGCCGCACCATCGTCGGTATCGGCTCGCCACGCGCCAGCCTCGAAAGCAACTATGGCCTGCGTGAGCTGGTCGGTGCCGAGTATTTCTACTCCGGCATGGAAGCTGGCGAACTGGCCCGCGTACGCCTGGCACTGAACGTGCTGAACAACAGCCCGCTGCCGGTGCCGACCCTGCGCGACATCGAAGACCACGACGCCGTGTTCGTGCTCGGCGAAGACCTGACCCAGACCGCTGCCCGTGTCGCCCTGGCCGTGCGCCAGGCCACCAAGGGCAAGGCCGAGGCCATGGCCGAAGCGATGAAAGTGCAGCCATGGCTCGACGCCGCTGTGAAAAACATCGGCCAGCACGCGCTGTACCCGCTGTTCATCGCCTCGCTGGCTAAAACCAAGCTGGACGACGTTGCCGAAGAATGCGTACACGCCGCCCCGGCCGACCTGGCCCGCATCGGTTTCGCCGTGGCCCACGCCATCGACCCGAGCGCACCCGCCGTTGCCGGCCTGGACGACGAAGCCAAGGCCCTGGCCCAGCGCATCGCCGACGCCCTGGTCGCCGCCAAGCGCCCACTGGTGGTTGCCGGTACTTCGCTGGCCGACCCAGCACTGATCGAAGCCGCCGCCAACATCGCCAAGGCCCTGAAGCTGCGCGAGAAGAACGGCTCGCTGAGCCTGGTGGTGCCTGAAGCCAACAGCATCGGCCTGGCCATGCTCGGTGGGGAATCCGTCGATGCCGCGCTGGACGCGGTCATCAGCGGCAAGGCCGACGCCATCGTCGTGCTGGAAAACGACCTGTACGCCCGCGTACCGGCCGCCAAGGTCGACGCAGCCCTGGCTGCGGCCAAGGTGGTAATCGTTGCCGACCACTCGAAAACCCCGACGGTCGACCGCGCCCACCTGGTGCTGCCAGCCGCCTCGTTCGCCGAAGGCGACGGAACCCTGGTCAGCCAGGAAGGCCGTGCCCAACGCTTCTTCCAGGTGTTCGATCCGCAATACCTGGACAGCAGCATCCAGATCCACGAAGGCTGGCGCTGGATGCACGCCCTGCGTGCCACCCTGCTGAACAAGCCGGTCGACTGGACCCAGCTGGACCACGTGACCAGCGCCTGCGCCCAAGCCGCCCCGCAACTGGCCGGCATCGTCAACGCCGCACCAAGCGCCGCGTTCCGCATCAAGGGCATGAAGCTGGCCCGTGAGCCGCTGCGCTACTCCGGCCGTACCGCCATGCGCGCCAACATCAGCGTGCACGAGCCACGTACCCCGCAAGACAAGGACACCGCGTTCGCCTTCTCCATGGAAGGCTACTCGGGTTCGGCCGAACCGCGCCAGCAGGTGCCGTTCGCCTGGTCGCCGGGCTGGAACTCGCCCCAAGCCTGGAACAAGTTTCAGGATGAGGTCGGTGGCCACCTGCGTGCCGGTGACCCGGGCGTGCGCCTGATCGAATCGCAAGGCGACCGCCTGAACTGGTTCAACGCCATTCCGGGTGCCTTCAACCCGGCCCGTGGTACCTGGACTGCCGTGCCGTTCTTCCACCTGTTCGGCAGCGAAGAAAGCTCCTCGCGCGCCGCTCCGGTGCAGCAGCGTATTCCGGCTGCCTACGTCGCCCTGGCCAAGTCCGAAGCCGACCGCCTGGGTGTCAACGACGGTGCCCTGCTGAGCCTGAACGTCGCCGGTGTGGCCCTGCGCCTGCCGCTGCGTATCAATGAAGAGCTGGGCGCTGGCCTGGTCGCGTTGCCGAAAGGCCTGGCCGGTATCCCGCCTGCCATCTTCGGTGCATCCGTCGAAGGTCTGCAGGAGGCAGCACAATGAGCTGGTTCACCCCCGAAGTGATCGATGTGATCATCCAGGTCGTCAAGGCTATCGTGGTGCTGCTGGCCGTGGTGGTCTGCGGCGCCCTGCTCAGCTTCGTCGAACGCCGCCTGCTGGGCTGGTGGCAGGACCGCTACGGTCCGAACCGTGTCGGCCCGTTCGGCATGTTCCAGATCGCCGCCGACATGCTGAAGATGTTCTTCAAGGAAGACTGGAACCCGCCCTTCGTCGACAAGATGATCTTCACCCTGGCGCCGGTCGTGGCCATGAGCGCACTGCTGATCGGCTTCTCGATCATCCCGATCACACCGGGCTGGGGCGTTGCCGACCTGAACATCGGCCTGCTGTTCTTCTTCGCCATGGCCGGCCTGTCGGTCTACGCGGTGCTGTTCGCCGGCTGGTCGTCGAACAACAAGTACGCCCTGCTGGGCAGCTTGCGTGCGTCGGCACAGACCGTGTCATACGAAGTGTTCCTGGGCCTGGCGCTGATGGGCGTGGTAGTGCAGGTGGGCTCGTTCAACATGCGCGACATCGTCGAGTACCAGGCGCAGAACCTGTGGTTCATCATTCCGCAGTTCTTCGGCTTCTGCACCTTCTTCATCGCTGGCGTCGCCGTGACTCACCGTCACCCGTTCGACCAGCCAGAAGCGGAACAGGAACTGGCCGACGGCTACCACATCGAGTATGCCGGCATGAAGTGGGGCATGTTCTTCGTGGGTGAGTACATCGGCATCATCCTCATCTCGGCGCTGCTGGTAACCCTGTTCTTCGGCGGCTGGCACGGCCCGTTCGGCATCCTGCCGCAGCTGCCGTTCCTGTGGTTCGCATTGAAGACCGCGTTCTTCATCATGCTGTTCATCCTGCTGCGCGCCTCGATCCCGCGCCCGCGCTATGACCAGGTGATGGACTTCAGCTGGAAGTTCTGCCTGCCGCTGACCCTGATCAATTTGCTGGTGACCGCTGCGATCGTGCTCTACAACACGCCAGCCGTCGCGGCCCAGTGAGGATTTGACCCATGTTCAAGTATATCGGCGACATCGTTAAGGGCACCGGCACTCAGCTGCGCAGCCTGGCAATGGTGTTCTCCCACGGGTTTCGCAAGCGCGACACCCTGCAGTACCCCGAAGAACCCGTGTACCTGCCGCCACGCTACCGCGGCCGTATCGTCCTCACCCGCGACCCGGACGGCGAGGAACGCTGCGTAGCGTGCAACCTCTGCGCGGTGGCCTGCCCGGTTGGCTGCATCTCGCTGCAGAAGGCCGAGACCGAGGACGGCCGCTGGTACCCCGAGTTCTTCCGCATCAACTTCTCGCGTTGCATTTTCTGCGGCCTGTGTGAAGAAGCGTGCCCGACCACCGCGATCCAGCTGACGCCGGATTTCGAAATGGCCGAGTTCAAACGTCAGGACCTGGTGTACGAGAAAGAAGATCTGCTGATCTCCGGCCCCGGCAAGAACCCTGACTACAACTTCTACCGTGTTGCGGGTATGGCAATCGCTGGCAAGCCGAAGGGCTCTGCGCAGAACGAAGCCGAGCCGATCAACGTGAAGAGCTTGCTCCCATAAGGACAGAAAGATGGAATTCGCTTTCTACTTCGCATCCGGGATCGCCGTGGTCTCCACCCTTCGGGTGGTGACCGGTACCAACCCCGTGCACGCCTTGCTTTACCTGATCATTTCGCTGATTTCCGTGGCCATGATCTTCTTCTCCCTGGGTGCGCCGTTCGCCGGTGCCCTGGAAGTGATCGCCTACGCCGGCGCCATCATGGTGCTGTTCGTGTTCGTGGTGATGATGCTCAACCTGGGGCCGGCCTCGGTCGCCCAGGAACGCGGCTGGCTCAAGCCCGGCATCTGGGCAGGGCCGGTCATCCTCGGCACGCTGCTGCTGGCAGAGCTGCTGTACGTGCTGTTCGTCACCCCGAGCGGCGCTGGCATCAGCGGTACCACCGTGGGCCCGAAAGAGGTAGGTATCAGCCTGTTCGGCCCGTACCTGCTGGTGGTTGAACTGGCATCGATGCTGCTGCTGGCTGCAGCGGTCACCGCCTTCCACCTGGGCCGCAACGAGGCGAAGGAGTAAATCATGGGTGCTATCCCTCTCGAGCATGGTCTGGCAGTTGCCGGCATCCTGTTCTGCTTAGGTCTGGTTGGCCTGATGGTCCGCCGCAACATCCTCTTCGTGCTCATGAGCCTGGAAGTCATGATGAACGCCTCTGCCCTGGCGTTCGTCGTCGCCGGTGCCCGTTGGGTCCAGCCCGACGGCCAGGTGATGTTCATTCTGGTGATCAGCCTGGCAGCCGCCGAAGCCAGCATTGGCCTGGCTATCCTGCTGCAACTGTATCGCCGCTTCCACACTCTCGACATCGATGCTGCCAGTGAGATGCGCGGATGAACCTTATCTTCCTGACTTTCGTCTTCCCCCTCATCGGCTTCCTGCTGCTGTCGTTCTCGCGTGGTCGGTTCTCGGAGAACCTGTCCGCGCTGATCGGCGTCGGTTCGGTAGGCCTGTCGGCCGCCGTTGCCGCCTACGTCATCTGGCAATTCAACGTCGCCCCGCCCGAGGGCGGCGCGTACAGCCAGCTGCTGTGGCAGTGGATGTCGGTAGATGGCTTTGCGCCCAACTTCACCCTGTATGTCGACGGCCTGTCCGTCACCATGCTGGGCGTGGTCACCGGCGTCGGCTTCCTGATCCACCTGTTCGCTTCCTGGTACATGCGTGGCGAAGCCGGCTACTCGCGCTTCTTCTCGTACACCAACCTGTTCATCGCCAGCATGCTGTTCCTGATCCTGGGCGATAACCTGCTGTTCATCTACTTTGGCTGGGAAGGCGTTGGCCTGTGCTCGTACCTGCTGATCGGTTTCTACTACAGCAACCGCAACAACGGTAACGCAGCGCTCAAGGCATTCATCGTCACCCGTATCGGCGACGTGTTCATGGCCATCGGCCTGTTCATCCTGTTCGCCCAGCTGGGTACCCTGAACGTGCAGGAATTGCTGGTGCTGGCACCGCAGAAGTTCCAGGCGGGCGACACCTGGATGGTGCTGGCTACGCTGATGCTGCTGGGTGGTGCGGTCGGTAAATCGGCCCAGCTGCCACTGCAGACCTGGCTGGCGGACGCAATGGCTGGCCCGACTCCGGTTTCGGCACTGATCCACGCCGCCACCATGGTGACCGCAGGCGTGTACCTGATTGCCCGTACCAACGGCCTGTTCCTGCTGGCACCAGACATCCTGCACCTGGTCGGTGTTGTCGGTGGCGTGACCCTGGTACTGGCCGGCTTTGCCGCGCTGGTGCAGACCGACATCAAGCGTATCCTCGCCTACTCGACCATGAGCCAGATCGGCTACATGTTCCTGGCCTTGGGCGTTGGCGCCTGGGACGCGGCGATCTTCCACCTGATGACCCACGCCTTCTTCAAGGCCCTGCTGTTCCTTGCGTCCGGTGCGGTGATCGTTGCCTGCCACCACGAGCAGAACATCTTCAAGATGGGCGGGCTGTGGAAGAAACTGCCGCTGGCCTACGCCAGTTTCGTGGTCGGTGGCGCGGCCCTGGCTGCACTGCCGATCGTGACCGTGGGCTTCTACTCCAAGGACGAGATCCTCTGGGAAGCCTTCGCCAGCGGCAATACCGGCCTGCTGTACGCCGGCCTGGTCGGTGCATTCATGACCTCGCTGTACACCTTCCGTCTGATCTTCATCGCCTTCCACGGCGAAGCCAAGACCGAAGCCCACGCTGGCCACGGCATCAGCCACTGGCTGCCGCTGGGCGTGCTGATCGTGCTGTCGACCTTCGTCGGCGCCTGGATCACCCCGCCGCTGGCAGGCGTGCTGCCTGAAAGCGCTGGCCACGCCGGTGGCGAAGCCAAGCACGCGCTGGAAATCACCTCGGGTGCCATTGCCATCGCCGGTATCCTGCTGTCGGCCCTGCTGTTCCTGGGCAAGCGCAGCTTCGTCAGCGCCGTCGCCAACAGCAGCATCGGCCGTGTCCTGTCGGCCTGGTGGTTCGCTGCCTGGGGCTTCGACTGGATCTACGACAAGCTTTTCGTCAAACCGTACCTGCTGATCAGCCACATCCTGCGCAAGGACCCGGTTGACCGCACCATCGGCCTGATTCCGCGGATGGCGCGTGGCGGCCACGTCGCCATGAGCAAGACCGAGACTGGCCAGCTGCGCTGGTACACCGCCTCGATCGCCGTGGGTGCCGTGCTGGTGCTCGGTGCCGTGGTAGTGGCTGCGGTATGACTATGAATCTTGCGACTTTGCCAAAGGAAACCAACCCGTCATGATTTTGCCTTGGCTGATCCTGATCCCCTTCATCGGCGGCTTCCTGTGCTGGCTGGGTGAGCGCTTCGGCTCTACCCTGCCGCGCTGGATCGCGCTGCTGACCATGTCCCTGCTGCTCGGCATCGGCCTGTGGCTGTGGGCTAACGGCGACTACACCCTCGCGCCTGCTCCAGGCGCCGAACCTGCTTGGGCACTCGAATACAAAGTCGAGTGGATCAAGCGCTTCGGCATCAGCATCCACCTGGCCCTCGACGGCCTGTCGCTGCTGATGATCCTGCTCACCGGCCTGCTTGGTGTGCTGTCGGTACTGTGCTCCTGGAAAGAAATCCAGCGCCACGTCGGCTTCTTCCACCTCAACCTGATGTGGATCCTCGGCGGCGTGGTCGGTGTGTTCCTGGCCCTGGACCTGTTTCTGTTCTTCTTCTTCTGGGAAATGATGCTGGTGCCGATGTACTTCCTCATCGCGCTCTGGGGTCACAGCTCGGCAGACGGCAAGAAGACCCGGATCTACGCGGCGACCAAGTTCTTCATCTTCACCCAGGCCAGCGGCCTGATCATGCTGGTGGCGATCCTGGGCCTGGTGCTGGTCAACTACAACGCCACCGGCGTACTCACCTTCAACTACAGCGACCTGCTCAAGGCCGAACTGCCAGCGGGCGTGGAATACGTGCTGATGCTGGGCTTCTTCATCGCCTTCGCGGTGAAGCTGCCGGTGGTGCCATTCCACTCCTGGCTGCCTGACGCTCACGCCCAGGCACCCACCGCAGGTTCCGTGGACCTGGCTGGTATCCTGCTGAAGACGGCGGCCTACGGCCTGCTGCGCTTTGCCCTGCCGCTGTTCCCGAATGCCTCGGCCGAGTTCGCGCCGATCGCCATGACCCTGGGCCTGATCGGTATCTTCTACGGTGCCTTCCTGGCCTTCGCGCAAACCGACATCAAGCGCCTGATCGCCTTCTCCAGCGTTTCGCATATGGGCTTCGTGCTGATCGGTATCTACTCCGGCAGTCAGCAGGCCCTGCAAGGCGCGGTGATCCAGATGCTGGCCCACGGCCTGTCGGCTGCCGCGCTGTTCATCCTGTCCGGCCAGCTGTACGAGCGCCTGCACACCCGTGACATGCGCCAGATGGGCGGTCTGTGGCACCGCATCGCCTATCTGCCAGCCATCAGCCTGTTCTTCGCCGCCGCGTCGCTGGGCCTGCCAGGCACCGGCAACTTCGTCGGCGAGTTCCTGATCCTGCTCGGCAGCTTCGTGCATGTACCGTGGATCACCGTGATTGCCACCACCGGCCTGGTATTCGGTTCGGTGTACTCGCTGATCATGATCCACCGCGCCTACTTCGGCCCGGCCAAGACCGACACCGTGCTGGCCGGCATGGACGGTCGCGAGCTGATCATGGTGCTGGGTCTGGCGGTACTGCTGATCCTGCTGGGCGTGTATCCGCAGCCGTTCCTCGACACCTCTGCCGCCACCATGAGTGGTGTGCAGCAGTGGCTCGGTTCCGCTTTCACTCAACTCGCTTCGGCCCGGTAAGAGCGCTATGGAATTCACCACTCAACACTTCATCGCATTGGCGCCGATGCTGATCACCACCATCACCACGGTGGTGGTGATGCTGGCGATCGCCTGGAAGCGCAACCACTCGCAAACCTTCCTGCTGTCCACCGTGGGCCTTAACCTGGCCCTGCTGTCGATCCTGCCGGCGCTGAAGGTTGCGCCGCTGGCGGTCACCCCGCTGATCACCCTCGACAAGTTCGCCTGCCTGTACATGGCGATCATCCTGGTGGCAACGCTGGCCTGCGTCACCCTCGCCCACGCCTACCTCGGCGAAGGCTCCAAGGGCTTCCCGGGCAACCGAGAAGAGCTCTACCTACTGCTACTGATGTCGGCCCTCGGCGGCCTGGTGCTGGTCAGCGCCAACCACCTGGCCGGCCTGTTCATCGGCCTGGAGCTGCTGTCGGTACCGGTCTACGGCCTGGTGGCGTATGCGTTCTTCAACAAGCGCTCACTGGAAGCCGGCATCAAGTACATGGTGCTGTCGGCCGCCGGCTCCGCCTTCCTGCTATTCGGCATGGCCTTGCTGTACGCCGACGCCGGCAGCCTGAGCTTCGACCAGATCGGCAAGGCCCTGGCTGCCACCAACATGCCAAGCCTGGTGGCCCAACTGGGCCTGGGCATGATGCTGGTCGGCCTGGCCTTCAAGCTGTCGCTGGTGCCGTTCCACCTGTGGACCCCGGACGTGTACGAAGGCGCCCCGGCGCCGGTCGCCGCATTCCTGGCCACCGCCAGCAAGGTCGCGGTGTTCGCCGTGGTGGTACGCCTGTTCATGCTCTCCCCTGCTGCCAGCAGCGGCGCGCTGAGCACCGTACTGGCAGTCATCGCCGTCGCCTCGATCCTGGTCGGTAACCTGCTGGCGCTGACCCAGAGCAACCTCAAGCGCCTGCTGGGTTACTCGTCCATCGCCCACTTCGGTTACCTGGTCATCGCCCTGGTCGCCAGCAAAGGCCTGGCCCTGGAAGCCATGGGCGTGTACCTGGTCACCTATGTGATCACCAGCCTTGGCGCGTTCGGTGTCATCACCCTGATGTCCTCGCCTTACGGCGGCCGTGACGCCGATGCGCTGTACGAGTACCGCGGCCTGTTCTGGCGCCGTCCGTACCTGACCGCGGTACTGACCGTGATGATGCTGTCGCTGGCGGGTATCCCGCTGACTGCCGGCTTCATCGGCAAGTTCTACATCATCGCCACCGGCGTCGAGTCGCACTTGTGGTGGCTGGTCGGCGCCCTGGTAATCGGCAGCGCCATCGGCGTGTACTACTACCTGCGCGTCATGGTCACCCTGTATCTGGTCGAGCCGAACCTGCGTCGCCACGACGCCCCGCTGAAGTGGGAACAGCGCACCGGTGGCGTCATGCTGCTGGCCATCGCCATTCTCGCCTTCGTGCTGGGTGTCTACCCGCAACCGCTGCTGGAAATGGTCCAGCAAGCGGGTCTTCAACTGATCGGCTGATACCCACGGCAAAACAAGACACCCCGCTCATGCGGGGTGTTTTTTTATCTGCGCGTTTTCCATCGGTGGCCATATTGGCTCATTCGCCAGCGTTACCCCTGCCCTGTTCCCGGCAGCGCTGCCCTGCGCAAATCACCATTGGCCGAAGGCAGGTAGACTTCCGGGTTGGGCATGCCGCTGGGCGAGAGTTCATGGGTCATCTCAAATTCGGCGCGCACTGACCAGCCACATGCCTCCGTTGTGCATTGCAAATAAGCGATGCGCAGGAAAATATGTCGCCCTTCGCTGGTGCGTATGCGCATCCGGCTGTGGCAATGCGGGCAAACCAGCTTGTAAGTACTCACGACACGTACCTGCAAGCATTGTTCAGTTCCAACTTCTGTGAGAATGCTCGTTTGGCTGTGTCAGTATTAACTGAAAAGACAGGACTATTCTTCAGTTTGATGTTTCTCATTGCAGAAATGCTCCTTAAAACGCAGGGCTGTATTCATAACGAGTAGTTTAAGCCCATGGAATATCAATAAACCAGTCATGGATATTTGTTATGAGTACTCACGTACTTGCTGCGGTGCTCACCCGCCTCAAGCTGCTGACCGGTGCGCAGTCCGATGCCGAGCTTTCCCGTGCGCTCTCCATTAGCCCGCAGACACTGAGCAGTTGGAAAGTGCGCGATAGCATCCCCTACTCACTTTGCATAGACATCGCCCGGCAACATGCTTGCTCGCTGGACTGGCTGTTGCTGGGGCAGGCCGAACATAACCCGGCAGGCACCGATCAGGCAGGCTGGGAGTGCGACATGCTCGAGCGCCTGCGTACGCTATCGCCCAGTGACCGCCAGTCCATCCTGCTGTTCATCAAGGACAAGCAACGCATCCAGCAGTTGGAACAGCAGTTGAGCGAGCTCGGCGGCGTGGCCAATGGCTAACCTCGGCGGCGCCAGCGCTGAATCAGCTCACGCGGGTCCAGCGTATCCACCAGGACCATGACCTTGAGGCTGATGGGGATGACCACCACGGCAGCCACGAACGCCGCCATGCCTCGGGTCAACAAGGGCACCAATGACGAAACCAGTGGCTCGAACACATGGCCCACCCCCACAGCCACGAACACCAGCAGCAATTTCTTGCCCAGCGTCAGTCGCCTGGCGGTATTGGTGATCAACCGGTCACGCGCGGCACTTACCAGCAGCGCCCCCAACAACGCTGCGAACAGTACATTGCCATCCACACCCAGCAGCTCCATCACGGCCGGTGCCAGGTTGTCGAGAACTGATTGCTCAGGCATGGCTCAGCCCTCGTCGCGAACCCCTCAGGTAGGCGGTCGAACCCAGGCTATGCATGACCGCCGCTTCGACATAAAGGATGTAGCACACCCGCAGGGCACGCCCCTGGTCATGCCCGGCCACATCCTCGAGGCGTTTGTAGCCCCGCTCACGCAGCGCCGCGCGCCAACGGGCGAATTCGCGTGCGGCATCAATGGCGGCGCAGCGGGCAGCCACCTCCAGCGCAGCGTCACTGACAGGCCGCTGCAGGTTCAGGCGTTCACGCAGGCTGCCCAGGTCCACCCGTGGCCAGAACGGGTCATGGCAATCGGCAAAGCGCGGCAGCCGAGGATCGTTACTCATGCATCACCCCCTCACTGCTCGGCCAGCATGCCGTAGCGAATGGCCTTGATTACCGCCGCCACCCGGGTGGGCACATCGAATTTGCGCAGAATGTTGGACACGTGGAAGTTCACGGTCGATTCCTTGCATGCCAGGATCTGGCCGATCTCCCACGAACTCTTGCCGTAGGCGCACCACAACAGCACCTGCTGTTCACGTGGGGTCAGGCGAACCGGGGCGTCCGCCGGGGGTTGCTGCGAGTGTCGAGCGTTGTCGGTCATGTTTCAACTCCACGGGTGATTGAGCGAGGCATTGCTGCCGGTCTGCAGTCACCTTACGGAGCACAGCCCGTTCGCCTCCATCGCCAGGGCTTGTAAAGAACTTTCGTACAAAAGCGTCTGACGAAGACCGCACGAAAATTGCCCATTTTCTTCGTGCTCCAAGCGGCATTTCGCTCGTCTCAACGCCGTTGTCCATTCGCCTTTCGCCTGGAGTCGTACAATGCGTTGCGTTTTGCCCCTGTCATCCTGCCTCGGCCTGCTGGCTGCTATCGGCACCGCCCAGCCCGCCCTGGCGGCATCTTCGGTCGAGTTGGGCCAGGTGCTGATCACCGATGAGGAGCAGAACGAACTGACGGCCGCCAGGGAGCGCCTGCGCGAAATACCAGGCGCCAGCAACCTGGTGGACATGCAGCGAGTAGGGCAAGGCCGGGTGGCCAGCAACCAGGATGTGCTGGCCTACCAACCCGGTGTGTTCGCGCAATCGGCAGGCAATGACGGCATCAAGTTGTCGATCCGTGGCTCGGGCATCAACCGTGCGCCGGGGGCGCACGGCTCTGGGGTGTACACGATGTTCGACGGCCTGCCGCTGACCGGCCCAGGGGGTACCCCTTACGAGTTGTTCGAACCGCTGTGGCTGAGCCGAGCCGAGGTGTTGCGCGGTGCCAATGGCTTTGATCAGGGCTCGCTGGCCCTGGGCGGTGCGATCAACTACGTCACCCACACCGGTTACGACGCCGCGCCCCTGCAGGTACGCTATGAAATTGGCAGCCGCGGCTACCAGCACCGGCATATCAGCTCAGGCCAGGTGCTGGGTAACCTCGACTACTACGTGGCGCTGACCGACTCGGAATATGACGGCTACCAGGATCACAGCAGCGGCAGCGCCAAAGGCATTGCCGCCAATGTCGGCTACCGCTTCAACCCGAATCTGGAAACCCGTTTCTACCTGCGCTACCGGGAAACCGAAAACGAACTGGCCGGACGCCTGACCAAGGACCAGATCAAGCACCATCCCCGGGCGGCCAACCCGGCCTACCTGGCCCGCGACGACAGCCGCCCACAGCCGGGTAGCACCTGGGTCGGCAACAAGACCACCTTCTACCTCGACGATGACGCGCGCCTGGAAGCAGGCCTGGTCTACCACGATTACCCGATGGACCTGCGCGAAGGGCCGATGCGCCTGAAAGTGGCCTACACCGACGTCAGCGGCACGCTCAACTATTTCCGCCGCGATACCCTGTTCGGCCACGAAAGCAAGACCACTGTCGGCTGGCGTACCACCAAGCACCTGCCCAACAGCGGTGCTTCACAGTTCGCGCGTAATGGCGACATGATTGGTGCACGTACCCGCGATTTCACCTATCAGGGTTCGGACACCGTGCTGCATGTCGGTAACGACCTGGAACTGGTGCCCAACCTGTGGCTGACCACCGGCCTGGCAATGATCTACACCCGCCGGGAAAGTGACGTCACCTACCCCGCCGAAGGCGGCAAGGTGAGCATGCACGACTGGGACTACGCGCCACGCGTGGGGCTGCGCTACGACATCCGCCCGGACCTGCAGGTGTACGGCAACCTTAGCCGCTCGGTCGAGCCGCCCCACCCATGGTCGTTGATCTGGAGCGCGCCGAGCACCGGCGGCAAGCAGATCCAGCCGATCGAAATGCAGAACCAGACCGCCACCACTCTGGAGCTGGGTGCGCGCGGCGACTCGGTGCTGGGCCGCTGGGACCTGGCCTGGTACTACTCGCAGGTGCGCCACGAACTGCTCGCCGTGGAAGTGGTGCCAAACTTCACCTCGGAGTTCAACGCCAGCGCCACCGTGCACCAAGGCGTGGAAGCTGGCCTCGACAGCACCCTGTGGGAGCGCGCCGGTACCGGCAAGCTCAGCCTGCGTCAGGCCTACACCTTCAGCGACTTCCATTACCGGGATGACGACACGTTTGGCGACAACCGCCTCCCCGGCATCCCCATGCACTACTACCAGGCCGAACTGCGCTACGACTGGCCGAGCGGTTTTTATGCCGGGGTGAATACGCAGATGGCGTCGAAGGTGCAGGTAGACTATGCCAACAGCTACCACGCCGATGAATATGCCTTGCTCGGCGCACGCGTTGGCTGGGACTCACCGAAACAGGACTGGCAGACCTGGTTGGACCTGCGCAACCTGACCAACAAGCGGTATGCCGCGACGGTGACACCGGCCTATAACGATGCTGGCAACGACAATGCCCGCTCGACGCCGGGTGAAGGGTTTGGTGTGTATGCCGGGGTTTCCTACAGTTTCCGCTAAGACGCGGTTGGCCGCCATGAGCGCTTTTTGTAGGAGCGGCCTTGTGTCGCGAAAGGGCTGCAAAGCAGCCCCAGGGTTTCAGCGTCAATGCAAAAATTGCTGGGGCCGCGTTGCGGCCCTTTCGCGACACAAGGCCGCTCCTACAGGGATCGTGCGCTCAGCGATGTTTGCCCAAGGCAGGTCAGACCGCCCGGTTCAGTTTTACCCACGACGCAAACTTGTCGACAAACGCCTGCAAGAACGGCCGGGTCTTGTCGTTGAGCTTGCCCGAGCCCTCGAACAGGTTCGCCGCGCCGCCAATGTAAGCCTCAGGCATCTGCATGCACGGCATGTCCAGGAACACCAGCGACTGGCGCACGGCATGGTTGGCGCCAAAGCCACCAATGGCCCCGGGTGACACACTCACCACCGCCGTCGGCTTGCCACTCCAGGCGCTTTGCCCGTACGGCCGCGAGCCGACATCAATGGCATTCTTCAAGCAACCCGGCACCGAGCGGTTGTATTCGGGGGTAACGAACAGCACCGCATCGCTGCGACGAATCTCCTCGCGAAAACGCTTCCAGGCCTCCGGCGCCCCATCGGCTTCCACATCCTCGTTATACAACGGCAGGTCGCCAATCTCGACGATCTTCAGGGCAAGGCTGGACGGTGCCAGCTCCGAAAGGGCGCGGGCGACCTTGCGGTTGTAGGAGTCCTTGCGCAAGCTACCGACGACAACCGCTACCGAATACACCTGGCTCATGGCAATTTCCAACCTTTGCTGGGTAAAGGGACGTTGTAGTTATAGATGACCATTCCTCGGCACCTTGGTTTTTTTTCCGTGCTGCGAAAACTTCCGGGCCTGTTCCACGGTCTATGGGTTCAGACAATTTCTACGTAATTCAGAGGTTTCCACCCAAATGGCAGCAGTAATGGTCGGCCAATTCCACGCCCGTGACGCCGAAGGCCGCATCTACCCCGTGCACGAGTTCCAGGAGTCGACCCTGCAACTCGACGGCAGCACGCTGGGCGCCCCTATCACCACCTACCGCCTGGCCATCGGCGACAAGGTCAATCACCTGGGTGACAACCGCTTCGAGCTGGCCCGCAGCGGCGTCGAAATCACCCGCATTCCTTGATGCAATCCACCGTATAGCTGCCGCTTTCGCTCTGCAGGCCATGCACGTCGGCGACAAAACCCGGGAAGCCCTGGTTGAACGCCCGGGCGAAAGCCAGGTAGTCAAGGATCGAGCGGGTTGCCTCGGTAAACCGCTCCCCCGGCATGATCAACGGAATGCCGGGCGGGTACGGCACCAGCATCACTGCCGCCACACGCCCCAGCAGCGCCTCGATCGGCACCGCCTCCACCTCGCCGCGCACCATCTGGTCATAGGCCCGGGCCGGGCTCACGGCCACTTCCGGCAAACGCGTGAACAGCCGCTTCAGCTGCTTGGCGGTGGCGTTGGCGCGGTAGCAGTCATGCAACTGGTCGCACAGGTCGCGCAGGCCCATGCCCTGGTAGCGTGAGGCATCGGCGGCCAGCACACTGGGCAGGCAACTGTTCAGCAGGGAGTTGCCATCATAGTGGCGCTTGAACTCCAGCAGCTCGGTGAGCAAGGTGCTCCACTTGCCCTTGGTGATGCCCATGGAGAACAGCACCAGGAAACTGTACAGGCCGGTTTTTTCCACTACCAGCCCACGCTCCCAGAGAAACTTGCTGACGACCGCCGCCGGGATGCCGTGCTCGCCCAGCACACCGCCCGCGCTCAAGCCCGGCATTACCAAGGTCACTTTCAGCGGGTCAAGCAGCACGTAGTCATCGGCCACCTCACCGAAACCATGCCAATCCGCCCCCGGCTGCAGCAGCCAGTCCTGTGCCGCCAGGCGGTAGATGCCTTCGGCAGTGGGCGGCTGCCAGATGCTGAACCACCAGTCATCGGCAGCGATGTGTTCGCGCAGGTTGGCCAACGCACGCCGAAAGCTCAGTGCCTCGTCGAACATCTCCTGCAGCAGCGAGCGCCCGGCCGGCCCCTCCATCATGGTCGAGGCCACATCCAGCGAGGCCAGGATGCTGTACTGCGGCGAAGTCGAAATGTGCATCATGAAGGCTTCGTTGAACCGGTCACGGTCCAGCTCGCGCCTGGCCCCCTCCTGCACATGGATCATCGAGGCCTGGCTGAACGCCGCCAGCAGTTTGTGGGTGGAATGCGTGCTGAACACCAACGGGCTGTCAGCGGCGCAGGCGGTGCCCATGGCATAACGCCCGGTGAAGAACTCATGGAACGCCGCATAGGCGAACCACGCCTCATCAAAATGCAGCACTTCAACGCTGGCGCCCAAAGCCTGCTTGATCATCCCGGCGTGGTAGCACAGGCCGTCGTAGGTGCAGTTGGTGACCACCGCCAGCTTGATGCGCTGCCCGCGATCGCGGGCAAGCGGGTTGGCCTGGATTTTCGCCGCAATCGCCTCGGCGCTGAACTCGCTGGGCGGGATAGGCCCGATGATGCCCAGTTCGTTACGCTCGGGGCACAGGTACAGGGGGATGGCGCCGGTCATGATGATCGCATGCACCACCGACTTGTGGCAGTTGCGGTCCACCAGCACCAGGTCGTCACGGCCGACCATGGCGTGCCATACGATCTTGTTGGCGGTGGAGGTGCCATTGATGACGAAGAAGGTGTGGTCGGCGCCAAAGTTGCGCGCCGCCCGGGCTTCGGCTTCGGCCAGCGGGCCGGTATGGTCGAGCAGCGAGCCCAGTTCCGGCACGGAAACGGACAAGTCCGAACGCAGGGTGTTCTCCCCGAAAAACTGGTGAAAGGCCTGGCCAACAGGGCTTTTGTGGTAGGCCACGCCGCCACCGTGCCCAGGGGTGTGCCAGGAATAGTTGGACTGCGCCGTGTGCTGCACCAGCGCCTTGAAGAACGGCGGCAGCAGGCCGTCGAGGTACGTATGTGCAGCGCGCGCCACCTGGCGGGCGAGAAATGGCACGGTGTCTTCGAACAGGTAGAGAATGCCGCGCAGCTGGTTGAGCTCGCTCATGGCCTCGGCAGGGGCGTTTTCCAGGGTGACCTGCTCGCCCAGGGCGAAGATCGGCAGGTTCGGTGCACGCAGGCGAGCCAGGCGGATCAGCTCGGCCATGTTCTGCAGCAGGTGGGTGTTCTCGCCAACACCTTCGGCGGCGATCAGCATACAAGCCAGGCCATGGTGGGTGGCGGCGACCAGGCGGGCTTCGGCGTGGTCGGCGGCCTTGATGACGGTGAATCCGTCCTGGGTCAGCTCGTCGGCGATACCCCGCACCCGCTCGCCGGCGACACTGTCGGCCTTGATGGCGCGGTGGACGATGAGGATGGGGAACTTGAGGTCCTTGTACATCCGCTGGCTACCTCCGAAGGACATGGCATCCATTTCAGGGTAGTTGAGCCTTGTATTGCCTGTACTGGACCTATCGCCGGCAAGCCAGCTCCCACAGGACCGCGCCGCCCGGAAGGCTAGTGCTTCACCTGTGGGAGCTGGCTTGCCGGCGATAGGGCCAGCACAAACTACTAATCACCCAGCCGGTGTCTCGGTCAAAACCTGCCACATCGACGGCCCGCCCGCCGACTTGGCCACCGCCGCCAACCGCTCGGCATGCGCCTCCAGCTCTTCGGCACTGGCCATGATCACCCGCCCCGGCGCCCGCCCGGTAATCCGGCGGATCTCGCTACCACCCATACCCTGCCCGTCACCCTCGGCGTCTGCGCCATGCCCAGCCAGCGACAGGCTGGTCTGGCCACCGGTCATCGCCAGGTAGACGTCAGCCAGCAACTCCGAGTCGAGCAATGCGCCGTGCAGTTCACGGCCCGAGTTGTCGATGTCGTAGCGTTTGCACAGCGCATCGAGGCTGTTGCGCTGCCCCGGGTGACGCGAGCGCGCCAGCAGCAGGGTATCGAGGATGGTGCAGTACTGCGAAGCGTCCGCGCGATGCTGCTGGCCGAGCAAGGCGAATTCGTTGTTGATGAAACCAACGTCGAACGCTGCGTTGTGGATGACCAGCGTGGCGCCCTGGATGAAGTCGAAGAACTCCTCGGCAACATCGCCAAAGCGTGGCTTGCCGACCAGGAACGCATCGGTGATGCCGTGGACGTTGATCGCGCCCTCGTCACTTTCGCGGTCCGGCTGCAGGTAGACGTGGAAGTGCCGCCCGGTCAGGCGCCGGCCGATCACTTCGACACAGCCGATCTCGATGATGCGGTGGCCTTCGCCAACCGGCATGCCCGTGGTTTCGGTATCGAGAATGACGAACCGTTTATCTTGCTGCTGCTCCACGCGGGGCGCTCCAACTTGCATCAGTTACAAAGGCCGCGAGTATAACTCAAGCGCCAAGCCTCAAGCTTCAAGCTCCAAGAAAAAGCAAGCCAGGCCCTTACCACGGCCTCTTGCAGCTTGAAGCTTGTCGCTTGCAGCTGCCTTCACCGCTGGGCGCGCACCTCATCGACCCCACGGTTGGCCAACTGGTCTGCGCGCTCGTTGCCGGCGTGGCCAATATGGCCGCGCACCCACTTCCAGGTCACCTTGTGGCGGTTGACCTGTTCATCCAGCTGCTGCCACAGGTCGGCGTTCTTCACCGGCTCCTTGGCTGCGGTTTTCCAGCCGCGCTTCTTCCAGTTGACCATCCATTCGTTGATGCCCTTCATCACGTACTGCGAGTCGGTGGTCAGCACCACGTCGCATTCGCGCTTCAGCGACATCAGGCCCTGGATCGCGGCCATCAGCTCCATGCGGTTGTTGGTGGTCTCACGCTCGCCGCCCCACAGTTCCTTCTCGACGCCCTTGTAGATCATCAGCACGCCCCAGCCACCCGGGCCAGGGTTGCCCTTGCAGGCACCATCAGTAAACATCTCGACGCTATCGCTCATGTACCACTCTTGAATTCAGTGCTTGTCAGTTTCGGGGTTGGCCGCCGTGCGGTTGACCTTGGCCAGCGGCAACGGCAGCAACTTGCCCATCGGCTCGCGGCGCGCCTGGCGCAACGGCCGCAGGCCCACCACCATCTTGCGCGCTACCAGCAGGTACACCCCGCCACCGGAGCCCTGCCAGCCGCCGGCCAGCCGCTCCCAGCCTTCCAGCCGTTGCTGCCAGGCCGGTGAGGCAAGCGGCGGACGATAGCACCCGAAGCGGCGTTTCTCCAGCGCGAAGCCCAGCAGGTTGAGCCAGTCGCCCACCCGCGAAGGCGAGATGCAGCGCGCCTTGCGCAGCGCACCATGGCTGAAGAAGTGGCGCATGCCCCAGCTGCTCCACGGGTTGATCCCGACGATGAGCAGGTGCCCGCCCGGGCGCACCGCACTGGCCGCCTCGCGCAGCAGACCATGCGGCGACAGGCAAAAGTCCAGGCCATGCTGCAGCACCACCACGTCGGCGGCATGCTCGCTCAGTGGCCAGGCCTGCTCTTCGCAAACAATCTCCACCCCAGGCAACGGTGCGCCAAGGCGCACGTTGCGCTGCACCTGAGGGGCGCTGGGCGGCGGCTCTGCGCAGGGGCCGTAGTGCACGAGGTAACCGCCAAAGAAGCGCCCCAGCTCTTCTTCCAGCAGCTTTTCCTCTTCCTTGAGCATCAGTCGGCCGAGTGGGCCGTTGAACCACTCACGGGCCAGGCTGATCAGCTCGACCCAGTCCGGGTCGGCCTGGGCAAAGGCTTGGTCGGTCATTGCGCTCTCCCTCGAAGGTTCTCCCACCGCGCCATCGCGGCTAAGATGCCCTCATGTGCCACGCTAGGCGAATCGGATCCGCACCATGATACAGATCGATGCTCTCCCCGCTTTCTCCGACAACTACATCTGGTTGTTACAGGATACTGCCAAACGCCGTTGTGCGGTGGTCGACCCCGGTGATGCCGGCCCAGTGGAGCGCTGGCTGGCAGCCAACCCCGAGTGGGTATTGAGCGATATCCTCATCACCCACCACCATAACGACCACGTCGGCGGTGTGGAACGGCTAAAGCAGCTGACCGGCGCACGGGTGTGCGGCCCGGCCAATGAGCGTATACCTTGCCGTGACCTCGCGCTGGGCGAAGGCGACCAGCTGGACGTGCTGGGCGTGACCTTCCAGGTGCTGGCGGTGCCCGGCCACACGCTGGGGCATATCGCGTTCTTCAGCGACCAGCCGGCAACACCTCTGCTGTTCAGTGGCGACACCCTGTTTGCCGCCGGCTGCGGGCGCATGTTCGAAGGCACCGCCGAGCAGATGCAGCCTGCCCTTGCCCGCCTGGCCGCCCTGCCAGCGCAGACCGAGGTGTACTGCGCCCATGAATACACCCTCAGCAACTTGCGATTTGCCAAGGTGGTGGAGCCGACCAATCCGCACGTTCTGCAACGGTTCGAGGACGTTACCCGTTTGCGCGCCGACAATCGCATCAGTTTGCCATCAACGATTGGCCTGGAACGCCTGACCAACCCCTTCTTGCGTACCTCTGAAACATTAGTTAAACAAAAAGCAGACGAATGGAAGGGACATTCAAACCCCACGCATGTCGCTGTTTTTGCTGCCTTGAGGTCTTGGAAGGACACCTTCTGATAACCGCAAGATATATCGCAAGCGACGGTCAAAGGTTGACCGGGCCCGGAGCGGTTTCTAGAATCGCCGAACTTTTTCGCCCGGATACCCGTCTCAGCCGATGTCTTCTCGTAGCCGCAGAACCTCTCATTCCGTCGCCCTGACGCGCCTGGCCCAAATCAGTGCGCTGGCTCTGGCCGCCACGTTGGTGGGCTGCCAGAGCACCCGTCAGCTCGACGAATCCGATAGCGTTCGCGCTCACAGCTACCAGGCGCGGATCAAGCACAAGCCCTCGCCGCTGCTGGCCAAACCGGCCGAGCAGGCGCCGCCCCAGGATGTCTGGGAGCGCATGCGCCAGGGTTTCGTGCTTCAGGACTACATCGACGTCAACCCGCGCATCGAGCAACAGCGCCTGTGGTTCGCCAGCAACCCGACGTTCATCGAAAGCGCCGGCGAGCGTGGCAGCCTGTACCTGCACTACATTGTCGAGCGCCTCGAAGAACGCGACATGCCGCTGGAGCTGGCCCTGCTGCCGGCCATCGAAAGCGCCTACAACCCGATGGCCTACTCGCGTGCCAGCGCTGCCGGCATGTGGCAGTTCATGCCGGCTACCGGTCGCCACTTCAATCTGCGCCAGACCAACTTCTACGACGGCCGCCGCGATGTCACCGCGTCGACCAACGCAGCGCTGGACTACCTGACCCGCCTGCACGACATGTTCAACGGCGACTGGCTGCTGGCCCTGGCGGCCTACAATGCCGGCGAAGGCACCGTCAGCCGGGCCATTGAACGCAACGAAAAGCTCGGCCTGCCGACCGACTACTGGAACCTGCCACTGCCGCAGGAAACCCGTGACTACGTGCCCAAGCTGCTGGCGCTGTCGCAGGTGGTGTCCACGCCTGAAGCCTATGGCGTCAATCTCACCCCGATCGCCAACGAACCGTACTTCGAAGCGGTGGCGATCAACGAACGCCTGGACCTGACCCGGGTTGCCGCCTTCGCCAACATCGACGAAGACGAGCTGATCCAGCTCAACCCGGCGTTCAAGAAGCGCATGACCGTCGATGGCCCGAAACAGCTGCTGGTGCCGACCGCCAAGGCACAGCTGCTCAGTGCCAGCCTGTCCAACCTCAACCCGGAGCAACTGGTCAGCCTGCAACCGCCGAAAGCCGCATTCGCCCGCGCCGTGGCCGAAGCGAAGGCACCGGTGGCCGCGCGCAGCTACCGGGTAAAGCGTGGCGACAACCTGGGCGCCATCGCCAAGGCCAACCGCGTGTCGGTCAAGGACATCAAGCGCTGGAACCGCCTGTCCGGCAACAGCCTGCGCGCCGGCCAGGTACTGGCCCTGCGCGGTGGCAATGCGCCAAGCGCCGCCGGCAACCGGGTAGCCGCCTCGGCGCAGCGCACCACCCAATACAAGGTTCGCAAAGGTGATTCGCTGTACCTGGTGGCCAAGCGCTTCAACGTGGAAATGAAGCACCTCAAGCGCTGGAACCCACGCAGCGGCCACGCCCTCAAGCCAGGCCAGACCCTGACCGTCTACCTCGGGCATTGATTTAATGCCGGGGCCGCTTCGCGCCCCATCGCCGGCAAGCCAGCTCCCACACCGACCGCATTGACCTCAAGCCCAGCGCGGTCCCTGTGGGAGCTGGCTTGCCGGCGATGGGCTGCAAAGCAGCCCCTTGCAATCCCTCTGAACCACACTCTTTTTCCAACCCCACCAAGCTGTTACTGTACCCGATCAAAGCCCAACGCCCCTGGATCGGATGCCGACTTGATACGTCCCCTCCTGCTGTCAATCAGCCTGGCCTTGAGCTTTCCCGCAGTCGCGATGGTGAGCGAAAGCCACGGATACGCGCAGTTCGGCACGCTCAAGTACCCAGCCACCTTCACCCACTTCGACTGGGTCAACCCGCAAGCGCCCAAGGGCGGTACGTTGCGGGCCATGGCTTTTGGCACCTTCGACACGCTCAACCCCTATACCTTCAAGGGGTCGAGCCCGATTACCACGCCCAATTTCCAGCAATACGGCATCAGTGAGCTGAACGAGCCGCTGATGGTCGGTACCGGCCAGTACGACCCGTCCGGGGACGAGCCCACTTCCAGCTACGGCCTGATCGCCCGCTCGGTGGAATACAGCGAGGACCGCAGCTGGGTAGTGTTCAACCTGCGCCCGGAAGCCCGCTGGCATGACGGCAAGCCAATCACCTCGGCAGACGTGGCTTTCTCGTATCGCACGCTGCTCAAGGACGGCCACCCGATCTACCGCACCAACCTGCAGGAAGTGCAACGGGTAGACATCCTCGGCCCGCTGCGCATCCGCTTCGTGTTCAAGCGCGCCGGCAACCCGTTGCTGATCCTGCGCCTGGGCGAAATGCCGGTGCTGCCCAAGCACTACTGGCAAAAACGCGACTTCAAGGCCACCACCTTCGAGCCGCCACTGGGCAGCGGGCCGTACCGCATCAGCGAGGTGCAGCCCGGGCGCCGGCTGGTGTTCGAGCGGGTGAAGAACTACTGGGGCAAAGACCTGGCGGTCAACCGTGGCAAGTACAACTTCAAGCGAGTGGAGTACGAGTTCTACCGCGACGCCACGGTGGCTTTCGAAGCCTTCAAGGCTGGGGAGTTCGACATCTATATCGAGCACCAGGCCAAGAACTGGGCCAACGGCTACAACTTCCCCGCCGTGCGCCGTGGCGAAGTGATCAAGGCACAGATCCCGCACAGCATTCCCACGCAAACCCAAGGCCTGTTCATGAACAGCCGCCGGGCCAGCTTCAGCGACCCACGGGTGCGCCAGGCGCTGGGGTTGATGCTTGATTTCGAGTGGACCAACCGCGCACTGTTCAGCAGCGCCTACCGCCGCTCGACCAGCTACTACCCCAACAGCGAGTTCGCCGCCAGCGGCGTGCCCACCGGCAAGGAATGGCTGCTGCTGGCGCCGTTTCGCGAGCAACTGCCAGCCAAGCTGTTCAGCGAACCGTTCAAGGTCAGCCACACCGACGGCCGCGGGGTCAGCCGCCAGACCCTGCGCCAGGCCCTGGGCCTGCTCGCCGAGGCCGGCTGGAAACTGAACGGCCAGCGCCTGGTCGACAGCAAGGGCCAGCAGTTGCGCCTGGAGCTGCTGCTGGTAAACCCCAACCTTGAACGCATCCTGCAACCTTATGTCGAAAACCTGTCCAGCATCGGCATCGATGCGCGCTTGCGCACCGTGGACCGTGCCCAGTACAAACAACGCCTGGACCAGTTCGATTTCGACATGATTCTGATGACCCTCAACCAGACCCTGAGCCCCGGCCTTGAACAGTGGTTGTACTTCCATTCCAGCCAGGCCGCGACCAAGGGCAGCAAGAACTATGCTGGGGTCAGGGACCCGGTGGTCGACCACTTGCTCGACACGCTGCTGGCCGCACGCACCCGCGACGACCAGGTTGCCGCCGCCCGCGCCCTGGACCGCGTACTTTCATGGCAGTACTACATGATCCCCAACTGGTACCTCGACAACCATCGCCTGGCCTACCGCAACCGGTTCGCCTTCGTCACCACGCCGCCCTACACCCTCGGGCTGAACAGCTGGTGGATCAAGACTTCGGAGAAAGCCCAATGACGCCAACGCACCGTCTGCGCCGGCTGGCAGGCAGCCTGTTGCTTGCCTGCCTGAGCCTTCCCGCCCTGGCCGCACCGCAACACGCACTGACCCTGTACGACGAGGCGCCCAAGTACCCCGCCGACTTCAAGCACTTCGACTACGTCAACCCCGATGCGCCCAAGGGCGGCACCTTCCGCCAGTCCAGCTTCGGCGGCTTCGACAGCCTCAACCCGTTCATCAACAAAGGCGTGTCGGCCGAGAACATCGGCAGCATCTACGACACCCTGATGCGCCAGAGCCAGGACGAGCCGTTCACCGAATACGGCCTGGTCGCCGGCAAGATCGAAAAAGCCCCGGACAACAGCTGGGTGCGTTTCTATCTGCGCCCGGAAGCACGCTTCCACGATGGCCACCCGATGCGCGCTGAAGATGTGGTATTCACCTTCAACGCCTTGATCAAGGACGGCGCGCCGCTGTACCGCCAGTATTACGCCGACGTCGCCGAAGTGGTCGCCGAAGACCCGCTGAAGGTATTGTTCAAGTTCAAGCACCAGAACAACCGCGAGCTGCCGCTGATTCTTGGCCAGTTGCCGGTACTGCCCAAGCACTGGTACGAAAACCGCGATTTCAACCGCGGCAACCTTGAAATCCCGCTGGGCAGCGGCCCGTACAAGGTCGCCGAGGTCAAGGCCGGGCGCTCGGTGCGCTACGAGCGGGTCAAGGACTACTGGGCCAAGGACCTGCCGATCAACCGTGGTTTCTACAACTTTGACGTCATGACGTTCGACTCCTACCGTGACACCACCGTCGCCCTGGAGGCACTCAAGGCCGGGGCGTTCGACTATGGCCTGGAAGTGAGCGCGAAAAACTGGGCCACCGCCTACAACGTGCCCGCCGTGCGCGATGGCCGGCTGATCAAGGAAGAGCTGCCCAACGGCAACCCCACCGGCATGCAGGGCTTCATCTTCAACATCCGCCGCCCGGTGTTTCAGGATGTGCGCGTACGTCAGGCTTTGAGCCTGCTGCTGGATTACGAGTGGACCAACAAGCAGCTGTTCAACGGCGCCTACACCCGCACCGGCAGCTACTTCGACAACTCGGAAATGGCCGCGCATGGCCCGCCCGGCCCTGGCGAGCTGAAGATTCTGGAACCGCTGCGCGGCAAAATCCCTGACCAGGTATTCACCGAAGCCTTCCACAACCCGGTCAGCGACGGCAGCGGCATGATCCGCGAGCAACAGCGCCAGGCCTACAAACTGCTGCAGGAAGCCGGCTGGAAAATCGTCGAGGACAAGATGGTCGATGCCCAGGGCAAGCCGGTGAGCATCGAGTTCCTGCTGGCGCAGACTGAGTTCGAGCGCATTCTGCTGCCATTCAAACGCAACCTCGCCGACCTTGGGATCGAGCTGAACATCCGCCGGGTCGACGTGTCGCAATACATCACCCGCCTGCGCTCACGCGACTACGACATGATTGTCGGCGGCTACCCGCAGTCCAACTCGCCGGGCAACGAGCAGCGCGAGTTCTGGTCCAGCGCCGCCGCCGACAACCCCGGCAGCCGCAACTTCATCGGCCTGCGCGACCCGGCCATCGACCAATTGGTGGACCAGTTGATCAACGCCGACTCGCGGCAAAGCCTGGTCGACCACTGCCGTGCACTCGACCGCGTGCTGCTGTGGGGTTATTACGTGATCCCCAACTGGCACATCAAGACCTGGCGCGTGGCCTACTGGAACCACATCGGCCACCCCAAGGTGTCGCCCAAGTACGACATCGGTATCGACACCTGGTGGATCAAGCCCGGGGTAACCCCGGCGGTCAGCGAAACCCCTGCGGACGAGGCCAACTGACATGCTGGCCTATATCCTGCGGCGCCTGCTGCTGATCATCCCCACCCTGTTCGGCATCCTGGTCATCAACTTCATCATCGTCCAGGCTGCCCCCGGCGGCCCGGTCGAGCAGATGATCGCCAAGCTCGAGGGCTTCGAAGGCGCCACCAGCCGCATTGCCGGCGGCGGCGCCGAAGTGTCCGTGGCCGGCTCCAACTACCGCGGCGCCCAGGGCCTGGACCCGGCGCTGATCGCCGAAATCGAGCGCATGTACGGCTTCGACAAGTCGCCGCCCGAACGCTTGTGGATCATGATCAAGAACTACGCCCAACTGGACTTCGGCGACAGCTTCTTCCGCGATGCCAAGGTCATCGACCTGATCATCGAGAAGATGCCGGTGTCGATCTCGCTGGGGTTGTGGAGCACGCTGATCATGTACCTGGTGTCGATTCCGCTGGGCATCGCCAAGGCGGTGCGCCACGGCAGCCACTTCGACGTCTGGACCAGCTCGGCGATCATCGTCGGCTATGCCATTCCGGCGTTCCTGTTCGCCATCCTGCTGATCGTGCTGTTCGCCGGCGGCAGCTACTTCGACTGGTTCCCGCTGCGCGGCCTCACCTCCAACAACTTCGACGAGCTGAGCACCACCGGCAAGGTGCTGGACTACTTCTGGCACCTGGTGCTGCCGATCACTGCGTTGGTCATCGGCAACTTCGCCACCATGACCCTGCTGACCAAGAACAGCTTCCTCGACGAGATCAACAAGCAGTACGTGGTCACCGCCAAGGCCAAGGGCCTGAGCCGGCCACGGGTGCTGTACGGCCATGTATTCCGCAACGCCATGCTCTTGGTGATCGCCGGCTTCCCCTCGGCGTTCATCGGCATCTTCTTTACCGGCTCCTTGCTGATCGAGGTGATCTTCAGCCTCGACGGCCTGGGCCTGATGAGTTTCGAAGCGGCCATCAACCGCGACTACCCGGTGGTCTTCGGCACCCTGTTCATCTTCACCCTGCTGGGGCTGGTGGTGAAGCTGATCGGCGACCTGACCTACACCCTGGTCGATCCACGCATCGACTTCGCCAGCCGGGAGCATTGACATGGCCTTGTCCCCCCTCAACCGCCGGCGCTTCGAGCGTTTCAAGGCCAACCGCCGTGGCTGGTGGTCGCTGTGGCTGTTCCTGATCCTGTTCGGCCTGAGCCTGGGCGCCGAACTGATCGCCAACGACAAGCCGATTGCCGTGCGCTACGACGGCGAGTGGTACTTCCCGGCGTTCAAGCGCTACCCGGAAACCACCTTCGGCGGCGAATTCCCGCTGGAAGCCAACTACAAGAGCGCGTACATCCGCGAGCTGCTGGCGAAAAAAGACAGCTTCGTGCTGTGGGCACCCATCCCGTTCAGCTACCAGAGCATCAACTACGACCTGCGCGTGCCCGCCCCGGCGCCGCCATCGGCAGACAACTGGCTGGGCACCGATGACCAGGGCCGTGACGTACTGGCACGGGTGATCTACGGCTTCCGCATTTCGGTCTTGTTTGCCCTCACCCTGACTGTGGCCAGCTCCATCGTCGGCGTCATCGCCGGCGCCTTGCAGGGCTTCTATGGCGGCTGGGTCGACCTGGCCGGGCAGCGCTTTCTGGAAATCTGGTCAGGGCTGCCGGTGCTGTACCTGCTGATCATCCTGGCCAGCTTCGTGCAGCCGAACTTCTGGTGGCTGCTGGGCATCATGCTGCTGTTCTCGTGGATGAGCCTGGTAGACGTGGTGCGCGCCGAGTTCCTGCGCGGGCGCAACCTGGAGTACGTCCGCGCTGCGCGGGCCCTGGGCATGCGCAACGGCGCAATCATGTACCGGCACATCCTGCCCAACGCCATGATCTCGACCATGACGTTCATGCCGTTCATTCTCACCGGTGCCATCGGCACCCTCACCGCGCTGGATTTCCTCGGCTTCGGCCTGCCTGCCGGTTCGCCCTCGCTGGGCGAGCTGGTGGCCCAGGGCAAATCCAACCTGCAGGCACCGTGGCTGGGCATCAGCGCATTTGCCGTGCTGGCCTTGATGCTGAGCCTGCTGGTGTTCATTGGCGAATCCGCCCGCGATGCCTTCGACCCGAGGAAGTGACATGAGTGAACAGAACCTGATCGAAGTGCGCGACCTGGCGGTGGAGTTTGTCACCGGCGACCAGGTTAACCGGGTGGTGGACGGCATCAGCTTCGACATCCGCAAGGGCGAGACACTGGCCCTGGTCGGCGAGAGCGGTTCGGGCAAGTCGGTGACCGCGCATTCGATCCTGCGCCTGCTGCCCTACCCTCTGGCTCGCCACCCCAGCGGTAGCATCCGCTTTGAGGGCAAGGACCTGCTGCAGCAGAACGAAAAAACCTTGCAACGCATTCGCGGCAACCGCATTGCGATGATCTTCCAGGAGCCGATGACCTCGCTGAACCCGCTGCATTGCATCGAGAAGCAGATCAACGAAATCCTCCTGCTGCACAAGGGCCTGACTGGCAAGGAAGCCACTGCGCGCACGCTGGAACTGCTGGAAATGGTCGGCATCCCCGAGCCGCGCAAACGCCTCAAGGCCCTGCCCCACGAACTGTCCGGCGGCCAGCGCCAGCGGGTGATGATCGCCATGGCCTTGGCCAACGAGCCGGAGCTGCTGATTGCCGACGAACCCACCACGGCGCTGGACGTGACCGTGCAGTTGAAAATTCTCGACCTGCTCAAGGAACTGCAGGCGCGTTTGGGCATGGCCCTGCTGCTGATCAGCCATGACTTGAACCTGGTGCGGCGCATCGCCCACCGCGTGTGCGTGATGCAGCGCGGGCAGATTGTCGAGCAGGCTGACTGCGCCACGCTGTTCAGCGCCCCACAGCACCACTACACGCAGATGCTGATCAATGCCGAGCCCAGCGGGTTGCCGGCGCACAACCCGGTCGGCGCGCCATTGCTGGAGGTGGACGACCTCAAGGTGTGGTTCCCGATCAAGAAGGGCTTCCTGCGGCGTACGGTCGACCATGTAAAGGCCGTGGACGGTGTCAACTTCAGCTTGCCGCAGGGGCAGACGCTGGGGATTGTTGGCGAGTCCGGTTCGGGCAAGTCGACCTTGGGCCTGGCGATCTTGCGGTTGATCTCCAGCCAGGGCGGTATTCGCTTCCACGGGCAGAACCTTGAAGGCTTGAACCAGAAAGCCGTGCGGCCGTTACGGCGCGAGATGCAGGTGGTGTTCCAGGACCCGTTTGGCAGCCTCAGCCCACGCATGTGCGTGGCGGACATTGTCGGTGAAGGGTTGCGCATTCACGGCATTGGCAACGCGCAGGAACAGGAAGCGGCGATCATCGCCGCGCTGGAAGAGGTGGGGCTGGACCCACGCACGCGGCATCGCTACCCGCATGAATTTTCCGGCGGGCAGCGCCAGCGTATTGCGATTGCCCGGGCGCTGGTGTTGAAGCCGGCGCTGATATTGCTGGATGAACCCACCTCGGCACTGGACCGCACCGTGCAGCGGCAGGTGGTGGAACTGCTGCGTAATCTGCAGCAGAAGTACAACCTGACCTACCTGTTCATCAGCCATGACCTGGCGGTGGTCAAGGCGTTGAGCCACCAGCTGATGGTGATCAAGCATGGGCATGTGGTGGAGCAAGGGGATGCGCAGGCGATTTTTCATGCGCCGCAGCATCCGTATACCCGGCAGTTGCTGGAGGCGGCGTTTTTGGAGGTTGAGGCTTTGTAAGGGTAGCCAAGTGCTTGCCTTGAGCCTTTCAGCGCCTTTGAGATCGAGCGCCGCCCGCGCGGCGCTTCGCGGGACAAGCCCGCTCCCACATCTGTTTCGGGCCAGTAATGCCTGTGCCTTTGGCGCGCGCCCCTTGTTTTTACGACTCGATATCGAGCCATGCGCCAAGGGGCGCGCGAAGATGCCACAGGATTAATTGGCCCGAAACAGATGTGGGAGCGGGCTTGTCCCGCGAAGCGCCGCGCGGGCGGCGCTCGGTCTACGCAACACCGCAAGAACTAAAGGCAGGCACCTCGCGGCCCTGATGCAATCGGGCGCGGAATGCCCTGCATGTCAGATTTAACCCCTTCCCTGTAGGCCATTTCCCAAACATACTCCTGCCGCGTGTTTTCCGTTGCGGCTGCTCTGGCAGCGCTCTAGTCTCGGCATGTCGTTGCTCATCAACGACACGGCTTTGACAGGCCGCAACGGTATTATGTATATGGCTCGCCTTTATGGCAGCTGTACGTGGGGCACGTTCGCGTGCGCCGGAACTTGCATAGTCCGCCGGTCTGTCAACCCATGTCCAGCTGCCACCCAACTGTTTGACAGCAGCCAGGTAGTAGCCTCACCAAAGGTACTATGCGATGTTGAAGATTGTCCCCGATCCCCCCCCCACACCCACCCCCTCTATGCGCAGCGATGCCCACCGAACTTCGGACTTTGCGCTGAGGCTTGAGTGATGTGTTGTCTGGGCTGGCCTATTCGCGGGTAAACCCGCTCCTACAACGATAGTTGTCCCATGTAGGAGCGGGTTCACCCGCGAATAGGCCCGCCCAGGCAGCCGAGAATTTTCAGGGGGATAAAACAATGACCACAGAAGACACCCAATTCACCGTAGGCAAGACCACCTTCTACCAAGGCGAAAACAACACCCACCCACTGTTCCGCATCGAGCCAGGCATCCCTTGCCGCGACGCCCGCGAGCAATCCTCGGAGTTGATGGGCTACGTACGCGAACTGACCATCACCGGCCTGATGGATGACGCCGAACTGGGCATGATGCGCTGAGGCTGGAAGCATGTGGGGCGTATCCGTTGCAGAAATCGCCCCACGATCAACATTGTTTTTGGAGAGGGTCGTGGAAAGAACAGACACTTGCCAATCCAGGCCAGAGCAATTGCATCTGACCAACAAAGAAGCAACCGACCAGAGTAAGCGCGACGGAATCAGTCGTTCAGCGATGGACGCGCTGACAGCCCAAGCCCAGGAGTTACAGATGGGATACGAAATGCCCAAACAGCTGATACGGTCATTGAGCGGCCTTGCCGGGGCGCCGGACCGGTCGGATGGGCTGCGCAGCGGCCCCGGCAATTTGTATGTGAGCTGAGATCCAGGGGCCGCTACGCGGTCCCATCGCGACACAAAAGCCGCTCCTACACCGGTTGCGCACGCCCGTGAGATTGGCGCCAGCTGGGTGATGGTGGAGCAGCGGGTCGCCGAGTTGCAGCAGTTGCGGGCGATATTGCTACATCCCGCTCAAAGCCGCCCCAACAACTCCTGCCGCTCGCGCCAGATCTCCTGCACGAAGGGATCGGTCACCCCATACAGCCCATGCCCCCGACGCATGATCAGGTTTGCGGCCAGCAGTTCGTTGGCTACCGGCTGTATCTCTTCTACACGCACTTCGCGCCCCACGAACTTCGAATACTCAGCTGCCGCTTCATTGGAGAACACCCCACGCGCATCGCCCTCGACCGACGCTATCCGGGCAAAAACTGCCTCAGCAAGAACTCCCAGTTCTTCCACCTTCATCAGCTCCAGATCAGCAGCCGCCGAACGCAATGTGGATGCAATCACCGGCAGCAACTCGTCAGGCCCCACACCCGAAGCAGACGAGTGAATGAGCTGCCGAAGTGCACGAATGAATTCCTCGGGCCTGCTGCCCAGGGTCTTGAATGCCTGGGCAGCCACATCCTGCGATGGGAGATGAGTCAAGCCATCATTTGCGAGCCGCTTTAGCCAGAACCCGACATAGTCACTGCCCAGTACCGGAAACGGCACATTGGTGGCTCCGGCAAAGGCCTGATTACGTCGTGCGGTCAGCTCGTTGACCATCGCCCGGTGAGAGCCGGTACCGATAAACAGGAAATGCCCAGGTGTGTTCGGCCGTGGATTGATGGCATCCCGTGCAGCCTTCAACGCCAACATCATCTGTTGCCCGTCCTCGGTGGTGATCGCCTGTTGGACCTCGTCGACAATCAGCACGACGTCGGTCCCGGCCTGGTCCACAACCTCGGCCAATGCTTCCGCCAGCGTGACTCCACCTGCTGCGCCCAATGTATCCAGGTTGAACCCGAACTTCAGCCCGGCCACTTCTACTGCTGCACCACGCACGGTTTTCAGCCTCTGCAAAAAAGCCGAGGTAGGCTTCTGCAGATCGACAAGGGCTTTACGCACGGCGGCGAGGACAAGCACTACCGGACTGGTCTGGGTATCACTCCAGAGATCGACATAGATGACCAGCGCGCCCATTTCTTCCAGGGCAGGAATCAAGTCATTTTTCAAGAACGTCGTTTTCCCGGTCCGGCGTAATCCGGAAAAAAACAACCCTGAGCGCAGGCCAATATCCAGGGCAGACGGCTTCAAGAGCTGCCTGGCCATGTCGGCAGCCAGTTCGCGGCGCGGAAAGATATCGCTCATGGCTTTATCCTTAATTATTAAATACCAATAATTATTAGCCCATAATAATTTCATGTAAAGACAGGAAGGTAGTCCGTCTCTCGATCATCAATTTTTTTGACGACAATTGTCTTTGATCATCAGCCGAATCGGACATAAATTCTCTCCCGTCAACTCCCTGTACCCACGGTAGCGTCCATGTCCAGCTCACAACAAACCGCCTCCCCAGCCCTCGACGTGCTGATTCAGCGCTCCAGCCTGTCCGGCCCGGCGCTCAGCGAAGCCCAGGCGCACGCCTTGCTGAAGGTGCATTACGGCGTGGCTGGCGAGTTGTCGGCGCTGGGCAGCCAGCAGGACCTGAACTTGCGCGTCGACTCGGCACAGGGGCAGTTCGTGCTCAAGGCCTGCCATGGCAGTTACGCCGAGGTCGAACTTGAGGCGCAGCATGCCGCCCTCGCCTACCTGCGTGAGCATGGCCTGCCGGTGCCCACCGTGCGCGCGGCGCACAGCGGCGAAACCTTGCTGGCCGTGGACATCGAAGGCCAGCCATTGCGGGTACGCCTGCTCGATTACATCGACGGCCAATCGCTGACCCGCCTCAAGCATATGCCGGCGCAGCTGATGGCCGAACTGGGCAGGCTCTGTGCACGGCTCGACAGTGCCCTGGCCGGCTTCGACCACCCCGGCCTTGCGCGCACCCTGCAATGGGACCCGCAACATGCCCAGGCGCTGATCCAGCACCTGCTGCCCGTGTTGCAGAACGCCGACCAGCGCAACCGCATCGAACAGGCTACCCGTGTGGCCGCCGAACACCTGGCGCCGCTGGTAGATCGCCTGCCCAGCCAGGCCGTGCACCTGGACATCACCGACGACAACACCGTGTGGGCCCGTGACGGCGAGCGCCAGTGGCAACTGCAAGGGGTGATCGACTTTGGCGACCTGCTGCGTACCTGGCGCATCGCCGACCTGTCGGTGACCTGTGCTGCGCTGTTGCACCATGCCGAAGGCAACCCGCTGCGGATCCTGCCGGCGATCAGCGCTTATCAGGCGCTCAACCCGCTGACCGAAGCCGAAGTACGCGCCCTGTGGCCACTGGTGCTTAACCGCGCCGCGGTCCTGGTGCTGAGCAGTGCGCAGCAACTGGCCGTTGACCCGGGTAACCAGTACACCCGCGACAACGTCGCCCATGAATGGGAAATCTTCGACACCGCCACCTCCGTGCCGTTTGCGCTGATGGAGGCGGCCATCCTGCAGGCTGCCGGCCTGCAACCCGCCGCGCCGGGCCTGAGCGGTTGTGCCCTGCTGCTCCCCGAGCTGCAGGGGCAGGCCGTGAGCCGCCTCGACCTCGGCGTGCTCAGCCTGCATTGTGAAGCAGGCAACTGGGAGCAAGCCGGCTTCGACCAGCACCTGCTGAGCGCGCAACCCGCCCCGGCCTGCAGCCTGCACGGGCAGTATCGCCTGTCGCAAACCCATATCGACCGCCCCGAAGAGCCGGCCACCTGCGCCCTTGGCGTTGAGTTGCATGTGCCCAACGGCAGCCTGGTACAAGCACCAGCAGCCGGCACCTGGCAGCGCCATGGCGATGGCCGTGGCTGCCTGCGCAGTGCGAACTGGGCATTGTGGCTGCACGGGCTGGAAGGTGCCCCGGCAGATGGCCAGGTCTTGGAACAGGGTCAGTCGCTGGGCAGCAGCTGTGGCTTCCTCAGTGTGCAGTTGTGCCTGGACAACAGTATCCGGCCGCCGTTCTTCGCCGCCCCCTCGCAGGCTGCTGCCTGGCTGGCCCTGTGCCCGTCACCGGCCGCGCTGCTGGGCTTCGATTGCGATGCCGACCCGCTGCCAGACCCACAGGCCCTGCTGGCCCGCCGCGATGCCAGCTTCGCCCGCTCGCAAAAGCACTACTACGCACAACCGCCACACATCGAACGCGGCTGGCGCAACTACCTGATCGACATGCAGGGCCGCTCGTACCTCGACATGCTCAACAACGTCGCGGTGCTGGGCCATGGCCACCCACGCATGGTCGCCGAATCGGCGCGGCAGTGGTCGCTGCTGAACACCAACTCGCGCTTCCACTACGCCGCCATCACCGAATTCTCCGAGCGCCTGCTCGACCTGGCACCGGATGGCTTCGACCGGGTGTTCATGGTCAACAGCGGCACCGAAGCCAACGACCTGGCAATTCGCCTGGCCTGGGCCTACAGCGGCGGGCGCGACCTGCTCAGCGTGCTGGAGGCCTACCACGGCTGGTCAGTGGCCACCGATGCCATCTCTACCTCGATCGCCGACAACCCGCAGGCCCTCGACACCCGCCCGGACTGGGTACACCCGGTTGAAGCACCGAACACCTTCCGCGGCCGCTTCCGCGGGGCCGACAGCGCTGCCGACTACTTGCGCGATGTCGACGCCAGGCTGGCTGATCTTGATGCCCGTGGCCGCCAGCTGGCCGGCATCATCTGCGAACCGGTATACGGCAATGCCGGCGGCATCTCGCTGCCCGCGGGCTACCTGCGCGAGGCCTATGCCAAGGTTCGTGCCCGCGGCGGCGTGTGCATCGCCGACGAAGTGCAGGTCGGTTATGGTCGCCTCGGCGAATACTTCTGGGGCTTCGAGGAACAAGGCGTGGTGCCCGACATCATTACCATGGCCAAGGGCATGGGCAATGGCCAACCACTGGGCGTGGTCATCACCCGCCGCGAAATTGCCGAAGCGCTGGAGGCCGAGGGCTACTTCTTTTCCTCGGCCGGAGGCAGCCCGGTCAGCTGCCGCATCGGCATGGCCGTGCTGGACGTGATGCAGGAGGAAGGCCTGTGGGACAACGCCCGCGACACCGGGCGCTACTTCAAGGCGCGGTTGCAGGCAGTGGTAGACAAGCACCCGCTGGCGGGCGCGGCACATGGGTCGGGTTTCTACCTGGGGCTGGAACTGGTGCGTGACCGTGAAACGCTGGAGCCGGCGACCGAAGAGACCCTGTTGCTGTGTGACCGGCTGCGGGAGCTGGGTATTTTCATGCAGCCGACGGGAGATTACCTGAACATTCTCAAGATCAAGCCACCGATGTGTACCAGCCGGGCCAGTGTGGATTATTTTGTCGACAGTATTGATCGGGTGCTTGGCGAAGGGCTGTAGGGATTGGGGTGGGGCTGGAGGTGTTGGGCTTTAGATTTTCAGCGCCTGTGAGATCGAGCGCCGCCCGCGCGGCGCTTCGCGGCGCAAGGCCGCTCCCACATCTGTTTCGGGCCAATCTCTCCTGAGCCTTCACCTCTGTCCGCCTTGTTAGTTCCCTTCGATATCGAGGGTTGCACACCTGCTCTTCTACAATTTCCTGTCATGCACCAAGGGCGCGCGCGCCTGTGGCACAGGATTAACTGGCCCGAAACAGATGTGGGAGCGGCCTTGCGCCGCGAAGCGCCGCGCGGGCGGCGCTCGATCTCACAGGCGCCGAAAATCTCAAGGCAGCCCCGAGACATCTCAAAATCCAATCCATTACCCTTCACACCCACCCCCAACATCAGGTTCACCCATCATGGCCTTCTCCAGCGACTCCCTGGCAATCTTCCTCGCTGTGCTGGACGCCGGTTCATTCTCCGCCGCAGCCCGCAAGCTGGGCCGTGTGCCTTCTGCCGTGAGCATGGCAATCGCCCAGCTGGAAGCCGAACTGGACCTGCCGCTGTTCGACCGCGCCACACGCAAGGCGCTGCCCACCAGCGCCGCCCTGGCCCTGGAGCCCCAGGCCAGGCAGGTGATCTGCCAGCTCAACCTGCTCGACGCCCAGGCCCTGCAACTGCACCAGGGCCTGGAAAAACGCCTGACCATCGCCATGGCCCCCGAGCTGCAGACCGGCCGCTGGAGCCAGCCCCTGGAAGTCCTCGCCCAGGAATTTCCAAGCCTGGAAATCGAAGTGCGCTCGGCCACCCAGACCGAAGCCATTCGCCTGCTGCACGACGGCAGTGTGCAACTGGCGCTGGTGTTCGAACGCCCCGGCATCGATGAACGCGAGTCATTCCTTGAGGCCGGCAGCCAGTTGCTGGTGGCCGTCGCCTCACCACGCCATCCGGCCGGGCAGAACAGCGGCACACCGTTGCCAGAAGAAGCCTTCGCTGAACAACGGCAGATCATTGTTGCCTCCGGCAAGGCCACCGGATCGGACCCGCGCATGGTGCTGTCGCGGCGCATCTGGCTGACCGACAGCTACCTGGCCACGCTCGATCTGGTGCAATCCGGGCTGGGCTGGGCCTACCTGCCGCAGCCGCTGGTTGAACCACTGATTGCCTCAGGCGCACTGGCCGAGGTGCGTTTCGACAACATGGCCAGCCGCCTGCGCTTGTGGGTGGACATCATCTGGATCAAGTCGCGGCCACTGGGCCTCGGCGCCCGGCGTTACCTGGACGTGATGCGCCAATGCTTTGAGACAGAGTCGCCGAGGTCCTGAGCAGCCCCATCCGAAAACGAAAAGTCCTACAGCACGTTAGGACGCCGATAACTCCCTACAGAATCGGTTCCTCGTTAGATTTCTGCTCGCCATCAAGAAGACAAAGGAACTTCTCATGCCGAGCCAGTCCGCGCAGGGCTACCTGCAGTGGGTCGATCGCTTCGCGACCCAACTGCGCCAACCCGAAGAAGCCCTCTATCTTCTGCTGGACCCATTTGCCGGCTGCACGCCAGAGCACCCGTTAAACATTGCATCGCTCACAGAAACGCTGGGTAGCGACGCCGTAGTGCGCGTCGATAGCCACGGGCTGGTCCAAGACCCGCACGACTGGCCAGCCCTGGTGCAGATCGCCAAACCCGGCGCAGCGCCCAAAACCCTTGCGGCACTCAGCGCAACCTGCGCCGCACGTGAGGCAACGGCCACCTGGCACTATTTGTGCGGCTGGCTGCTCAGCGAGCAACCGATTGAGCTCATCGCCCGACACATCAGCCAGCAATGCCATGTGCTGCACCAACCGCTACCGCACGGCATCACAGCCTGGTTCGAGCCGGTACGCTTGGTATTGCTGCGCGCGACCATGCGCAATGCGGCCCAGCTGCTTGGCCCGATTCGGAGCTGGCTGCACCCGGATGGTTGTGGCCGTTGCGCGGTGCTCGAACGGCAACCGCTGGCTGGCGAACTGGTCGTCCCCGACGCGGCAAGGGCTACCCAGCACGTCGCGCCGCAGATCATTCAACTGCTCGGTGCCTGGCGTCGCTTGAATGCCATGCAACACCCCTACGCACCCTGGCAATTCACAGGCCCATCAGGGTTGCCGGAAAACGCGCCCGTTCATGCCATGAACCTGATCCTCAAGGCCTTCAGGCACGGCCTGCGCGACCGTGCCGATATCCAGTGTCTGTGCCTGCACATGGTCATGGTCCACCCACTGCTGCTTCAGCACCCCACCATCCAGCACGACGTGGCACAGGCAGCGGCTGGCGCACAGCGCCTGGCATCCCGTTTTGCCCGCTACGACGACCGCGCCTGGTCGCAAATCGTGGCGGCCCTGCCGCAAGCAAGGAATTACTCATGAGCATCAGTAAATCCGTCCGCATCGCCATGCAGGAAGAGATACCCAACACGGATGGCAGCTGTAATGCCTGCGAGCGCTCCGGCCTGCCGATCATGCTGCTGCGCGGGGCCTACGCCCCACGCCCTGATACAGGGCTTCCCTATCGCCTGGCAGAAGACAGCGAAATAATCTTCCACCCGATGCATACCGACCAGTTGCGCCTGCTGCGCCAGGGTTATGTCTACGTGCTGCTCGACCGGGAAATCTGGCAGGCCTACGCAGTAGCGGCAGAAGGCACCTTGCAGCGCTTCCCTGTGTCGCAGATGCCCTTGGGGCCGCCCAGGTCATTGCCCAAGGTGTGCACCACCGAAGGCCACGATGTGATTGCCTCATTCATCAACATCAATACCTCGCTCTACAGCAAAGCCTGGGTCGCCTTCGCCAACGACCCATGGCCCCTTGCCGTACTTGACCGTTATCGCAAAGGTGTTGCCGGCGGTGACCCGGGCACCCTCGGCCGCTTCGTCGAGGTAGACCTGGAGACTGCGCGCAACGACCCTGCCAGCATCGGCATTGCCATGACCGACAGTTTTCGCTTCGGCATGGAAAATGTCTTGGAGTTCTCTACGTTTTCCTCTACCAGGTTTTCCAGCGCACACGGCTTTTACAGCCGTTTCGGCCGGTGGACTGAAACCAACAACCATGTGCGCAGGCTCATCGCGCAAGAGCAACTGCCCAACGGCGTGCTGGCACTGACGCTACCCGACCCGGTCGGCCTGGTGATGGAACTGAACGCGCAACGCACGGGTTGGGTGCGAGCCATGCAGGAATGGCGGGCGCAACCGCAGCGGCACTTCGAGTACTTCACCTCGCAGGCGCTGTTGGGCATCAAGCAATTACACGCCGCCACCGCCGCCGCGCAGGGGGCCGAGGACGCTGAACGTGAGGCCCGGCAGGTCGAGCAGTGGAACAAGACCCCTCTCGCAGTCAAAACCTATCTACCCGCGGTGGACATCAAGGCGCAGAGCGCGCGCAACACCGCACGCAAACAGCAGGAAGCCCGTGAGCGGCTGGAAAAGCGCTACGACGAGCCCGCCCGCGCGGCCTTCCAGGCCGATTACGACCGCGAACTGAAAAACTGGCAGTCAATGATCGACCAGGTGGGCGACCTGTATGCCCACCACTATGCCAAGCGCGCGTTTCAGCAGGTCGGTTACTTCGACTATGACGCGACAGACCCTGTTTCGGTCGAATACTTCATCCAGATGATGGCCGCCTGCCTGGCGGGTGGCCCTACTGAATCCCTGCCCCAGCAGGGCCAGCCGCTCGGGATGACCCAGCATATCTGGCAGCAGTTGCTGGAGGATGAACACAGCCTGCTGTACCAGGCGCTGCTGGCCAGGAATCAGACGCTGATGCAGAAGGTGATCGTCGCACTGGCCGAGGACGACTTCGGCAAGGTGTACGACATCATCAAAGGCATTGCCGGTACTGCCGAAGGCCAGTTGTTGATGATCAAGCCAATCCAGGATGCCATCGGCCAGTTGTTGGCCGCGACCAACAGCGCAGGGAATGCACTCAGCCAGCACATCAGTGAACGGTCTAAAACGCTGATTGGCCATGTGCATCGTTCGGCATTCGCCCTGTTCGCCGGGCAGCAGGCGACCCCGCTGCGGGTGTCGCTGACAGTGGGCGAATACATGAGCATGCTCGATGAGGCCTTGCAGGTGCGGACCGATGCGTTTCTGCAGCAGATCGACAAGCAGTTCCGAGACCCCGTGGGGCGCAAGGTGCGGGCCATGGTGCTCAGTGGGGCGATCAATATGGCGGCAGCGGGCAATCGCAACCAGATGATCGACGTGGTGCTGTGGGCGTTTGAAAGTGCCGAGAGTTTGCAGGCGCGGCTGGTGCAGTTACGCGAAGGTGCGGCCGGCGGAATCGGGGCTCTGGTACGCAGTGTCGCGATTGGTGCAGGTACCCTGGGTGCTCGGGTTAGCGGCGGGCTGAAGGTCAGTTCGATAGCCGCGCAAAGTGTGGCGAGTGATGCCTTGCGCGGCTTACGGGATGGCGCCGCCAACGGCGCAAACGCGAGATTTCTGCTTGCCTTGGGCGGACTGTGGTTTCTTCAGGACAGCCTGGGCAGGAACTATCGGGCGTTGCAGGAAACGCATCAGAACAACCCGGAGGCGCTTGCGGGGGTCTGGTCTTCATCGCTTGGATTGTTGGGTACTAGCGTCGAAGCGGCAGGGCTCGTTGTTGGACTGGTGCGTCCGCAGATACCGTGGCCTGGGCCGGTAACCACGATTTCACTGGGGACCGGTATTGCCAGATTCGGCGCTGGCATTGCGGCGATTGCTGGCGTCATGGATGGGGCGCAGTACAGCTATGCAAGCCAAAGATCCAAGATAAAAGGAGATGCCGCTGCAGTTCAGGCGTACCAGCTCGCGAGTGCCGCTTCATTTGGTGCAGCAGCATTTGGAGTCTGGGCCGCTTTTGGCTACGGCGCTTTACTTGGTCCATTAGGCCTAAGCATTTCTTTTGGCATGGCAGCTTATCTGCTAGCGACTTCAGCCAAGCGGAGAGAATCATCAGCAACGGAGCTTTGGGCCCGTAGTGCCAGGTGGGGACTACCTCAATCTCGTCGCCAATGGGTAGCCGATAATGATTTGGACACGGCCATTGGTGCCCTCAACGCGGCTATCATCGGTTTGCATGTAGAGGTCTCGATCCAGATCCAGTTCGATATCAGCCACGCCACTCAACGCGAAGTTGCACCAACGATGTTTACCAGCGATGGAAATGCGGTACCGGCAAGTTTCAGTCTCGATTACTTCATCCGCATTCCAAATTTCAATCAACAGCTCTCGCATTATCAGTGGAACCTCAGCCTGAACCACGGAGCCAGGGGACGTGAAGTAGCTATTTTTTCAGCCGATAGTTCGTCGCCGCTAACATTGCACGCTCAAGACAAAGAGCCTAAGAACCTCTTCTCAAGTGCACCTACTATGCAACCAGTTATAAAACTTGACGAAGTAACTGCAGCCCTCAGCATTCAAGGATCGCTGCCATTGTCCAACTATCATAGCCTCCAGGCCATCGAGCTCACCTTAAGCTACTGGCCCAACAGACATGACCAAACCGCTTGCGCTCAAATCGTTTTCAAGGAGAATGAGATCAATACCAACAAGGGCTTCAGCCAATGAGCGGCCCGACGCTGATCCCGCCCTGCACCGGTTGGAAAGAAGACTTGCCGTCGCCCTTCGATGCACCGTGTTTGGAACCACACTTAGGCACTCAGACGCCGAACTATCAAGATGATATTGTCCTAGAAATCTCTCGCTCAGCAATGGCATGGCGTGGTGTTGTTTCCGCACTAGCACTACTCTTTATGATTTCGATCTTGGTTGATCTTCCTTGGATGATCATTAATACGGATCTAACAGATATTGAAAGCGTCCTCCTACCCATCATCATGTATCCAATATTCTCATGGAGCATCATTATACTATTCCGGGCAGATCTGGCGCCTCCCCGAGACCTGCCCATTCGCTTCAACCGCGCCCGCGGCAAAATCTACGCCTACAACTTCAGGCACCAATGGTGGAACCCCTTCGACAAAGGCAAGGTCGTTCCTGTCAGTTACGACTGGTCACAAGTCCGCGCCGAGCGCTGGTCACAGAACGCTTCATTGCCAAACGGCGGATTCATTTTCAAGTGGGGTGTCACACTCTCCGTCGTCGCACCAGGCACTCACAATGTCATCGACCGTTTTCCTCTGGTCACAATGGGCGCAAGCGAGCACGTCTGGGCCTACATCTGCACCTACATGCAGGAAGGCCCCTCAGCCTTGCCTCCACCAGGGGAACCCAAGGACCACAACGATGTGCTCTGGTGTGAAGTTGCCCTGCGCCTGGCCCCAAAAGTGGAGTGGCCAGCCGAGATGGATTTGGAGTCAAGAACAGCCCCCTGAGCCAGAGAGATTTTTCCTGTGGGGTTCATCAGACTTCTCCTGTGAGATCTGTCTTGCATGGTTCGTCTGGCCGGCACTGGCCCTTGTAGGAGCTGCCTTGCAGGTGATGCAAGCCAGGTGGGCCTCGTGTGGGGAAATCGGCTTGCTGAAACCATAGATCACCCACTCACACGGGGTGAACCCGGATCAAGCGACAGGCACCACCAACCTGTACCCCACCCCTGCCTCGGTAATGATGAACCGCGGTGCCGTGGGATCATCGCCCAGCTTCTGCCGCAGATGCCCCACCACGATCCTCAAATAGTGGGTGTCCTCCACATGGCTAGGCCCCCAGATTTCCTTGAGCAGTTGCTGCTGGGTAATCACCCGCCCCGGGTGTCCGGCCAACAGCGCCAGCAGCGCATACTCCTTGCGCGTCAGCGCCACTTCCACACCGTCCAGGGTCACCCGGCGAAAGGCAAAATCCACGGTCAATGGCCCAAAGCTGGCCGCCACCTCCGAACCACCGGCCTGCGGTACCTGGCGCAGTAAGGCACGCACCCGGGCGAGAAACTCCTGGATGCCGAACGGCTTGGTCACATAGTCATTGGCGCCGCCATCCAGCGCATCGACCTTCTGCACTTCACTGGCGCGCACCGACAGTACCATCACCGGCACCGCGCTCCATTCGCGCAGCTCCCGCAGCACCTGCTGGCCGTCCATGTCCGGCAGGCCCAGGTCGAGCACCACCAGGTCCGGCTTGCCCAGGGCCGCCTGAGTAAGGCCTTCGGCGCCGGTCGCTGCCTCGAGCACCTTGTAGCCTTGCGAGGCCAGGCTGATGCGCAGGAACTTGCGAATCTGCGGTTCATCGTCAATGACCAACAGGGTGGCGGACTGGCTCATGGGCGTTCGCTTTCGGCTTCAGGTTGAGGGGGCAGCGGCAAGCATAGAGTGATGCCGGTGCCCTGGCCATCGATGCCTTCAGCCACCATGATCTGCCCGCCATGGGCGCCGATCATGCCCTGGCAGATCGCCAGGCCGAGGCCGGTGCCCTGCCCGCCGCGATCGCCACGGGCGGCGGTGTAGAACATGTCGAAGATCTTCTCGCGGTCGGCTACCGGGATACCGGGGCCCTGGTCGCTGACGGTAATGCGCAACTGCTCATCCTGCACCGCCACTTGCAACTCCAGCCGCCCATTCGCCGGCGAGAAGCGTGCGGCGTTCTCCAGTACATTGACCAGCGCCTGTTCGATCAGCGCGGCATGCACGAACAGCAACGGTAGCTCGGCCGGCACGTCGGTGTGCACGCGCAGCGGCGCCAATACCACGCGCAGGCGGTTGAGCGCACTGCCGACAATGTCCGCCGGGGCTACCCAGTCGCGGGAGAGCTTGAGGCCACCATGGCCCAGGCGGGTCATGTCCAGCAGGTTCTGGATGTAGCGGTCGAGGCGCTCGGCCTCGTTGCGGGTGCCTTCCAGCAGCTCGCGGCGGTCTTCGGCGGGGATCACCTCGCCCAGCGCCAGCAGGCTGTCGATGCTGCCGCGCATGGCGGTCAACGGTGTGCGCAAATCATGGGATACAGAGGCCAGCAAGGCGCTGCGCAACTGCTCGGTTTCGCCATGCAGGCGCGCGGCCTCCAGCTGTTCGGCCAGGCGGGCGCGGGCCAAGGCCTGGGCCAACGGCTGGCCAAGGGCGACAAGCAGGCGGCGGCGCGGGTCGCTCAACGGCTGAGCGGAGCGCGGGCGCACGCCCAGCAGCGCCAGCGGCTGCTCGTCCACCGCCAACGGCCACCACCACCAACGGCCATTGGGCAGGGTGTCACTGCCGTGACCAGCGGCCTGGCCGTGCTGCCAGGCCCAATCGGCGGCGGCGCGTTCGGTATCGCTGAAGGCGTGGGCTGCGCCGCTGGCCACCTGCAGTTGGCCTTCGGCGTTGCGCTCCAGCAGGCACACCTGCATGTCCTGCCAGCCATCAAGGTGCTGCCCGGCGGCGTTGAACACAGCCTGGCGATCGGTGGCCACCGTCAACCGGCGCGACAGGTCGAGCAACTGGCTGGTCTGCGCCTGGGTTTCGCGCAGCGCCTGCAACTGGCGGCGCTGGCGGGCAGCCAGGTTGCCGGTAAGCGCGGCCATCAGGAGGAAGAACACCAAGGTCAGCACGTCTTCTTCGCGCTGAATGCTGAACGAAAAATTGGGCGGGATAAACAAAAAGTCGTAGGTGAGGAACGACAGCGCGGCACAGGCCAGCGCAGGCCCCAGGCTGCTGCGTACCGCCACCAGCAGCACCGCAGCGAGGAACACCAGCGAGATATTCGGCAGCGCCAGCACGCTCGACACCGCCCAGGCCAGGCCCGCAGCCATCACGGTCGCCAGCAAGGCCAACAGGTAATGCCGCCATACCCACACCCGACGCACCGCCGAGCGTGGCGCCGCAGGCTGAACATCGCGGTCCAGCACGTTGATTTCCAGGCCATGGCTTTCGCGCAGCAGCCGCGCAGCAACACCGGCCCCGAACAGCCGCCGGTATAGCCGATCGCGGGACTGCCCGACCAGCACCAGGCTCGCACGCCGTTCGGCCGCATGCTGGATGAGCGTGCGCGCCACTTCGCCAGCGCGCAGTAATACCACTTCCCCGCCCAGGCGCTCGGCCAGCTGCTGGGCGGCCTGCAGGCGGTGCCGCGCAGTTTCGTCACGCAAGCGGCCGTTATCCACATGCACCAGGCTCCACGGCAGGTGGCGGCGCTGGGCTACGCGGCTGGCGTGGCGCACCAGGCGCTCGGCCTGGTCGTCACCGTCCACACCGACCAGCAAGCGCCCGCGCAAGGCCGGGGCTTCCTGGCCGCGCTGGCGATAACCGTGGGCCAGGTCGGCATCGACCTGTGCGGCGGCCGTCTGCATGGCCAGTTCGCGCAGGGCGGTGAGGTTGGTTTGCGAGAAGAACGCATCGATCGCCGCCCGCGCCTGCTCAGGCACGTACACCTTGCCTTCGCGCAGGCGTTCGAGCAGCTCGCGCGGCGGCAGGTCGATCAGCACCAGCTCGAAGGCTTCCTGCAGCACCCAGTCCGGCAGGGTTTCGCGCACTTGCACACCGGTGATGTCACGAATTTTGTCGTTAAGGCTTTCCAGGTGCTGGACGTTGACCGTGGTGTACACGTCGATGCCTGCAGCCAGCAGTTCCTGCACGTCTTGCCAGCGTTTGGCGTGGCGGCTGCCGGGGGCGTTGGTGTGGGCCAGCTCATCGACCAGCGCCAGGGTGGGCGCGGCCTGCAGCAGGCCGTCGAGGTCCATTTCCTCCAGGGTGACGCCACGGTACTGGCTACGCAGCATGGGCTGCTGTTGCAGACCGGCAAGCAGCGCCTCGGTTTCGCTGCGCCCGTGGGTTTCGACGACGCCGGCCAGCACCTGTACGCCTTGGCGTTGCTGGGCGTGGGCGGCCTGGAGCATGGCGAACGTCTTGCCGACACCGGGGGCGGCGCCGAGAAACACCTTCAGCCGGCCCCGGCCGGTTCGCGGGAGAGTAGCCAACAGCGCGTCTGCGCGGGCGGAATCACTCATGTTTCATCCTTTGCGATTTCCAGCATTCAGCCGATTCAGGGATAAACACCACACCTGTGGGAGCGGGTTCACCCGCGAACACCGGCGAAGCCGGTGCCATGCACCGAGTCGCCTTCTTCGCGGGTGAACCCGCTCCCACAGGATCCCTGCTAGCCCTTTCAGATCATCTAAAAGTGGCGAGTTTTTCCAACGCCTGGTTCAACGCCAGCACATTGACCACCGGCGGCCCCATCAATGGGTGGAGGGTGGCCTCTTCCTGCAAGGCTTGCAAGCGCTCCACCGGCAACTGCCGCGCCGCTGCCACCCGCGGAATCTGGTAAGCCACTGCCTCCGGCGACAAGTGCGGATCAAGGCCGCTGCCCGATGTCGTCAGCAATGCCTGTGGCACCGGCCCCTGCTGCGCCTGATACAGCGCAGCCGCATCAGCCTTGACCCGTTCCACCAGCGCCGGGTTGCTCGGTGCCAGGTTGCTGGCACTGCTGGCCACGGTAGCGTAGGCACCTGCCGAAGGCCGCGAATGGAACCAGCCATCGGCCTGGAAGTCCTGGGCGATCAGCGCCGAACCGCGCACCTTGCCCTGCTCATCGCGCACCAGGCTGCCGTTGGCCTGGTTCGGGAAGGCCACCTGGGCAATACCGGTCACCGCCAGCGGGTAGAGCGCCCCCGTCACCAGCGTCATCAACAAAGCCAGGCTCAATGCCGGGCGTACATATGCATTCATGGTGGCCTCCTCAGACCAGGTGCAGGGCATTGAGCAACAGATCGATCAGCTTGATCCCGGCAAACGGCACGACAATACCGCCCAGCCCGTAGACCAGCAGGTTACGCCGCAACAGGTGCGCCGCACTGGCCGCCTGCACCCGCACGCCTCGCAGCGCCAGCGGGATCAGCACGATGATGATCAGTGCGTTGAACACGATGGCCGACAGAATCGCGCTCTGCGGGCTGGCCAGCTGCATCAGGTTGAGCACGCCCAGCTGCGGGTAGATGGCGGCGAACAGCGCCGGCAGGATGGCAAAGTACTTGGCCACGTCGTTGGCGATGGAGAACGTGGTCAGCGCACCACGGGTAACCAGTAGCTCCTTGCCGACCTGCACCACGTCCAGCAGCTTGGTCGGGTCGCTGTCGAGGTCGACCATGTTGGCCGCCTCGCGCGCTGCCTGGGTACCGTCGTTCATGGCCATGCCCACGTCAGCCTGGGCCAGTGCCGGGGCGTCGTTGGCACCGTCACCGCACATCGCCACCAGGCGGCCGTCGTTCTGCTCCTGGCGAATGCGCGCCAGTTTCTTTTCCGGCGTGGCTTCGGCGAGTACATCATCCACCCCCGCTTCAGCGGCAATGGCAGCAGCGGTCAGCGGGTTGTCGCCAGTTACCATCACCGTGCGGATGCCCAGCTTGCGCAACTCGGCGAAGCGCTCGCGGATGCCCGGCTTGACCACGTCCTTGAGGTGGATCACCCCCAGCAGGCGCTTGTCCAGGCACACCAGCAGCGGTGTGCCGCCGCTCTGGGCAATGCGCTCCACTTCACGGGCCAGCGCCGGTGGCATTGCCAGGCGCTGGATGCCGACGAAAGCCAGCACCGCGTCGACGGCGCCCTTGCGGTAGCGGCGCTGCTGGAAGTCGATACCCGACAGCCGTGTTTCGGCACTGAAGGCCACGGCCTGGTACTGCCCGGCAGGCGGTTCGACAAAGTCATGCAGCTGGCGCAGGTATTCGACAATCGACTTGCCTTCGGCAGTGTCGTCGGCCAGCGAAGCCAGCAAGGCGCCCTCCCCCAGTTCACGGGCGGTGACGCCCGGCGCAGCATGCAGCGCACTGCAGCGGCGGTTGCCGAAGGTGATGGTGCCGGTCTTGTCGAGCATCAGCGTGTGCACGTCACCGGCTGCCTCTACAGCTCGGCCCGAGCGGGCAATCACGTTCAGCCGCACCAGCCGGTCCATGCCGGCAATACCGATGGCCGACAGCAGGCCGCCGATGGTGGTAGGGATCAGCGTCACCAGCAAGGCGGCGAGGAAGATCAGCGGCAGGCTGCCGCCGACAAAGTGGGCGAACGGCTGCAAGGTCACCACGACGACCAGGAAGATCAGGGTCAGGCCGATCAGCAGGATGTCGAGGGCGATCTCGTTCGGGGTTTTCTGCCGCTTGGCGCCTTCGACCAGGGCAATCATCCGGTCCAGGGTCGACTCGCCCGGGTTGCTGGTGATGCGGATCAGCAGCCAATCGGAAACCAGCCGCGTGTTGCCGGTCACGGCGGAGCGGTCGCCACCGGATTCGCGGATCACTGGCGCGGATTCGCCGGTAATCGCAGCCTCGTTGACTGCAGCGATACCTTCGAGCACCTCGCCGTCACCAGGGATCATTTCGCCGGCCACCACACGGACCACGTCGTCCTTGCGCAGCGCGCTGGCGGCAACGGTCTCGTAGCTGCCATCACGCTGGCGACGCTGGGCGGTGAGGCCCTGGCTACCCGCCTTGAGGCTGTCGGCGCGTGCCTTGCCCCGGCCCTCGGCGAGGGCTTCGGCGAAGTTGGCAAACAGCACCGTAAACCACAGCCACAGGGCAATTTGCAGGGCCACGCCGGTGCTGACGCCGCTGCCGGGAGCAAAACACAGTACGGTTGTCAGCACGGCGGTAAGGGCCACCACCAGCATGACCGGCGAGCGCTTGAGCTGACGCGGGTCGAGTTTGACGAATGCCTGCACCAGTGCCGGCCGCCACAGCGCGGCGAGCCGCGTCTGGTCCTTGGCACTGTGACGGGCTTGTACTTCAGGAATGGGCATGTTCATGGTCAGTCCTCAGAAACCCAAGCTCAGGTGTTCAGCAATTGGCCCAAGGGCCAGGGTCGGCAGGAAGGTCAGGCCGCCGACCAGCAGGATGGTCACCAGCAGCAGGCCGGTGAACAGCGGGCCATGGGTGGGGAAACTGTTCAGCCCCTGGGGCGCGCTTTTCTTCGCTGCCAGGCTGCCGGCCAGCGCCAGGATCGGCAGGATGTAGCCGAAGCGGCCGATGAGCATCGCCAGCCCGATCATCAGGTTGTGGTACACCGTGTTGGCGCCAAAGCCGGCAAAGGCCGAGCCGTTGTTGGCCGTGCCCGAGGTGTAGGCGTACAGCAACTGGCTGAAACCGTGCGCCCCCGGGTTGCTGACCGCCCCCGCCGGGCCTGGCAGGCTGGCAGCTATCGCCCCCAGCACCAGCACGCCAACGGGCATCACCAGCAAGGTCGCCACCAGCAGTTGCACTTCACGCGCCTGCAGCTTCTTGCCCAGGTACTCCGGGGTGCGGCCAATCATCAAGCCGGCCAGGAATACGGCGATCAGCACGAACAGCAACATGCCGTACAGCCCGGCACCGACGCCGCCGAAAATCACCTCGCCAACCATCATGTTGACCATCGCCACCATGCCGGTCAGCGGGTTGAGGCTGTCGTGCATGGCGTTGACCGAGCCGTTGGAAGCGGCGGTGGTGGTCACTGTCCAGAGCACCGAACCGGTGGTGCCGAAGCGGCTTTCCTTGCCCTCCATGGGTGCGCTTTGCTGTACCTGCGCGCTTTCCAGGGCCGGGTTGGGCTGGTGCTCGGACCACAACGCCGTGCTGCCGCCGATCAGGAACAGGGCCAGCATGCAGGCCAGGATCGCGCGGCTCTGTCGCAGGTCCTTCACGTAATGGCCGAAGGTAAATACCAGGGCCACCGGAATAAGGATGATCGACGCCACCTCGAACAGGTTGCTCCAGGCCGTGGGGTTCTCGAACGGGTGCGCCGAGTTGACGCCGAAGAACCCGCCACCGTTGGTGCCCAGTTGCTTGATGGCGATCTGGCTGGCGGCCGGGCCCAGCGGGATGGTCTGGTCAGCACCCTGCAACGTCAGCGCGTGTGCATAGTCGGCAAAGGTCTGCGGTACGCCCTGCCATACCAGCAGCAATGCCAGCAGCAGGCACAGCGGCAGCAGGCCGTAGAGGGTGGCGCGGGTCATGTCGACCCAGAAGTTGCCCAGCGTCGAAGTACTGCGCCGGGCAATACCCCGGCACAGGGCAACCAGCACGGCCAGGCCGGTGGCGGCGCTGACAAAGTTCTGCACAGTCAGGCCCAACATCTGGCTCAGGTAGCTGACCGACGCCTCGCCGCTGTAGGCCTGCCAGTTGGTGTTGGTGACGAAGCTGACGGCGGTATTGAACGCCAGCGACCACTCCTGGCCCGGCACGTGCTGCGGGTTGAGCGGCAGGTGGCCCTGCAACAGCAGCACCGCAAACAACAGCAGGAAACCGGCCAGGTTGAACGTCAGCAGGGCCAGGGTGTACTGCCGCCAGTTCTGCTCCTGGCTGGCGTTTACCCCGGCCAGCCGGTAGCAGGCGTGCTCGACCGGGCCCAGCAGCGGCGACAGCCAGGTGCGCTGGCCTTCCATGACCTTGTGGTAGAACCGCCCGAGCCAGGGTGCCGGTAGCAGCACGAGGGCGAAGAATGCCAGGAGCAAGGCGTAATCGTAACTGTGCATGGCCGCTCCCTAGCTGCGATCGGCGCGCAGCAGCGCCACCAGCAGATAAAACGCCAAGGCCACTGCCAGCAGCAGTGACAGCCCGTCAAGCATGTTCATAAGTGGTTCTCCCCGTGTTGCGGCTTGGGCCGCTTTGGGGGAATTGTCCGAGGGAGGGGCGTAAAGGGGCGAGATCGAGGGGTGGGGGTGGGAATAAAAAATGCGTAAAGATCAGCGTTTTGAATGGTTTGTGCCGGCCTCTTCGCGGGCTTGCGCTAATGTCAGTCAGTAAGCGGTATGGGCTGACAGGCGCATACCTTGAGATGTTGGTTGCCGGTGAGATCGGGCGCCGCCCGCGCGGCGCTTCGCGGCGCAAGGCCGCTCCCACATCTGTTTCGGGCCAGTTATTCCTGCCACCTGCGCACGCGCACCCTGGGTGCATGGCTGGAGATTGATGATGAGCAGCGGCGCATTGGCAATATCGAAGGGAACAAACAAGGCGGACAGAGGTGACCTCACGGGACTGATTGGCCCAAAACAGATGTGGGAGCGGCCTTGTGCCGCGAAGCGCCGCGCGGGCGGCGCTCGATCTCACCGGCAACCAACATCTCAAGGCATGCGCCTGTCAGCCCATACCGCTTACTGACTGGCATTAGGGCAAGCCCGCGAAGGAACCGGCACATAAACATGCACAAACACCAATCAAAACAATTCTCATTTGTGGTATTTTGCCGCCCTCGCTTGCTCGTCCGCCAAGGTGGCCCATGTCCGGTTCAGATCTGAAGGCACTCTATCTCGCCCATCGCGAAGAGATTGAGGCGTATCTGGACCGCCGCCTGCGCTGCAAGGAAACCGCAGCCGACCTGACCCAGGACACCTTCATTCGCCTCTCTGAACAGATGGGCCGCAGCCGCATCGAGAACTTCCGCGCCTACCTGTTCTCCAGCGCGCGCAACCTGTTCATCGACCATACCCGTCGCCAGCAGCACCGCAAGAGCGAACCACTGGACTCGCCCGAGGCCAACGCAGTGGCCCAGCCCTGCGCAAACCTGGAACAGGCCGCCATCGCCAATCAGCAACTGGCCGCATTGAACAGCGTGATCCAGAACATGCCCGAGCCCTGCCGCGAGGTCTTTCTGATGGTGCGGGTCGAAGGCATGACCTATGTCGACATCGGCGCCCGCCTGGGTATTTCCCCCAAGACGGCCTACAGCCGCATGGTCAAGGCCCTGGAACTGTTGAAACAAGGCATGTCCCGGTAATGCAAGGCCTGCCACAATGCACCCACCCTGCTATTGCCTGTGAAGCGTTGAACCCATGAACCGCGAACCGCCGTTTACCGACCCCGCCTCGCCCGCCGACGACATCGGTCAGCAGGCCAACGCCTGGTTCGCGTTGTTCCATGGCGGCACGCCCAGCCCGGCACAACGCGAGGCTTGGGCTGCGTGGATGGCGGCGGACGCACGCCATGCCCTGGCCTATGCGGAACTGGAGAATCTTTGGGCCGCCTCGGCGCAGCTGTTGCAGCCGCCTGTGGCCAGGCAAGCGCCCCCAGCACGCGTCTCTCGCCGCCGCTTCATCGGCATGGGGATCGCCGCCAGCGCCGCAGCCGCCAGTGCCAGTGCCGGCCTTTTCTGGCTCAAGGGCATGGACACGCCCTTCGCCGACCTGGGCACCGCAGTGGGAGAGCGACGAATCGCCCGCCTGCCGGATGGCTCGGCCGTGGAGATGGCCGGGCATACAGCCATGAACCTGGATTTTTCGCCAACCCGTCGTGTAGTCGAAATGCTGCATGGGCAGGCGTTCTTCATGGCACGGCCGAGCAGCGCAGGCCCATTCACCGTTGTCAGCAAGGCCGGTGAATTGCGCTGCAGTGAGGCCGAGTTCTCCTTGTCCTGCCACGCGGATACAGCGCAGGTGGCGGTGCACCGACATCGCGTTCAGGTGCTGGCGGCCACCCAGCAGACTGAGCTGGACGAAGGCCTGGCGCTGCGTTTCAGCCCACGCTCGACCGGCGATATACAGCGCGCCGAGCTGGAGCAGGTACTGGCCTGGCGCAGCGGGCGCCTGGTGTTCTTCAACCAGCCGTTGCAGACGGTGGTCGATGAACTGCAGCGCTGGCGCGAGGGGCGTATCTTCATCATGGACAAGCAACTGGCGGCCCGGCGGGTAAGCCTGATCCTCAACCTGGAGCAACCTGGGCAAATGCTCGATGTGCTGTCCCGCGCGTTGGCGGTGCGCACGGCACGCTATACCGACCTCGTTACCCTGCTCTACCCCGCCTGACCGCAAAGCAGGCGCGGCTTTGTTAAAAAACTTCAAAGTCCCATCAGACATTCAAATGCCTCATGCGTCTTAACGGCACTGAGAGTTATTCGCATATTTGCATTTGCATGGGGCGCCCCGAATGGCCACGCAACACGACCGCAACCTCTTGACCCACCCACGCTGGCAGCGCAGCGTGCTCTGCGCAGCAATGGCCTGTGCCATGCTGGCCGGCGTCCCCCAGGCGCACTCGGCCCCCGGCACGCCGGCGGCAAGCGCGCCACATAAACTGTCGCTGAACATCCCGGCCCAGCCGCTGCGCCAGGCGTTGCTGGTGTTCAGCCAGCAATCCGGGCAAAACGTGCTGCTCGACGGCAATGTCGATGCCAGCCTGCGCAGCACGGCGGTGGTCGGCAGCTACTCGGCCGATGACGGCCTGGCGAGGTTGCTGCAAGGCAGTGGTTACAACTTCGCACGTACCGACGCCGCAACCCTGTATCTGCTGCCTGGCGAGCGCCAAGGCGCCGGCAACCAGGTGACCTTGGCCCCGACGCAGGTGCAGTACCTGCAGGCCCAAAGTAATGGCCAGAGCCGCGGCTACCAGGCCAGGCCCGCCACCAGTACCACACGCCTGGGCCTGAGCAATCGGGAAACGCCCCAGGCAGTGTCCAGCGTCACCCGCGAACAACTCGACGACTTCAAGCTCAACAGCGTGAAGGACGCGCTGCGCAACGCCCCCACCGTCACCGTCGAGCAGTTCGAAACCGACCGCACGGCGTTCACCTCGCGCGGCTTCACCATCGATAACTTCGAATACGACGGTATGGGCATGCCCTTCTCGTCCGGTGTACTGCTGGGCGACCAGGACCTGGCCGAGTTCGAGCAGATCGATGTGTTGCACGGTGCCAACGGCCTGATGAGCGGGGCCGGGAATCCATCGGCCACAGTCAACTTCGTGCGTAAAAGGCCGACCGACACCTTCCAGGCTAGGATTGGCGCCAGCATCGGCGCCTGGGACAACCGCCGCGCAGACCTGGATGTGAGCGGCCCCTTGACCGACAGCGGCAACGTGCGCGGGCGCTTCATCTACGCCCACGACAAGGGCAACTCATATCTGGACCGCTACAGCCACGAACTGAATGTCACGGCGGGCCTGCTGGACTTCGACCTGAGCGAAGCAGACACCTTGACCGTGGGGTTTTCCGAACAGAAAAGCGACGCCAACGGCAGCACCTGGGGCGCACTGCCGATGGCCGACTACCAGGGCAACCCGATTCACTACACCAGCCGCAGTTCGAGTATTGGCCAACCGTGGACCTACTGGAATATCCATACGCAACGGGCCTTTGCGGAACTGGCGCATGACTTTGGCGAGGGCTGGCAAGGCAAAGTTACGCTGACCGGAGTAAACCAGCATCAGGATACCCAGATGCTATACGCCATCCCTTTCACCGCCGATGACGTCTTCGCCTATATCAACCGCACCACCAGTACCGAACACCAGCTCATTGGCGAAGCGCAGTTGTCAGGCCCCTTTGCCCTGTTAGGGCGCCAACACGAGCTGACGCTAGGCGCCAATTACGGCCGTAGCCGCCACGATGAGCGCGGTTATTACCGCAACAGTTCCGGAAACGAAATTGTCAGCCTGGCCGATGCACTGGCTGGCGCCGTGGTGAAACCACCGCTGATCTACACGGACGAACTCAACACCCAGCACTTCACCGACCGCCAGAAAAGCCTGTATGCCGGCGCACGTTTCAGCCTGGCCGATGACCTGCACTGGATTGCCGGCGCCCGTATGCTCAGTGCCGATGGCGATGGCATGGGTTATGGCGCAGCACACGATACCCGGGTGCACGGCAAGGTCACGCCCTACACCGGGCTGGTCTACGACCTGAACGCGCAATGGAGCCTTTATGCCAGCTGGACCGAGATCTTCAAACCGCAGTATCTGCGCAGCAGCGCCGGCGGCGTGATCGAACCGCTGGAAGGTAAAAGCACCGAGTTGGGCGTAAAAGGTAGCCTGCTGCAAGACCGCCTGACCGTCAGCGCCGCCCTGTTCAAGACCGAACAGCAGAACGTGGCGGTGACCACTGGCGAAATCGTCAATGGCCAGTACACCTACCGTGGCGAAGATAACGACAGCCAGGGTGTGGAACTGGAAGCCTCGGGCGAGGCGATGCCTGGCCTGGACCTGGCCGCCGGTTACACCTATGTGCATATCGAGGATGACACGGGCGACAAGACCCGCCGCTATGTGCCGAGCCACAGCCTGCGTGGCAGTGTCACCTATCGCCTGCCGAGCCAGCCACAAGCCCGGATCGGTACACGCGTGCAATGGCAAAGTGCGACACAGGCCGATGGTAACAGCCGTGTGCGCCAGCAGGCCTACGCGCTGGTGGACCTGATGGGTAGCTACGACTTTGATGAGCACTGGAGTGCGTCGTTGAACCTGAACAACGTGTTCGACCGCAAGTACCTGCTATCGCTGTACCAGTCGGCAGGCTCCACCAACTACGGTGCGCCCCGTAACCTCACTGCATCGGTAACCTGGAAGTACTGAGCGGGGTGCCCTAATTCCAGTTGGTTAATCAGTAATGGGCCGACAGGTGCTTGCCTTGAGATTTTGAGGGCCTGCGAGATCGAGCGCCGCCCGCGCGGCGCTTCGCGGGGCAAGCCCGCTCCCACATTTGTTTCGGGCCAATTATTCCTGTGCCTTTGGCGCGCGCACCCTAGGTGCATGGCTGGAGATGGATGAAGAGCAGTGGCACAGCCGATATTGAATGGAACAAACAAGGCGGCCAGTGATGAAGTCACAGGAGTGATTGGCCCGAAACAAATGTGGGAGCGGGCTTGCCCCGCGAAGCGCCGCGCGGGCGGCGCTCGATCTCACAGGCACTGCCAAAGCCAAGGCGAACACCTAGCCGCAAAGAAGCCTCAACAGGCTACCGCTGAAGTGGCGGCTGTTCAGCGTTACGGCTCCAGTCCAGCAACAGGCTGTAACCCACCGCCAGCAAGGTCGGCCCGATGAACAGGCCGATAAAGCCAAACGCCAGCAAGCCACCAAACACCCCCAACAACACGATCACCAGCGGCAGGTTACCGCCGCGGCTGATCAGGTACGGCTTGAGTACGTTGTCCACCCCGCTGATGACGAACGTGCCCCAGATGCCCAGGAACACCGCCATGCCGTACTCGCCCTTCCACACCAGCCAGGCAGTGGCCGGGATCCAGGCCAGTGGCGGGCCCATGGGGATCAGGCTGAGCATGAAGGTCACCAGGCCCAGCACGATAGCCCCCGGCACGCCGGCAATCAGGAAGCCGATCAACGCCAGCAGGCCCTGCGCCGCCGCCGTGCCGATCACCCCGTTGACCACCCGTTGTACGGTACCGGCCACCAGGTCCAGGTAATACTCGGCACGCTCACCCATCAAACGGTGCAGCAAGCGCAGTACAAACGCTGACAAGCGCGGCCCGTCACGGTAGAAGAAGAACACGAACACCAGGCTCAGGGTCAGCTCCAGCACACCGCTGCCGATCTGCGCACTGCGCGCCAGCAGCCAGTTGCCCACCTGCCCCAGGTACGGCTTGACCGAGGCCAGCAAGGCCGCGCCCTGCTGGTCCAGCGACTGCCACCCACTGACCAGGCGCTCGCCCACGAACGGGATGCCACCCAACCAGGCCGGCGCATCCGGCAGGCCGTCAACCTGCACGTCACGCACGAACGCCGTGGCATCACGAATGTGGTCGGCCAGGTTGAACCCCAACCACACCAGCGGCAGGGCCACGATCAGGATCCAGGCAGTGGTCAGCAAGCTGGCCGCGAGCGTCTCGCGCCCGCCCAGCACACGCGTCAGCAAGCGCATCAACGGCCAGCTGGCAAAGGCCAGGATGGCCCCCCACAACAGCGCCGAAATGAACGGCGCCATCACCCACAGGCCAGCGCCCAGCAACGCCAACAGCAGAATCTGGACCAGCAGGCGATCATTGTTAACCATGGGGGCGCTCGTTCAACGGATCAGTTCAAGGTGCAGGCCGTCGGTGGGCGCAGTGCCAACTTCGAGGCGGCCATTACGCACGCCAGCCTTGGTCAACGCCTCGCGCCAGGCCTCGGCCTGGGCGCCACTGAGGCTGGCGCGCAAGGTGCTGTCGAGGTTCAGGCTGCGGGCCAGCAGGCTCACCCAGGTGTCTTGCGGTGCAGCCAGGTCAGGGTAGTCGAGCTTGCCGGTGTCGCGCATTTCGCGCAGCACCGTGGCGGCGGTCGGCAGCAAGTCGCCCAGCGGGCTGCCGGCGACGAATTCCTCCACATGCAGGTAGGCGCGGCGGTTGCCACGGGTAACGCTGTACAGCGCGACCAGCGTGTCGGCCTCTTCTGCCGAGCGGCGCAGCAGAATGAACGCCTGCTGTTCGTCACCACCGTTGAGGCGGGCATTGGCAAACACATCGTTGGCCCACAGGCTGGCCTCGCCGCAATCGCGGCCCTGACACCAGAACAACGGGTAGCCACCGTCGCGCTGCAGCGCTTCGCGGGCGCTGGTGAAGGCTTCACGAGCGCTGCGTTCGACCGGCAGCTCGTAGGTGACCGAACTGACCTGGCCGCGGCTTTCGACCTTGTCCTCGACCCGCAGGCGGCCGCTGATCTTGCGTAACGGGCCCAGCGGATAGACGCGCTCCTGCTCCACGGCCGGACGCTGGTCGACCACCTTGGCGTCTTGAGGCACCGGCAGGCTGCCGGCCCACAGCATGGGGCTGGCGAACGCCAGGCAGGCGACGACGGCAGTACGGATGGCTGAAGGCGCGCTCATTGGCGAACCAGGCGGCGCCCTGCGCCGAAGTGAAGCTCCAGGATGTCTGGCAGTTGCATGGTTGTCTCCCTTTCAACCCGCCAAGCCTCGACACTTGTCCGGTGCAAGTCAAGCAAAGCCAAAGAAGCGATTGAAACAGTCTGCGACAAGGGCCGCGCCCTGTTCATCATTCAGGTGCAGGTGATGCCCGCCCGGCAGTGTCACCTGCTCAAAGGGTAGCTGTTCCAACAGACGGGTGTGGCGCGCCAGCATGCCATCAGCGGCCACCACCAGCCGCGCCGGGCAGTTCACCCGGCGCACATAGGCCATGGCCTGGGCTTCGCTCAGGCGTACCGGCGACGGCAGGGTCAGCCGGCTGTCGCTGCGCCAGCTGTAGCCACCTGGCACTGGCATCAGGCCACGCCGGGCCAACAGTTCGGCGGCCTCGCGGCTGACCGCGACCATGCCTTTCATGCGCGCCTGCACGCCCTGTTCCAGCGTCGTGTACACCGATTTGCGCTTGCCATCCAGCCGCAGCTGGGCTTGCAACGCCATGCCCAGGCGCTCACCGGCATCCTGCTCGGCACCGGTCGGCGGGATGACACCGTCGATCAAGGCCAGGTGGCTGACCCGCTCCGGCAACGCGCCGGCCAGTTGCACCGAAATAATTGCCCCCAGCGAATGGCCCAGCAGGGCGAAACGCTGCCAGCCCAGTTGCTCGGCGACCCGCAGCACGTCATGGGCATAGTCCGCCAGCGCATAGCCGGCGCCAAGCGGGCGGTGCTCCGAGTAGCCATGCCCGGCCAGGTCCAGGGCAACGATGCGCAGCCCCTTCAGTTGCGGCGCCAGGCGGGCGAAACTGTTGGCGTTGTCCAGCCAGCCATGCAGGGCGATCACCGGTAGCCCGTCTTCGGGGCCGAACAGGTGCGCGGCCAGTTCGATATGGCCCAGGCTCAGGCGGATTTCCTCGACCTGCGCGCTCATGCCTGGCTCCAGCGGTCGAACAGGCCCTTGATCAGGCTGGCAGTGTCAGCCGGCCGCTCCAACGGGAACATGTGCCCGCCTGGCACGCGGTGGTACTCCCCCATGGGCATGCCACGCACGGCCAGAGTATGGTGGCGGCGAATGACATTGCTCCGGTCGCCGCGCACCATGGCCAGCGGCACCTGCAACTGGCGCGCAGGGGCGGGGCTGGTATGCGGGATGCTGCGGTAAATGCTGATTTCAGTCGCCGGGTCGAAGCGCAACTGCAGGCCTTGCTCCATCGTTTGCAGGCCGTGTTCTACGTAAGCATCGAGGCAGTCGGGGTCGAAGTGGCGGAACAATGACTTGCCGGCGAAATAGTCCCGGGCACTGTCGCGGTCATTGAAGGTTTCACGACGGCCCAGGGTGCGCCCGGCCGGGGTAATGCGGTCGATAAAGCCAAAGCGCTTGGCAGTGCGCAGCAACCACTGGTCCGCACGGGTCAGCACCGGCGAGTCGAGCATGACCACCCCACGGTAATACTCGGGGCAGCGCAACGCCGCGTGCAGGTGCAGTACCCCACCCAGCGAATGGCCGACGCCCCAGACCGGCTGGTCCTGCTGCGCCAGGTGATGCAACAGCTCATCGACCAGGCCCTGCCAGTTGTCGTCCACCGGAAAGCGTGGATCGTGCGCGTGCTGGGCCAGGTGCTGCACTTGATAGTCCGGCGCCAGCGCGGCAAACAACTTGCCGTAGGTGGCCGAAGGAAAACCGTTGGCATGGGCGAAGAAAATCTGCTGCGACATGGCGCCAGGTCCGGACGGGGATGATGGCCCATTGTCGGTACCGAAGGGGCTTTCGGCAATGTCCGGAAAGGTCATCGGCGGTGGCGATCAGGCCATGAGGAGCGGTCGAAACTGTCCAGCGACCGCCGCAGACACGCTTGCATGTAAGCCAGCTGGCTCTGCAGCGCTTCACGGGCCAGGTGCTGGTCCGGGTAGCCCAGTTGCAGCCGGCGCAAGGCCAGGCAGCTGGTTTGCAGCAAGTGGGTTACGCGCTGGCAGGCGTCCTGGAGGGTAAGCAGGTCGTGCTCGCTCTGTTGCCTGACGGCGGGCTCCAGTTCGGTATTGGCCGCGACCTTGTGCATCAACTGATAAAGTTTGGCATCGGCTGACTCACGCAGCAGGCTGTACTGGGCAAAATCCAGCGAAGCGCCCTGATCAACCTTTTCAATGGTGGATTGCAGGTCCAGGGAGCACAACATCTCCAACATCACACCGCTCATTCGTCGCTCCCTGACTACTTGCTTTGAGGCAACGCTAGCAAGTCGGCAGAGGACGCGACAACTGACAAAAATGCCAGTTGCCTTTTGAATGTCGAGGCTGCTGCGCAGCCTATCGCCGGCAAGCCAGCTCCCACAGGTACGGTGCAGCCCTCAGGCCTGATGCGGTCCCTGTGGGAGCTGGCTTGCCGGCGATGGGCCGCACAGCGGCCCCATAGGCTCAATCAGGAAAATTGAGCGCTCGCAGAGTCATCAACCCAGCCAGCGGCCACTCCCCTTCCAGCTCGGCCAGGCTGGCAGTACTCATGGCCGCCGGCTGCTGCTTGTGGCCATGTTCCAGCGCGCCGACCAAGGTGCCCACCAACGGCTGGTGGCTGACCAGCAGTACATGCTCCAGCCCCAGCTGCTCGATTTCGCCGATGGCCTGTTGCACGTCACTCTCCGGGGTCAGCCACGGCACGGTGCGCACCGGCTCGGCAAAGCCCAGGGTGTCATGCACCAGCGCCGCCGTCTGCTGGGCGCGTACGTACGGGCTGGCGATGATCGCCTGCAGCGGCTGCCCCAGCAGACGAGCAGCGCTGTGCAGCACCTGCTCGCGACCATGTGCAGTCAGGCGGCGCTCGGCATCGGTGTTGGCCCGTGGCTCTGCCTCACCGTGGCGCAGCACCCACAGCTTCACAGCTTGGGTTCCTCGTCACGCACCGGGTGCGGGGCCGGCGCCACGGCGTGTGCAGCCTCACCTTCCGGCGCACGCGCTGCCGGCCAGTCCGCGAACGGCCAAGGCTTCTGGTCCGTGTGGAAACTGCCGAAACGGCCGATCTGCGCCAGGTACTGGCTCAGGCTGTCGCCGAAGTTCATCAGGCTAGCGCTGGGTGCGCCATATACCAGGCGGTAGATCAGTTGCACCAGCACCAGGCCTCCCAGCAGCAGTTCGGCCAGTTGCCAGACCACCAGGAACACCAGCATCCACAGCACCCGCAGGATGATCGACTCGCGCTGGGCGCGCTCCGGGGTATCGTTCATGTACCGCTCCTTGCTCTGTTCGGCTCAGTTGAAACCGCTGATGGAAATGAAATCGACGTCGGTCTTGGGTTCGGCGCGCATCAGGTGCTCGATCACCTGGTTCAGCGTGCGGCCTTCGAAGAGGATGGCATGCAGGCCCGCCACCAGCGGCATGTACACCTGTACCTCGTGGGCCTTGGCCTTTAGCACCTTGAGGGTGTTGACGCCTTCGGCCACTTCGCCCAGGCGATTGACCGCCTCCTCCAGGCTTTGGCCCTGGCCCAGCGCGTAACCCACCTGGTAGTTGCGGCTCTTGGGCGAGGAGCAGGTGACGATCAGGTCACCGACACCGGCCAGGCCGAGGAAGGTCATGGGGTTGGCGCCCTGGCTGACGGCAAAGCGGGTCATCTCGGCCAAGGCCCGGGTAATCAGCATGCTCTTGGTGTTCTCGCCCATGCCCAGCGCCACGGCCATGCCGGCGATGATCGCATAGACGTTTTTAAGCGCCCCACCGAGTTCGACGCCAAAGCGGTCGGCACTGGCGTAAACGCGGAAGGTGCGCCCGTGCAGCACCTCTTGCACGTGCTGGCACAGCGCTTCGTCTTCGCTGGCGACCACCGTGGCGGTCAGCGCGTGCTCGGCGATTTCGCGTGCCAGGTTGGGCCCGGACAGCACGCCAATGCGCGCCTCGGGGGCGATTTCTTCGAGAATCTGGCTCATCAGCTTGAAGCTCTGCGCCTCGATACCCTTGGTCAGGCTGACCAGGCCCTTGCCACGCAAGAACTCGGCGTGCGGTGCCAGCACGCTGCGCAAGGCGCTCGATGGCAGGGCAACGAACACCAGCTCGCAGGCTTGCAGGGTGGCCAGCAGGTCGTTGACTGGCTCGACGCCATCGTGCAAGCGGATACCTTTGAGGTAACGCGGGTTCTCACGATTGAGGCGCATGGCCTCGGCCTGCGCCGGGTCGCGCATCCATTGGCGCACCGGCACACCGTTTTCCGCCAGCAGGTTCGCCACGGCGGTGCCGAAGCTGCCGCCGCCCAGAACTGCAACAGGTTGCTGTTCAGTCATATTCAATCCGTTAAAGCCAAAAATTAAGTGGCGACCCCGCCATTATACGGCTCGTCTGCGACAGAACCAGTGTCAGGGTGTTTGTGGTTTAGGGCTTGAAATGTGCAGCGCGGCGGAAATCGAGCGCCGCCCGCGCGGCGCTTCGCGGGGCAAGCCCGCTCCCACAGTCTGTTTCGGGCCAATCATTCCTGTGAAATTACCTTTGTCCGCCTTGTTTGTTCGACGCGATATCGAGACAAGCACCAAGGCGGACAGCGGTGAACTCACAGGAGTAACTGGCCCGAAACAGATGTGGGAGCGGGCTTGCCCCGCGAAGCGCCGCGCGGGCGGCGCTCGATTTCCGCCGCGCTGCACAATTCAAGCCCTACACCCGAAGCCCCACTGGCAAAACCTCCAAGGTCAGTTACCATGCCTGTTTCAACCCTGATACAAGGCTGCTCTGTGTTCCCTGGCACGCCCCCATACCCACGCCTGCTCATATTGACTGCCCTGCTCGGCGGCCCGGCCGTGGCCGACGACCTGTTCATCGACAACACCGACCTGCCACAGGTTCTGACCGCCACGCGCCTTAAACAGTCCCCGGCAGCGGTGCCGGGCAGCATGACCGTGCTCGACAGCGAGCTGATCCGCGCCAGCGGCGCACGCGATATCCCCGAACTGTTGCGCCTGGTGCCAGGCATGATGATCGGCTACGGTGCCGGCAACCAGCCGACGGTCAACTACCACGGCAGTAACGTCAACGACGCCCGGCGCATGCAAGTACTGATCGATGGCCGCTCGGTGTACCGCGCCGGCCTGGCCACGGTGGACTGGAGCGACATCCCCCTGGCCATGGAGGATATCGAGCGCATCGAGGTGTTCCGCGGCCCGAACACGGTCAGTTATGGCGCCAACGCGCTGATGGCCGTGGTCAACATCCTCACCCGCAACCCGGCCGACAGCCATGGCACGCGCATGAAGCTGACCCGCGGCCAGAACGGTATCAACGATTACTACCTCAGCCACGGCTTCGGCTGGGAGGGCGGCGACATGCGCCTGTCGGTCTCGGGCCAGCAGGACGACGGCTTTGACGAAAACCAGTTCGGCCAGGACTACCGTGACAGCCGCCGCCTGAACCGCTTCAACCTCAGCGCCAGCCACAACCTGGCCGTCGACCAGACCCTGGAATGGCAAGTGGCGGCGAAGGAAGGCAGCAACCAGCGGCCTTATACCTACCAGCCGGTGTTTGCCCGCTACGAAGCCGGCGACAACGCTGACGTCAATGCCAAGGACTACGCCGGCTCAATACGCTGGACCAAGGATTTCAGCGCCGAACACAGCCTGTACATCCAGGGCTCGGCGCAGCACTTTGACCGCCAACAGGTCTGGCGTGCCTGTGATGCCTTGCAGTCATTCAGCAGCGAGCTGACCCAGCTTTGGCAGATGAACCCCGATTTCGCCGAAAAAGTGGCACGTGGCGTTGCCCTGGGTGACCTGCCTGCCACCAGCGACCCGGTGCTCAGTGCGCTGTCGAACAAGGTGCAGGAACAATGGAAGGCCGGCGGTAGCCAGCCGGTCTGCGGCGATGTCGACCAGAGCACGCGCGAAACCCGCTACGACCTGGAAATCCAGGACACCTTGAGCCTGACCGACAGCCTGCGCCTGCTCAGCGGCATGAACTACCGCTATGATCGTGCCGACTCGAAGACCTACTTCAACGGCAGCCTCGACGACCAGACCTGGCGCCTGTTCGGCCAGCTGGAATGGCGCGCCGACGAACACTGGATCCTGCAGGGCGGCGCCATGTTCGAGGACTCGCGCCTGTCCGGCAGCTCGCTGACCCCACGCGTCGCGGTCAACTACCTGATCACGCCGCGCCACGGCCTGCGCGCGGTGTATTCCGAGGCCGTGCGCTCCCCCGACATGTTCGAGAACAACGTCAACTGGAGCTACACGGTCAAGAACCTCTCCCCCAATGCATTCGGTTTGCAAAACGGCGAATACTTTGTCAAGACCCGCGGCCCCGGCGACCTCGAACAGGAGCGCATGCGCTCGCGCGAGCTGGGCTACAACGGCTACTTCAGCGACATCGACCTGAGCATGGACGTGAAGCTGTTCTATGACGAGATCACTGGCATGATCAGCGAGCCACTGAAGAACAACCAGTACATCGCCAGCAATGCGAACAAGGCCCGGTTCACCGGCAGCGAGGCGCAACTGGACTGGCGCCCCACCCTGCACGACCGCCTGCGCCTGACCTACGCCTACGTCGACGCGTGGGCCAGCAACACAGACGACCGCCGCCTCAGCGCCCGCAACAGCGGCTCGGCCGGCTGGATGCATGAATGGGGCGCCGGCTGGTCGAGCGCACTGTTCTATTACGGCGACGATGCACTCAACGAATACCGTTACGAGCGCCTGGACCTGCGCCTGGCCAAGCGCTTTCGGGTGTATGGCAGCAACCTTGAACTGGCGGCGCTGTGGCAACAGCGCCTGGACGATGAACCGACCACGGCGGCGCAGAACCGCTATGACAGCCGCCACCGCCTGAGCGTCAGTGCGGAGCTGGAATTCTGATGGCCTTGCTGCTGCGCCTGTTGCTGCTGTGCCTGTGGCCGCTGGGGCCGTTGTCGGCTGCCGAAATCCTCCTGATCGGTGCCGAAGACCAGCCCGGCATCCGCAATTTCGTCGCCGCACTGGAAAGCCGCCGGCCCCATGACCATGTGCATTTCCAGGCCACCGCCGACCTGCCGCGCCCAGGCAAGCTCAAGAGCGACCAGCGCCTGATCCTGCTCGATAATGCCGCGCTGGAGTGGCGCCTGGGCGAAACCGCCGGCCCTCCGGCCCTGGCCATGCGCGTCAGCCGGGTACAGGCTGAACAACGCCTGGGAAAGTCGCGCCCCGCGTTCCTCACCTTGCTGTGGAGTGACGCACCGCCCGGCCGGCAATTGCGCCTGGCGCGCTACCTGCTGCCGCAGGCCCAGCGCGTGGGTGTGCTGTACGGTGAGCACAGCAGCTTCCTGCTCGACGAATTGCGCCATGCCGCCCGCCCCCTGGGCCTGGAAATCGTTGCCCAGGACTGGTCCGACCCGCGTGACAACCGGCCGCTGCAGCACCTGCTGGGCAACAGTGACGTGCTGCTTGGCCTGGACGACCCCGACCTGTACAACTCCAAGACCGCAAAGAACCTGCTGCTGAGCAGCTATAGCCGGCAAATGGCCCTGATCGGCCCGAACGCAGGCTTCGTTCGCGCCGGCGCCCTGGCCAGCAGTTACAGCGACCAGGACGACTGGCTGGCAGAACTCGACCAGTTGCTCGACCAGCCGCCCGCGCGCTGGCCACGCAGCTTGTATCCGGCGCACTACGGTGTCAGTGGCAACCAGCAGGTGGCCCGCGCCCTGGGCCTTGAACCGATCGATCCGAACGCCGCCGCCAAGGTCCTGGCCGAAGGAGAACCCACCCCATGAGCAAGCGCCTGAGCTGGGACATTCACACCCGCACCCAGATCATCAGCCTGGGCCCGGCCCTGCTGCTAACCTTGCTGCTGATCAGCTTCTTTACCTTCGTGCGTATCCAGGACTTGCGCCAGGAGCTCAACCACACGGGGCAACTGATCGCCAACCAGCTGGCACCCGCTTCGGAATACGGGGTGATTTCCGGCAACAATGAAGTCCTCGAAGGGCTGATGCGCGCCACCCTCAGCATCCCGCACGTGCGCTTCCTTGAGGTGCAGGACAGCCGCAACCACATCCTGGTCTACGTCGAGCAGTCCGATGAAAGCACCAACCGTGCCCAGCAGGTCGAAGTGTTCCAGGCGCCCATCCGCCTGCAACAGATCCGCCTGGACAACGACTTCCTGCAACAGGGCAAGGCCAGCACCCCAGCCATCGGTGACGACTACCTGGGCCGGGTGATCGTCGGCATGTCCGATGACGCCTTCAGCCAGCGTCAACAGGAAATCGTGATCAAGGCCGGCATCCTCGCGCTGTTTGCCCTGCTGTTCACCTTCTTGCTGGCGCGCCGCCTGGCCCTGAGCCTGGCCAAGCCGATCAGCGACATGGGCCATGCGGTCAAGGCCATTCAGCAAGGCGAGTACAACACCCCCTTGCCGGTGGTCGACGACAGCGAGCTGGGCCACCTGGCACGGCATATCAACAACCTGGCCAGCGCCTTGGAGCAAGCCAGCGATGAACAGAAGCAGGCCATTGCCGAACTGGTCCAGGCCCGTGAAGAGGCCGAGCAGGCCAACCGCGCCAAATCGGACTTTTTGGCAATGATGAGCCACGAACTGCGCACCCCGATGAATGGCGTGCTGGGCATGCTGCAACTGCTGGAAACCACGACGCTCAGCAATGAACAGGCCGATTACACCGCGGTAGCCAGCGAGTCCACCGGGCACTTGCTGAAAGTGATCAACGACATTCTCGACTTCTCGCGCATCGAGCGGGCGGCGCTGCAGCTGGAACACATCGACTTCAACCTCGGCGAGCTGATCACCAGCAGTGTTCTGTCATTCCAGCACAGCGCCCAGCAGCGCGGCCTGGGCCTGCACCTGCAACTGCCGAGCGGCCTCGAACAGTTGCAGGTAAACGGCGACCCTACACGCATCCGCCAGATTCTGTTGAACCTGGTCGGCAATGCACTGAAGTTCACCGAACGCGGCCAGGTGCAGGTCGAAGCCCGCTGGCAGGTACTCGACCAGCAACTGATCTGGCTGACCTGCAGCGTGCGTGACAGCGGGATTGGCATCGACAGCGACCGCCTGGAAATGATGTTCGTGGCCTTCCAGCAAGCCGACAGTTCGATTTCCCGGCGTTATGGCGGCACCGGTCTGGGGCTGTCTATCGCCCGTACCTTGGCCGAGCGCATGGGGGGCAAGCTGCGCGGCGAAAGCCGTGTAGGTCTGGGTTCGACCTTTACCCTGGAGATGCCCCTGGCCCTGGCCAGCCCTGCTCCTGTGCCGCTGCCGCGGCCAACGGACGCGCCCTCACCCACTCCCAACGATAAACAGGTACTGCTGGTAGAGGACAACCCGGTCAACCAGAGCGTCATCGAGGCCATGTTGCGCAGCCTGGGGCTGACCGTTTGCACGGCCGAAGACGGCCTTGAAGCGGTTGACCTGGTCGGCCAGCAACGCTTTGCCGCCGTGCTGATGGACTGCCGGCTGCCGCACATGGACGGCTATGAAGCCACCCGACGCATCCGCCAGCTGGCTAACGGCGCCGGCTTACCGATCATCGCCCTGACTGCCAATGCGCTCGACGGTGACCGCGAGCGCTGCATGGCCGCCGGCATGGACGACTACCTGAGCAAACCCTTGCGCCGCACCGAACTGCAGCGCGTATTGCAACGCTGGTTACCCGCTCAGACAACCGCGACTGGCGATAAATGCTAAAGTGCGGCAGTCTTAAACACTGGACAGGACCTTCATCGGACCTGAAAATAGACGTTTCAGTGCACACCTGTACTTCTTTCGCCAGGTGCGCTGTGACTTTCACCACAACGCAATAGTCTACCTGTAGGCTACCGCCCCGAAGCCTTTGGTTTTCGGGCCGGTCGGGAAGATTCATCCCCTGCCACAGGGGGTTATTGAGGAGCTCGCATGACCAAACAACACGCCTTTACTCGGGAAGACCTGCTGCGCTGCAGTCGCGGTGAGCTGTTCGGCCCAGGTAATGCGCAACTGCCCGCGCCGAACATGCTGATGGTCGATCGCATCACCCATATCAGCGAAGAAGGCGGCAAGTACGGCAAAGGTGAGTTGGTCGCCGAGCTGGATATCACCCCGGACCTGTGGTTCTTTGCCTGCCACTTCGAAGGCGACCCGGTCATGCCGGGCTGCCTGGGCCTCGACGCCATGTGGCAGCTGGTCGGTTTCTTCCTCGGCTGGCAGGGCCTGCCGGGCCGTGGCCGTGCGCTGGGTTCGGGCGAAGTGAAGTTCTTCGGCCAGGTATTGCCTACCGCCAAGAAAGTCACTTACAACATTCATATCAAGCGCGTCCTGAAGGGCAAGCTGAACATGGCCATCGCCGATGGCTCGGTCAGCGTCGACGGCCGCGAGATCTACACTGCCGAAGGCCTGCGGGTCGGCGTGTTCACCTCCACTGACAATTTCTAAGGGTTATTCGCATGCGCCGCGTCGTTATCACTGGTCTGGGCATCGTTTCGTGCCTGGGCAATGACAAAGCTACCGTCACCGAAAACCTGCGCAACAGCCGTCCGGGTATCCGTTACAACCCGGAATACAAGGAAATGGGGCTGCGTAGCCAGGTTTCCGGGTCCATCGACCTCAACCTCGAAGAACTGATCGATCGCAAGGTCTACCGTTTCGTCGGCCACGCGGCTGCCTACGCCTACCTGGCGATGCAGGACGCGATCAAGGATTCCGGCCTGACCGAAGAGCAAGTGTCCAACCCGCGTACCGGCCTGGTGGCTGGCTCCGGCGGCGCCTCGACCCTGAACCAGATGGAAGCGCTGGACACCCTGCGCGAGAAAGGCGTCAAGCGCGTCGGCCCATACCGTGTAACCCGCACCATGGGCAGCACCGTTTCGGCCTGCCTGGCCACCCCGTTCAAGATCAAGGGTATCAACTACTCGATCTCGTCGGCCTGCGCCACCTCGGCTCACTGCATCGGTACCGCGATGGAGCAGATCCAGTGGGGCAAGCAGGACATCGTCTTCGCCGGTGGCGGTGAAGAAGAGCACTGGAGCCAGTCGTTCCTGTTCGATGCCATGGGCGCCCTGTCGACCAAGCGCAACGAAACCCCGGAGCTGGCCTCGCGTGCCTACGACGCTGACCGTGATGGCTTCGTCATCGCTGGCGGTGGCGGCATGGTGGTGGTCGAGGAGCTGGAACACGCCCTGGCCCGTGGCGCCAAGATCTACGCCGAAATCGTTGGCTACGGTGCAACTTCCGACGGCTACGACATGGTTGCCCCGAGCGGCGAAGGCGCCATCCGCTGCATGCAGCAGGCGCTGTCCACCGTCGACACCCCGATCGACTACCTGAACACCCACGGTACCTCGACCCCGGTCGGTGACGTTGCCGAGATGAAAGGTGTTCGCGCCGTGTTCGGCGACAAGGCACCGAAGATCAGCTCGACCAAGAGCCTGTCGGGCCACTCGCTGGGCGCCGCGGGTGTGCACGAGGCGATCTACTGCCTGCTGATGATGGAAAACAACTTCATCGCCGGCTCCGCCAACATCGACGAGCTGGACCCAGAGGTCGCCGACCTGCCGATCCTGACCAAAACCGAAGAGAACGCCAAACTCACCACCGTGATGAGCAACAGCTTCGGCTTCGGCGGCACCAACGCCACCCTGGTGCTCAAGCGCTGGGACGGCAAGTAAGGCGCCGCTGCAGTAAGCAAAACGCCCCGACTGGTTCGGGGCGTTTTTATTTGTGTTGCCTGGGCCGGCCCTATCGCCGGCAAGCCAGCTCCCACAAGTACTGCACAAACTTCGGAACCTGTGTGATACCTGTGGGAGCTGGCTTGCCGGCGATAGGGCCGGTTAAGGCAACCCTTATTTTTGCCTGGGCAGCACAGCCAGAAAATTCGTCCGGGCCACTTTGTGGGCCACCACCTCCGGCAACGCATCAAGAAACGGCCTGAACCCGTGCAACTGCTCCCCCAGGCTGCCAAACCGCCCCACCACATCCGACCCTAGCATGAACCGTTCCGGATACTTCTCGACCAACGCCACCCATTCCTTGCGCGGCACGCCCTTGTCATCCAGCAGATAAGGCTGCAGCACACTCCACGACAGGTCGATATACAGGTTCGGGTAGTCCTCCAACAACCGCGTCAACACCGGCAGCAAAAAGTCCATCTGCGTCTGGTGCCGGTGTATCTCCATGCTGCTGCCGGCATGCGCCCAGATGAACCGCGTATGCGGGTGATTGCGCAGCGGCTCTTCGATCTCTGCCAGGTACAGCGGATTGCGCTCGCGTTTGGAGGTGATGTTGGAATGCAGCAGCACCGGCAGGTCGCGCTCTGCGGCCAAATGGTAGATGCGCGTCATGGCCTCGTTGTTGGCGCGCGGCGTGTCACCGCTGGTCAAGGCGGTCAGGTCATCATGGCGGGTGAACACCTCACCGATGCCCTGCCACATGCCCGGGTACATGTCGAGCATGCGTTCGATATGGCTGACGGCATTCTTGTCCACCGGGTTGAAGCCAGTCAGGAACGGGTGAAAGCGTTTACGCTGATCCGCCGGCAACTGCTGCAGGGCGGCAGCCACATAAGTGTCAGTGGCGCTGTACCAGTAGGCATCGGCATCGTCACCGGCGTAGTAGCGCGGGCGCTTGGGCTCGTCTTCGTGCCACTTCTTGGCCACCGGGATGCCGGAAATCATCGACTGTTCAATGCCTGCGGCATCCATGGCCTTGAGCAATGCCGGCATGCCTTCGCTTTCCTGAAAGAAGTCGACGTAGTGCAGGTGGGCATCGCTGTAGCGGTAGTCGCGCGCCTGGGCCGCCTGGGACACACAAGCGGACAACAGTACGCAAGCCAGCGCTCTGGCAATCATTGGGCAGCTTCCTTATCCAGGTACGAGAAGAGTAGACCGGCCGGCCAACGAGACGGTTCAGCCGCAACGGGCAAACCGTTATGCTTCAAGCTTCGCCACCTCGCCTGGAGCCAACTTCATGAGCAGCCCACTGGTCATCCGCCCCCGCGCCGAGTCGGTCGAGGGCCAGCCGATCCTGCGCCCGCTGCCTTCGGCACAGTGCCGCAGTGTTGGCCCATTCGTGTTTTTCGACCACATGCTCGAAACCGACTATGCCCCGGGGCATGGCATGGACATCCGCCAGCACCCGCATATCGGCCTGTCGACCCTGACCTACCTGTTCGAAGGGGCGATCCTGCACAAGGACAGCCTGGGCTCGGACCAGCGTGTGTTGCCCGGCGATGTCAGCTGGATGACTGCGGGCAGCGGCGTCGCCCACGTCGAGCGTACGCCTGCGGACGCCCTCGCCCACGGTTCGCGCCTGCACGGCCTGCAGGTGTGGCTGGCATCACCGCGCGAGCATGAGCAAGGCGCGGCGAGCTATAGCCATCACCCGGCTGCCAGCCTGCCGGTCAGTGAGAGCCTGGGGGTGCGCATCTGCATGATTGCTGGCAGCGGCTTCTGCCTGGCGTCACCGGTGCCGGTACTGTCCCCTACTCTGTATGCGCATATTCAGATGCAGCCGGCGACTACCTTGCTGGTGCCGACCGAGCATGCGCAGCGGGCGCTGTACCTGCTGGATGGCGAACTGCAGATGAACGATGAGGACGTGGCGCCGTGCAGCCTGGTGGTGCTGCCGGAGGGCGAAGAGGCGAGACTGTATGCAGAGGGTGAGTGCCAACTGGTGCTGATTGGCGGGGCGGCGCTGGATGGGCCGCGGCGGATGAACTGGAACTTTGTCGCTAGCGATGTGGAATTGATCGAGCAGGCCCGGGCCAGGTGGGCTGCGGGGGATTGGCCGGTTGTGCCGGGGGAAAGTTCAAGGATCGAGTTGCCGAGGTGATTTTGGGGCTGCTTTGCAGCCCATCGCCGGCAAGCCAGCTCCCACAGGTACAGCGCATGCCGCTCTTAATGAAAGTTGGCATACCAGCGATGAGCCTCGCCGCACCACCCACAAATCAAGACGTACGCTGTATCTGTGGGAGCTGGCTTGCCGGCGATGGGCCGCGAAGCGGCCCTATGCGATATCAGCGCTGGAACACTTCAGTCAGCAGGTTATGCATCGAACGGAACGCCCGCTCCGAGGTGCGCCGGTCATATTGCATCTTGCCCGGCACATTGGCATTGGGGTCGGTAAACGAGTGCACTGCCCCGCCGTAGCTCAGCAACTGCCAGTCGACCTTGGCCGCATTCATTTCGTCTTCAAACGCCGGCAACTGCTCTTTCGGCACCAGCGGGTCCGAAGCACCGTGCAGCACCAGCACAGAGCCCTTGATGCGCTTGGCATCCTCGGGGTTCGGCGTATCCAGGGTACCGTGGAACGACACCGCCGCACGCAGGTCGGCCCCCGTCCGCGCCAGCTCCAGCGCACAGCATCCACCGAAGCAGAAACCAAAGGTGGCAACCTTGCCCGGCTCCAGCAGCGCCTTGGACTGCCCCAGCAGCTGCGCCAGGGCTTCCTGCATGCGCTTGCGCAGTTCGCCACGGTCATTCTTCAGCGGCATCATCGCCGCACCAGCCTCGTCGGCATTGGACGGGCGCACCGATTGCCCGTACAGGTCGGCAATCAACACCACATAGCCCTTCTCGGCCACTTCCTTGGCAATGCGCTCTGCACCCTCGCCAATACCCATCCAGTTCGGCGCCATCACCAACCCAGGACGGCCCAAGGCTCCTGGCTCATAGACCAGGCGGCTTTCATAGGTTTTGCCGGACAGGTGATACACCAGCGATTCGACGATTACTTTGCTCATCAAGCACTCCTTTGGCACTCGTCATAAAAAAGCCCGCCGAAGCGGGCTTTCCTTTGCATCAACTCAAGCAGACAGCTCGACCAACAGCTTGTTCAGGCGACGAACGTACGCCGCCGGGTCCTTCAGGCTGTCACCGGCCGCCAGGGCCGCCTGATCGAACAGGATGTGCGACAGCTCGGCGAAGCGGTCTTCGCTCTGCTCGTTGTCCAGCTTCTCGATCAGCGGGTGGCCTGGGTTGAACTCGAAGATCGGCTTCGACTCCGGCACCTTCTGCCCGCTGGCTTCGAGAATCTGGCGCATCTGCAGGCCGAGATCCTGCTCGCCAATCGCCAGGATCGCCGGCGAATCGGTCAGGCGGTGCGATACGCGCACTTCGGCCACGCTGTCACCCAGCGCACCTTTCAGGCGCTCGACCAGGCCTTCCTTGTCCTTGGCCACTTCTTCCTGGGCTTTCTTGTCCTCTTCCGAGTCCAGCTTGCCCAGGTCCAGGTCGCCACGGGCAACGTCGACAAACGACTTGCCGTCGAATTCGTTGAGGTAGCTCATCAGCCACTCGTCGATGCGGTCGGTCAGCAGCAGCACTTCGATGCCTTTCTTGCGGAAGACTTCCAGGTGCGGGCTGTTCTTGACCTGCGCGTACGACTCGCCGGTGAGGTAGTAGATCTTGTCCTGGCCTTCCTTGGCGCGAGCCAGGTAGTCGGCCAGGGCGACGCTCTGCTCGCCGCTGTCGTCCTGGGTGGAGGCAAAGCGCAGCAGGCCGGCGATCTTTTCCTTGTTGGCGAAGTCTTCGGCCGGGCCTTCCTTCAGCACCTGGCCAAAGTTTTTCCAGAAGCCCTTGTACTGCTCTGGCTCGTTCTTCGCCAGCTTCTCCAGCATGTCCAGCACGCGCTTGGTCAGCGCAGTCTTCATCGAATCGATGATCGGGTCTTTCTGAAGGATTTCACGCGAGACGTTCAGCGACAGGTCGTTGGAATCGACCACACCCTTGATGAAGCGCAGGTACAGCGGCAGGAACGATTCGGCCTGGTCCATGATGAACACGCGCTGCACGTACAGCTTCAGGCCGCGCGGTGCTTCGCGCTGGTACAGGTCGAACGGTGCGCGGGCCGGCACGTACAGCAGCGAGTTGTATTCGAGCTTGCCTTCGACCTTGTTGTGGCTCCAGGCCAGCGGGTTTTCGAAGTCGTGACCGATGTGCTTGTAGAACTCCTGGTATTCCTCGTCCTTCACCTCGGTACGCGAACGGGTCCACAGGGCACTGGCGCGGTTGACGGTTTCCCACTCTTCGGCCGGCTGCTCTTCGCCCTCGGCGGCAGCTTGCTCTTTTGGCAGCTGGATCGGCAGGGCAATGTGGTCGGAGTACTTCTTGACCACGTTGCGCAGGCGCCAACCATCAGCGAACTCCTGCTCGTCCTTCTTGAGGTGCAGGACGATGCGGGTACCGCGCTGTGGCTTGTCGAGGGTGGCGACTTCGAACTCACCCTCGCCCTTGGACGACCAGTGCACGCCCTCGGCAGCTGGCTGGCCGGCACGACGGCTATACACGTCAACTTTGTCGGCAACGATAAAGGCGGAGTAGAAGCCCACGCCGAACTGACCGATCAGGTGCGAGTCCTTCTTCTGGTCACCGGTAAGGTTCTTCATGAAGTCGGCAGTGCCGGACTTGGCGATGGTACCCAGGTGGGCGATGACGTCTTCGCGGCTCATGCCGATGCCGTTGTCCTCGAGGGTCACGGTACCGGCGTCCTTGTCGAAGCTCAGGCGAATCTTCAGGTCAGCGTCGCCTTCCAGCAGCTCTGGCTTGGCCAGGGCTTCGAAACGCAGCTTGTCGGCGGCGTCGGAGGCGTTGGAAATCAGTTCCCGCAGGAAGATTTCCTTGTTCGAGTACAGCGAGTGAATCATGAGGTGCAGCAGTTGCTTTACCTCGGTCTGGAAGCCCAGCGTTTCCTTTTGTGTTTCCACAGTCATGGTCTTCGAAACTCCGATCAGATGGCAGTGGCGCCCGGCGGCCTGTTCGGCCTGCGCTATTGGCGGATGTCATTCAGATGGGGGCTGCCCGGATGATTTCAAGGGCTTTTCCGGCTCGATCTTGAAATGCGCGCGGGCCGTGGCGATCGGTGACTGCCTGTCAGCCTGCCAGGCAGTGATGGCGACGTTGGTCACCCGCCGGCCCTGGCGCCACAACTGGCACTGGGCGTAGGTATCGCGAAAATGCCCGGCGCGCAGGTAGTCGATGGAGAAATCGATGATCTTCGGAATGCTCGCGCTGTCGCTGTAGATCAGCAGGTATAGCGCTGCCGACAACTCCATGAAGCCGGCAATCACCCCGCCGTGGATAGCGGGCAACAGCGGGTTGCCGATGTTGTCCGGGTTGGCCGGCAGGCGGAACAGCAGGTCATCGCCCTGGCGCTCGCACGCGATGCCGATCAGCCCGGCGTAGGGGATCAGCGCCAGCAAGGGCCGGTAGTCACCCAGCGCATGGGCGGCGTTGAGCTGCTGACGAACGGCGTGCGGAATCATGCCCTACCCTCCTTTAGGCTGTTGCCGAAGCGGATGCCGCCCTTGATCTCCTGGCCCAGCCGCATGAACGTGCCCACGACCTGGCAAATGGGCTGCTCGGGGTCGTCCTGGTAGGCGGTGCCACGGGTGAAGATCACGTCGCGGGTCACCCGGTAGCACTGGGCATGCCCGTAGATGTCTTTGCCAGCCTCGGCCGGGTGCATGTAGTCGATACGCAGGTCCAGGGTCGGGCACACCTCGAACCGCGGCAGCACGCATAACGTGGCCATGCCGCAGGTGGTGTCCATCAGCGTGGTCAACGCACCGCCATGCACGGCACCGGTTTGCGGGTTGCCGACAATAGCCGGCGACCACGGCAGGATCAGGGTCATGCCAGCGTCATCGGCTTGCGCCACACGCATCTGCAACAACTGGCAATGTTTCAATGCCGAGAGGAAACGCTCGGCCATGGCCATCAAGGTTGAATCGCTCATTGGCTAGAACCACCTGCCGCCGCTAAACGGCATAAATTCATTAAAAAGTCTATATAGAACACGGCGTTATATATCTGTAATCTTTGTTGAACTTATTCCGCGTAGTGGCACTCGAAGGAACAAGTCACTTATTCCACCAAGGAGAAACACCCCCATGCGTAAACCTTTTGCTTTTGCTCTGATGCTGGCTGCTGCCATGGGCCTGGCCGCTTGCGATAAAGCGAGCGAAGACAAAGCCCAGGACGCACAAGAACATGCTGAACAAGCCCAGGAAAAGATGGGTGAAGCTCAGGATAAGATGAACGACGCTGCCAAGGAAAACGCCGAAGCTGCCAAAGATCAGGCCGAAGCCGAGCAGAAGGCTGCCGAAGAAGCCGCTCCGGCTACTCCGGCTCCGGAAGCGGCGCCAGCCACCCCGGCCGAACCTGCCAAGCAGTAATCGACCGAAACAAAAAAACCCGACAATGTCGGGTTTTTTTGTGCCTGCCATTTATAAGTTAAACGTTTCAGTTGCTTATAGCTGAACTTTCCCTTGCGGCCTCTGTCTGCGCATGTTCGGTCGGTGTGAATACCATGACGTCCAATACATCGGAGTGGAACTCGCGACGATAGAGAATCAGCACAACGCCCACACTGACGATCATGAACAACCACGGGCTGATGAACCAGGTGAGCATGGCCATGCCAAAGTAATAGGCGCGCAGGCCGAAGTTGAACTGGTTGGCCGCCAGCGATAACACCCGCGCTGCGCGCGAGGCGAATGCCTTGCGCTCCTGCTCGTTGACCAGCCGCTCGCCAATCATCGGAGCCGAGCCCACCAGCACTGCGGCAAAGTTGTACTGGCGCATGCACCAGCTGAAGGTGAAAAAGGCATAGACGAAGACCATGGCCAGGCACAACAGCTTGATCTCCGACATGCCCTGGGAGGCCTGCTGCACCAGTGGCAGGTCGGCCAGCAGCGACAGCGCCCGGTCAGTGGCACCGAGCACGGTGAGGATGCCGGCAAGGATGATCAGGGTACTGGAGGCAAAAAACGATGCGTTACGTTCAAGGTTGCCGATCACACTGGCGTCGGCAATGCGGTTGTCGCGCAGCAGCATGCGGCGCATCCAGTCTTCGCGGTACAGGTGCAGCACACTGGCCAGGCACGCAGTGTCGCGCCCCTTCCAGATCGCATAGCGGGTGTAGCCACCCCAGCACAGGGCGAACCAGGCGATGGCCAGCAGGTTGTTGAGGTTGCTTTGGATGAAGTTCATGCAGGGTTCCCGAAAGGGCCAGGTGCCTAGAGGATAGGGACCGGGTTTCGACGCTGGCAAGTGGCAAAAGGCACACCTGCAAAGAGAAATCTGCACCACTAAAGCAGCTCTAGATCTGACGCGGTCAAGTGTAGGAGCGGCCTTGTGTCGCGAGAGGGCTGCAAAGCAGCCCCGGCAATCTGTACTGCGGAGCTGAATTCCTGGGGGCGCTTCGCACCCCTATCGCGACACAAGGCCGCTCCTACACCTGTCCGCGCCCCCCTGCCAGGCTGCCGGCACAGGCCAACAAAAAGCCCCGCATCCTCTCGGATACGGGGCTTTCCAGTTTCCACCCTTGGCGCGCACCCTTCGGCTTGTGGCCGGTGCCGCCCTCAGGTTTCAACGTGCCAGGTCAGGCCAGCGCCTCGCGCGGCTTGCCGAGCATGCGGTCGCAGGCCACGGCGCCAACCAGGGTCACCACCGACGGCACCAGCCAGGCCAGGCCCTGGTCGCTCAGCGGCAGGTGCGCCATGAACTCGGGCAGCACGTGGGCAATGCTGCTGCCCTTGATCGCGTCGACCATGCCGAACACCAGCGACACCAGCATCACCGGCGCCAGGATGCGGGTCGGCGAGTTCCACAGGTCTTTCACGAAGCTCAGGCCGACCACCACGATGCAGGGCGGGTAGATGGCAGTAAGCACCGGGATCGAGAACATGATCAGCTTGGTCAGGCCAAGGTTGGAGATCAGCAGCGAGAAGCCGGCCAGGATCACCACCAGTGCGCGGTACGACAGCGGCAGGATCTGGCTGAAGTATTCGGCGCAAGCGCAGGTCAGGCCAACCGCAGTCACCAGGCAGGCCAGCGCGATCAGCACGGCAAGGAAGCCGCTGCCCAGCGAGCCGAAGGTGTGCTGCACATAGGCATGCAGAACAGCCGCACCGTTGGTGGCGTCAGCCGCGATGTCGTGGCTGGTGGCGCCCAGGCGGAACAGGCTGATGTACACCAGGGCCAGGCCGACACCGGCGATCAGGCCGGCAATGATGGCGTAACGGGTGATCAGCTTCGGCGACTCCACGCCGCGCGAGCGGATGGCGTTGACGATGACGATACCGAAGACCAGGGCACCCAGGGTATCCATGGTCAGGTAACCATCGGAGAAGCCCTTGGAGAATGCTGCGGCGGCATAGGCCGGCTGCGCCTCACCAATGCTGCCCGCTGGCAGCGCGAAGGCAGCAATACCCAGCGCGGCCAGGGCGATGATCTTCAGCGGCGCCAGGAAGCGGCCCACGGTATCGAGCAACTTACCCGGGTACATGGACACGGCCAGCACCACGGCGAAGTACACCAGGCTGTAGATGAACAGCGCCAGCGGGCTCTCACCGGTCAGCGGTGCAACGCCCACTTCGAACGACACGGTCGCGGTACGCGGGGTAGCGAACAGCGGGCCAACCGACAGGTAGCACACGGCCGCCAGCAGGCCACCGAAGAACTTGCCGATCGGGATGCTCAGGGCGTCCATGCCGCCACCGACCTTGGCCAGGGCGACCACGGTGATGACCGGCAGGCCTACGGCCGTTACCAGGAAGCCCAGGGCCGCCATCCACACGTGCGGGCCAGACTGCAGACCGACGATAGGCGGGAAGATGATATTGCCTGCACCCACGAAAAGCGCAAACGTCATAAAGCCAAGCGCCAGGATATCCTGGCCTTTGAGAACTTTCATTTAAGGTAGTACCACACTGCTGAAATCGGGATTCGAGAGGGGATTTCCCTTTGGATGAGGGGAAATGCTGCCCGGCTTGATAGGCCAGACCCGTTTAGCGTGTCGTTCCCTTTTGGGGTACGGGCACAGAGTGAACGCGTAATGTAACTGTTTTGTCAGCTAAACGCACTGGCACAGTGCTGCTTGTCCGATGTGCGTACATGTTTGTCGTCTGTGCAACCGAGGACAGTAGGAATTATCCTCGGATTGAAACATTCGTCTGTGTGAATATTCCTATCAAACCCATCGAAAAATCCCTATCGCAGCCCTCCCCCAGTTGGCCGACTGACGCATATACCCTGTAGGAGCGGCCTTGTGTCGCGAAAGGGCTGCAAAGCAGCCCCAGGATTTTGGTGTAGATGCAGCAACTGCTGGGGCTGCTTTGCAGCCCTTTCGCGACACAAGGCCGCTCCTACAAAGAGCCAAGCAGGCCTCTGAAACGACAAAGGCCACCCGAAGGTGGCCTCTGTGCGCGTGGGGGGTGTAGCCGTATTACTTCTTGGCTTCCCAGCCAGTCAGCTCGGCCAGGGCCTTGCCGATGTCAGCCAGGGAACGCACGGTTTTTACACCTGCGTCCTGCAGGGCGGCGAACTTCTCGTCCGCAGTGCCCTTGCCGCCGGAAATGATGGCGCCAGCGTGGCCCATGCGCTTGCCCGCAGGTGCGGTAACACCAGCGATGTAGGAAACGACAGGCTTGGTTACGTGGGCCTTGATGTAGGCCGCGGCTTCTTCTTCAGCCGAACCGCCGATCTCACCGATCATGACGATCGCTTCGGTCTTCGGGTCTTCCTGGAACAGCTTCAGGATGTCGATGAAGTTGGAGCCCGGGATCGGGTCACCGCCGATGCCGACGCAGGTCGACTGGCCGAAGCCGGCGTCGGTGGTCTGCTTGACAGCTTCGTAGGTCAGGGTGCCGGAACGCGAAACGATACCGACCTTGCCTGGCAGGTGAATGTGACCTGGCATGATGCCGATCTTGCACTCGCCTGGAGTGATGACGCCTGGGCAGTTAGGGCCGATCAGGGTAACACCCAGCTCGTCGCACTTGACCTTGGCATCCAGCATGTCCAGGGTAGGAATGCCTTCGGTGATGCAAACGATCAGCTTGATGCCGCCAAAGGCCGCTTCCAGGATCGAGTCTTTGCAGAACGGAGCCGGGACGTAGATAACCGAGGCGTCAGCGCCGGTAGCTTCCACGGCTTCCTTGACGGTGTTGAACACCGGCAGGCCCAGGTGGGTGGTGCCACCCTTGCCTGGGGTTACGCCGCCGACCATCTTGGTGCCGTAGGCGATGGCCTGTTCGGAGTGGAAAGTACCCTGCGAGCCAGTGAAGCCCTGGCAGATGACTTTGGTGTCTTTATTGATCAGGACGCTCATTACTTGCCCTCCGCAGCTTTGACAACTTGTTGAGCAGCGTCGGTCAGGCTGGTTGCCGCAATGATGTTCAAACCGCTTTCTGCCAGTACTTTAGCGCCCAGTTCGGCGTTGTTACCTTCAAGGCGAACAACAACCGGTACCTTGACGCCGACTTCTTTCACTGCACCGATGATGCCTTCGGCAATCATGTCGCAGCGAACGATGCCGCCGAAGATGTTGACCAGAACGGCCGCGACATTGCTGTCGGACAGAATGATCTTGAACGCTTCGGTAACGCGCTCTTTGGTAGCACCACCGCCAACGTCGAGGAAGTTGGCCGGCTTGCCGCCGTGCAGGTTGACGATGTCCATGGTACCCATGGCCAGGCCGGCACCGTTGACCATGCAGCCGATGTTGCCTTCAAGGGCAACGTAGTTCAGTTCGAACTTGGCAGCGTGGGCTTCACGGGCGTCGTCCTGCGACGGGTCGTGGAAGGTTTTCAGCTTAGGCTGACGGTACATGGCGTTGGCGTCGATGTTGATCTTGGCATCGAGGCAGTGCAGGTCGCCATCGGCCTTGATCACCAGCGGGTTCACTTCCAGCAGTGCCAGGTCGTGATCCTTGAACAGCTTGGCCAGGCCAACGAAGATCTTGGCGAACTGAGTAACTTGCTTGCCTTCCAGACCCAGCTGGAATGCCAGCTCGCGACCCTGGAACGGCTGAGCGCCGACCAGCGGGTCGATGGTAGCCTTGAGGATCTTCTCAGGAGTGTCGTGCGCGACTTTCTCGATGTCCACGCCACCTTCGGTGGAGGCCATGAACACGATACGGCGGCTCGAACGATCGACTACAGCGCCCAGGTACAGCTCTTTGGCGATGTCAGTGCAGGATTCGACCAGGATCTTGGAGACTGGCTGACCGTTGGCGTCAGTCTGGTAGGTAACCAGATTCTTGCCCAACCATTGCGCAGCGAACGCCTTGGCGTCTTCCTTGCTGCGAACCAGCTTGACGCCGCCCGCCTTACCGCGACCACCTGCGTGAACCTGGGCTTTTACGACCCACTCGTTCCCGCCGATCTTGTCGCAAGCTTCTGCTGCAGCTTCAGGGGTGTCGACTGCGAAACCCTTGGAAACTGGCAGGCCGTACTCAGCGAACAGCTGCTTACCCTGATACTCGTGAAGATTCATGCTTTTTACCGTCTTCGTTAGGTACTGCGCTTCGGTGCTGCGCCATTACTGGCGCCGCACCACCTGTGACCGTTGACCCCGGGTTATCCCATGTGATCCGGTCCGGCGGACGTTCCGCGGTGAGTCATGCACGCAAGACTCACGACGGGCTGCCCGCCGTGGTTTCTTATGATTAACGCTTCTTACGGTTGGCTACGTGAATGGCGCCGCCATTCACTGCCAGCGCTGCTTCATGCAACGCTTCGGACAGGGTTGGATGGCTGAAGACCATCATGCCCAGATCCTCGGCACTGGTGCCGAATTCCATTGCGATTGCGCCCTGCTGTACCAGTTCGGCAGCCGATGGGCCAATTACGTGTACACCCAGAACGCGGTCGGTCTTGGCATCGGCGATGACCTTGACGAAACCACCGGTGTCGTTGGCAGCCATCGCACGGCCGCTGGCCGCGAACGGGAAGGTGCCTACGTTAACCTCAACACCCTCGGCCTTCAAGGACTGTTCGGTCTTGCCGACCCATGCGATTTCCGGGTGGGTGTAGATGACCGACGGGATCAGGTCGTAGTTCATCTGGGCCTTGTGGCCCTTGATGCGCTCAACCACCATGATGCCCTCTTCCGAGGCCTTGTGGGCCAGCATCATGCCGCGTACCACGTCACCGATGGCGAATACGCCCGGTACGCTGGTGGCACAGTGATCGTCAACGAAGATATAGCCACGCTCGTCGATGGTCACGCCGCTGTCGGCAGCCAGCAGATCAGTGGTCACCGGGCGGCGGCCGACCGCAACGATCAGTTTGTCGAAGGTGATCTTCTGCTCGCCTTCGGCATTGGTGTAGGTCACTTCAACTTCATTGCCGTTGACTTTCGAGCCGGTGACGCGAGCGCCCAGCTTGATGTCCAGGCCTTGCTTGGTCAGGGTCTTCTGGGCTTCTTTCGACACGGCAGTGTCGGCAGCCATCAGGAAGGTGTCCAGGGCTTCCAGGACGGTCACTTCAGCACCCAGGCGAGCCCATACCGAGCCCAGCTCCAGGCCGATCACGCCAGCACCGATAACGCCCAGGCGCTTCGGTACGGCCTGGAATTCCAGGGCGCCGGTGGAGTCGACGATGACGTTCTGGTCGACCGGAGCCGGCGGAATGTCGATCGGGCGCGAGCCGGAAGCCAGGATTACGTTCTCGGCTTCGATGACTTCGGTGGTGCCGTCAGCCTTGGTGACTTCGACTTTCTTGCCAGCCAGCAGCTTGCCGTGGCCCTGGATCGAGGTCACGCCGTTGGCCTTGAACAGGGTGGCAACGCCACCGGTCAGGTTCTTGACGATGCCAGCCTTGCGGCCAACCATCGCGGCAACGTCCATCTTCACTTCACCCGTGGAGATACCGTGAACATTGAAGCTCTCTTTGGCTTCCTTGTACTTCCAGGAGCTGTCCAGCAGCGCCTTGGAAGGAATGCAACCTACGTTCAGGCAGGTGCCGCCCAGGGCCAGCTTGCCCTCGGCGTCGGTGTACTTCTCGATACAGGCAGTCTTCAGACCGAGTTGGGCGGCCTTGATGGCAGCCACATAGCCGCCAGGACCAGCACCAATTACCACTACGTCGAATTTCTGGGTCATAAAAGATTCCTTGTGAGCTTCAAGCGGCAAGCTGCAAGCCGCAAGACAGACAAGCTTCTACTTGAAGCTTGCCGCTTGCAGCTTACAGCTGCTCGATTAGATGTCCAGCAGCAGGCGAGACGGATCTTCCAGCAGGTTCTTGATGGTGACCAGGAAGGTTACCGCTTCCTTGCCATCGATCAGGCGGTGATCGTAGGACAGCGCGAGGTACATCATCGGGCGAATCACAACCTGGCCGTTGATGGCCATCGGACGCTGGATGATGTTGTGCATGCCCAGGATTGCAGCCTGCGGCGGGTTGACGATCGGGGTCGACATCATCGAACCGAAGGTACCGCCGTTGGTGATGGTGAAGGTGCCACCGGTCATTTCTTCGATCGACAGCTTGCCGTCACGGGCCTTCTTGCCGAAGGTGGCGATGCCGTTTTCGATTTCAGCCAGGCTCATCGACTCGGCGTTACGCAGTACCGGAACCACCAGGCCACGGTCGCTGGAAACCGCAACACCGACGTCGGCGAAGCCGTGGTAGACGATGTCGTTGCCGTCGATCGAGGCGTTGACAGCCGGGAAGCGCTTCAGGGCTTCGGTGGCGGCCTTGACGAAGAACGACATGAAGCCCAGGCGTACGCCGTTGTGGGTCTTCTCGAACAGGTCCTTGTACTTCGAACGCAGGGCCATGACTTCGGTCATGTCGACTTCGTTGAAGGTGGTCAGCATGGCCATGTTCGACTGGGCTTCGACCAGGCGCTCGGCGATCTTGGCACGCAGGCGGGTCATTGGTACGCGCTTCTCGGTGCGGTCGCCAGCAGCGGTGACCACCGGAGCAGCAGCGGCCGCAGCAGGCTTGGCAGCCGGTGCAGCGGCAGGTGCCGACTTCTTGTTGGCAACAGCAGCTACCACGTCTTCCTTGGTGACGCGACCGCCTTTGCCGGTACCGGCAACGGTAGCCAGGTCGATGCCGTTTTCTTCAGCCAGCTTACGGGCAGCCGGGGCAGCAATCGGGTCGTCTTCGCCAGCGTCGGCAGCAGCGGCGGCCGGAGCAGCAGCAGGTGCGGCGGCAGCGGCAGGCGCGGCGGCAGCACCGCCTTCAACGATCGAACCCAGTACTTCATCGGACAGGACAGTGTCGCCCTCACCCTTGACGATGTCGCCCAGTACGCCGTCAGCGGTAGCCAGGACTTCCAGGACCACCTTGTCGGTCTCGATGTCGACGATCAGCTCGTCACGCTTGACGGCTTCGCCCGGCTTCTTGTGCCAGGTGGCAACGGTGCCATCGGCAACCGATTCCGGGAAGGTTGGGGCTTTGATCTCGATAGCCATTATCTGTGTTTCCTTAAATTCGGTTTCAGGTGCGCGAAGGCGTTAGACAGTGAAGGCGTCTTGCAGCAGTTTTTCCTGCTGTTCGGCGTGCTTCGAAGCGTAACCACAAGCTGGCGCGGCAGAAGCGTCGCGGCCGGCGTATTCCAGGACCAGTGCCTTGTTGTGGCGGCCCAGAATGCGGCGCATGTGGTGCTGGCTGCTGTACCAGGCGCCCTGGTTCATCGGCTCTTCCTGGCACCATACGGCGTGCTTGAGGTTGCTGTATTGCGCCAGGATTTCGACCAGGTCGTCTTCCGGGAACGGGTACAGCTGCTCGAGACGCAGGATGGCGATGTCTTCGCGGCCTTCGGCACGGCGTTTTTCCAGCAAGTCGTAGTAGACCTTGCCGCTGCACAGCACCAGACGCTCGACCTTGGCCGGATCGATTGCATCGATTTCCGGGATCACGGTCTGGAACGAGCCTTCTGCCAGGTCTTCCAGGGTCGAGATGGCCAGCTTGTGGCGCAGCAGCGACTTCGGCGTCAGGACCACCAGCGGCTTGCGCAGCGGGCGAATCACCTGGCGACGCAGCAGGTGGTAGATCTGTGCCGGGGTGGTCGGTACGCAGACCTGAATGTTGTGCTCGGCGCACAGCTGCAGGTAACGCTCCAGACGCGCGGAGGAGTGCTCCGGCCCCTGCCCTTCATAACCGTGTGGCAGCAGCATGGTCAGACCGCACAGGCGGCCCCACTTGTGCTCGCCGCTGGTGATGAACTGGTCGATCACCACTTGCGCACCGTTGGCGAAGTCGCCGAACTGGGCTTCCCAGATCACCAGCGCGTTCGGCGTGGTGGTGGAGTAGCCGTATTCGAACGCCAGTACCGCTTCTTCGGACAGGAACGAATCGTACAGGTCGAAACGTGGCTGGCCCGGGAACAGGTTCTGCAGCGGGATGTAGGTGCTGGCGTCCTTCTGATTGTGCAACACCGCGTGGCGGTGCGAGAAGGTGCCACGGCCGATGTCCTGGCCGGTCATGCGGATCGGGTGACCTTCGAACTGCAGGGTGGCGTAGGCCATGGTCTCTGCATAACCCCAGTTGATCGGCAAGCCACCGGCCTGCATCTTCTGACGGTCTTCGTAGATCTTCGATACCTGACGCTGGACGACGAAACCTTCCGGCAGCTCAAGCAGCTTGGCCGACAGGTCTTGCAGGGTCTTGAGGTCGAAACGGGTGTCGTGACGCGCGGTCCAGGCATGGCCCAGGTAGGGGCGCCAGTCGACGAACAGCTCGCGGTTCGGCTCCTTGACCAGGCTTTTCACCACGTGCAGGCCGTTGTCCAGCGCGTTGCGGTACTCGTCGACCTTGGCCTGGGCGCGATCGGCATCGATACGACCGGCCTGGATCAGCGCCTCGGCGTACAGCTCACGAGTGGTGCGCTGCTTGCTGATCTGCTGGTACATGAGCGGCTGGGTGCCGTTCGGCTCGTCGGCCTCGTTGTGGCCGCGACGACGGTAGCAGACCAGGTCGATGACCACGTCACGCTTGAACTGCATGCGGTAATCGATGGCCAGCTGGGTGACGAACAGCACCGCTTCCGGGTCATCGCCGTTCACATGCAGGATAGGCGCCTGGATCATCTTGGCCACGTCGGTGGCGTACTCGGTGGAGCGCGCGTCCAGCGGGTTGCTGATGGTGAAACCAACCTGGTTGTTGATCACGATGTGCACGGTACCGCCGGTCTTGAAACCGCGGGTCTGCGACATCTGGAAGGTTTCCATGACCACGCCCTGGCCGGCAAATGCTGCGTCGCCGTGAATCGAGATCGGCAGCACCTTGTCGCCAACGGTGTCGTTGCGGCGGTCCTGACGGGCGCGCACCGAACCCTCGACCACTGGCGAAACGATTTCCAGGTGGGACGGGTTGAACGCCATGGCCAGGTGAACTTCGCCACCGGTGGTCATCACGTTCGAGGAGAAGCCCTGGTGATACTTCACGTCACCGGAGCCCAGCTCGTTCATCTTCTTGCCTTCGAACTCGTCGAACAGCTCGCGCGGGTTCTTGCCGAAGGTGTTCACCAGCACGTTCAGACGGCCACGGTGGGCCATGCCGATGACAACTTCCTTGGTGCCGTAGGAGCCGGAACGCTGGATCATTTCGTCCAGCATCGGGATCAGGCTCTCGCCACCTTCAAGGCCGAAGCGCTTGGTGCCCGGGTACTTGGTGCCCAGGTACTTCTCCAGGCCTTCACCGGCGGTAACGCGCTCGAGCAGGTGGGCCTGCACGTCGGCGGAAAACTCCGGGCGGCCGCGCACGCTTTCCAGGCGCTGCTGGAACCAGCTGCGCTGCTCGGAATCGACGATGTGGGTAAATTCGGCGCCAATGGTGCGACAATATGTCTTCTGGAGTGCATCGAAGATGTCGCGTAGGCTCGCCTCCTCTTTGCCGATGAACAGGTCGCCGGCACGGAAGGTCGTATCAAGATCGGCATTGGTCAAGCCGTAGTGATTGATCGACAGGTCTACGGGCGCAGGGCGCTGCCACAACCCCAACGGGTCGAGCTTGGCAGCCTGATGACCGCGCATACGATAGGCCTGGATCAGTCGCAGAACTTCAACCTGCTTCTTCTCGTGTTCACTGCTCACGCTCCCGGCAGATACCGGTTGGGCGCGGCGCTGGTTCTTTGCCAGCAGTACGAAATGGTCGCGGATTGTCGAGTGCGATACATCGGTAGCGGTGCTGCCGTCGGCTGGCAACTTCTGGAAGTAAGTGCGCCACTCTTCTGGCACAGCGTTAGGGTCGTGCAGGTAGAGCTCGTAGAGCTCTTCCACATATGCAGCGTTACCACCTGAAAGGTGGGCGCTATCCCACATGCGCTGCATCACGCTTTCTTGCATGCTTGGTCACCCTCGATTAGGGGACTGATCGGCGAGAGCCACAGCAAACCTGGAAAAGTCCGAAAACTAGCGACTGAACCACGCCACCTGGATCCTGCTGATTTTCCGGGTACCAGCCCGGAAAGCCCCTGCTGGTCTCATATCTTCATAGGTAATGAGCGCGGGCTTTGTGGGCCCTTGCCCGGGTTTACCTCAGTGCGGGCTCACCACCCGCACCTCGGCTTACTGCAGGTACAACACTTTGTATCAGGTGCCGCTTTGCAGCAGCATGTTACGTACGTGACCGATTGCCTTGGTCGGGTTCAGACCTTTCGGGCAAACGTTTACGCAGTTCATGATCCCGCGGCAGCGGAATACGCTGAACGGGTCATCCAGGGACGCCAGGCGCTCCTGAGTCTTGGTGTCACGGCTGTCGGCCAGGAAGCGGTAGGCCTGCAGCAAGGCAGCGGGGCCCAGGAACTTGTCCGGGTTCCACCAGAACGACGGGCAGGAAGTCGAGCAGCAAGCGCACAGGATGCACTCGTACAGGCCGTCCAGCTTGTCGCGGTCTTCCGGCGACTGCAGGCGCTCGATGGCCGGTGCCGGGGTATCGTTCTGCAGGAACGGCTTCACCTTCTCGTACTGCTTGTAGAAGATGCTCATGTCGACCACCAGGTCACGAATGACCGGCAGGCCTGGCAGCGGACGCAGAACCAGCTTGTTGCCTTTGACCACACCCGACAGCGGGGTGATGCAGGCCAGGCCGTTCTTGCCGTTCATGTTCATGCCATCGGAACCGCACACGCCTTCACGGCAGGAGCGACGGTACGAGAAACCCTCGTCCTTTTCCTTGATCAGCGCCAATACATCGAGAACCATCAGGTCCTTGCCGCCGGTATCGACGTCGAACGACTCCATCTTGGGCGCCGAGTCGGTGTCGGGGTTGTAACGGTAAACTTCGACTTTCAACATAGCAGCCACCCTTAGTAAGTCCGGATTTTTGGCTCAAAGGCCGGAACGGTCTTCGGCGCAAAGTTGACGCCGCGCTTGGCAACGCGCTTCTCACCCGGGTAGTACAGGGTGTGGCACAGCCAGTTTTCGTCGTCACGGTCTTCGAAGTCTTCACGGGCGTGGGCGCCGCGGGACTCTTTACGGGCTTCGGCCGCGATGGCGGTAGCTTCGGCGACTTCCAGCAGGTTCTGCAGCTCCAGCGCTTCGATACGCGCGGTGTTGAAGGCCTGAGACTTGTCGTTGATCTTGACGTTGGCGATACGGTCACGCAGACCGGCCAGTTGCTCGATACCCTTCTGCATGTATTCGCCAGTACGGAATACACCGAAGTAGTTCTGCATGCAGCTCTGCAGCTCGCGCTTCAGGCTGGCAACGTCTTCGCCAGTGGAACGCTCGTTGAGCTTGTTCAGGCGGTTCAGGGCAACGTCGATGTCGGTGTCGCTGGCGTCGAGGTGCTCGATGCCGTCGCTCAGCGCCTTCTCCAGGTGCAGGCCGGCAGCACGGCCGAACACCACCAGGTCGAGCAGCGAGTTGCCGCCCAGGCGGTTGGCACCGTGAACCGATACGCACGCCACCTCACCTACGGCGAACAGGCCAGGAATGATGTGATCCTTGCCTTCTTCGTCCATGGTGATGGCCTGGCCATGAATGTTGGTGGCAACGCCGCCCATCATGTAGTGGCAGGTTGGAACAACCGGGACCGGCGCGACGACTGGGTCGACGTGGGCGAAGGTCTTGGACAGTTCGCAGATACCTGGCAGGCGGCTGTGCAGCACTTCCTCGCCCAGGTGGTCCAGCTTCAGCAGTACGTGGTCCTTGTTCGGGCCCACGCCGTTGCCGGCGATGATTTCCTTGACCATGGAACGGGCAACCACGTCGCGGCCGGCCAGGTCTTTCGCGTTCGGCGCGTAACGCTCCATGAAGCGCTCGCCGTGGGCGTTGATCAGGTAACCACCTTCACCGCGGCAACCTTCGGTAACCAGTACACCGGCGCCGGCGATGCCGGTCGGGTGGAACTGCCACATCTCGATGTCCTGCACCGGTACACCGGCACGCAGGGCCATGCCGATACCGTCACCGGTATTGATCAGGGCGTTGGTGGTAGAGGCGTAGATACGGCCCGCACCGCCAGTGGCCAGAACGGTGGCCTTGGACTTGATGTACATGGTCTCGCCGGTTTCGATGCAGATTGCGATCACACCGACAAAGGCGCCTTCCTGGTTCTTCACCAGGTCAACGGCATAGTACTCGTTGAGGAAGGTGGTACCGGCTTTCAGGTTGCCCTGGTACAGGGTGTGCAGCAGCGCGTGACCGGTACGGTCGGATGCGGCACAGGTACGGGCGGCCTGGCCACCTTTACCGAAGTCCTTGGACTGGCCACCGAAGGGGCGCTGGTAGATACGGCCGGTTTCGGTGCGCGAGAACGGCAGGCCCATGTGGTCCAGCTCGAAGACCGCAGCCGGGCCTTCCTGACACATGTATTCGATAGCGTCCTGGTCACCGATGTAGTCGGAACCCTTGACGGTATCGTACATGTGCCAGCGCCAGTCGTCGTTCGGGTCGGCCGAAGCGATGGCGCAGGTAATGCCGCCCTGGGCGGATACAGTGTGCGAACGGGTCGGGAAGACCTTGGTGACTACGGCAGTCTTGTGGCCGCCTTGAGCCAGTTGCAGCGCAGCGCGCATGCCGGCGCCGCCGCCACCGATGATGATGGCGTCGAAGGAAATGGTTGGAATGCTAGCCATGGATCAGATACCCCAGAGAATCTGCACACCCCAGACGAAGTAAGCGAACATCGCAACGCCGCATACCGCCTGGAACAGGAAACGAATCGCAGTTGCCGACTTGCCGAACGACATAGGCGTCAGGTAGTCGGTTGCAATGGTCCACATGCCGACCCAGGCGTGAGCGCCCAGGGCAACGAGAGCCAGCAAGCTGAAGATTCGCATCGCGTTGTTGGAGAACAGACCATGCCACTGGGTGTAGTCGATGCCTGGGTGGGCGACCACGTAGCCGATCAGGAAGATGAAGTAAGCCGCGAGAACGACCGCAGAAACGCGCTGCGCCATCCAGTCATAGAGGCCCGAACGCGACAGGTTCGTGACATTGGTTACCATACCCAAACTCCCACCAGAACGATCAGCACCACGGAGATGACGATCACGATTTTCGAGCCCAGCTTGCCGCCTTCCAGCGTCTCACCGATGCCCATGTCCATGATCAGGTGACGAACACCTGCCACGAGGTGATAAAGCAGGGCGGACAGCAGGCCCCAGGTCACGAACTTGGCCAGCGGGCTGGTCAGACACGCCTTCACCTCACCGAAGCCTTCCTCGGAACCCAGCGACTTGCCCAGTGCATAAAGCATGATGGCAAGGCCGATGAACAGGATGACGCCGGAGATACGGTGCAGGATGGACGTGTACGCAGTGACAGGAAGCTTGATGGTCCTTAGGTCTAGGTTTACAGGTCGTTGGCTTTTCACGGCTTTTTTCACACTGAAGAGCCCCTAGCGAATCAGGGCAAAGTTGTTGGTAAGTGTACTGGTCAGGTACCCACCACCCAGGGAACGGCGACCCCCAGCAGTTCGGGCTTGCAAGCCCCTGGCGGTCGGGTGCCGAGTATAGACAGTTAGGCTGCTTATGACAACGTGACGGGGTAGCCCAAATAGCGCATTGCCTTTAGCGAACAAAAGGCGTAAATGGGCGAGAATTTCGGGAAAAATCAGGCTTGAATGCCTGATTCAACAAGCCTTTAGGCAAATTGACATCTGAATTTATCCCTCTATAGTGGTGCGGGCCCTGCGTGGGGGGTCTGTCTGATGATTTCAAGCATTAATAGGAGGCCACATGGCTGACAAAAAAGCGCAGTTGGTCATCGAGGGCGCTGCCCCCGTCGAGCTGCCCATTTTAACCGGCACCGTTGGTCCTGATGTAATCGACGTCCGCGGGTTAGGGGCCACTGGTCACTTCACCTTCGACCCCGGTTTCATGGCGACCGCCTCGTGCGAGTCGAAGATCACCTATATTGACGGCGACAAAGGGATCCTGCTGCACCGCGGCTACCCGATCGAGCAACTCGCCGAACAGTCCGACTACCTCGAAACCTGCTACCTGCTGCTCAACGGCGAACTGCCGAATGCCGAGCAGAAGGCCCAGTTCGTCAGCACCGTCAAGAACCACACCATGGTTCACGAGCAGCTGAAGTCCTTCTTCAACGGTTTCCGCCGCGACGCTCACCCGATGGCGGTGATGTGCGGTGTGGTCGGCGCCCTGTCGGCGTTCTATCACGACTCCCTGGACATCAATAACCCGCAACACCGCGAAATTTCCGCGGTGCGCCTGGTCGCCAAGATGCCGACCCTGGCCGCGATGGTTTACAAGTACTCCATGGGCCAGCCGATGATGTACCCGCGCAACGACCTGTCGTACGCGGAAAACTTCCTGCACATGATGTTCAACACCCCGTGCGAGATCAAACCGATCAGCCCGGTGCTGGCCAAGGCAATGGACCGGATCTTCATCCTCCATGCCGACCACGAGCAGAACGCTTCCACCTCCACCGTCCGTCTGGCCGGCTCGTCGGGTGCCAACCCGTTCGCCTGTATCGCCGCCGGTATCGCTGCACTGTGGGGCCCGGCCCACGGCGGTGCGAACGAAGCTGTACTGACCATGCTCGATGAAATCGGCGATGTCTCGAACATCGACACCTTCATCGCCAAGGCCAAGGACAAGAACGACCCGTTCAAGCTGATGGGCTTCGGTCACCGTGTGTACAAGAACCGCGACCCGCGCGCCACCGTGATGAAGCAGACCTGCGACGAAGTCCTGCGCGAGCTGGGCATCAAGAACGACCCGCAGCTGGAACTGGCCATGCGCCTGGAAGAGATCGCCCTGACCGATCCGTACTTCATCGAGCGCTCGCTGTACCCGAACGTCGACTTCTACTCGGGGATCATCCTCAAGGCAATCGGCATTCCGACCAGCATGTTCACCGTGATCTTCGCCCTGGCACGTACCGTTGGCTGGATCTCGCACTGGAAAGAAATGCTCTCCAGCCCGTACAAGATCGGCCGCCCGCGCCAGCTGTACACCGGCGAGCAGAAGCGCGACATCGTAGCGCTGAAGGACCGCAAGTAAGCTGTCATGGCCGAACGCAAAAAGGCTGCCCTCGGGCAGCCTTTTTATTGATCGTCTGTCGCACATCCCTGTAGGAGCGGCCTTGTGTCGCGACGGGCCGCACCGCGACCCCGGCAAGACCTGTTGCGAAGCTGATATTTTGGGGCCGCTCGCGCCCCTATCGCGACACAAGGCCGCTCCTACATGGGATAGCATTCCATCAGGCGAACCTCAGTTTTTCTCGGCCCGCTCACGCAGCCCTTTCAGGGTATTGAACGGCGCATCCACCACAAACTTGTTGGCCACCATCGCCGGCACGCTGCCACCTGGCTCGGTGTGCACCTGGTAGGTCACTTCAGTACTGTTACCCTTGGGCACCAGCTTCCAGAAGCCTTCGACTTTCGCCACCCGCACAAAGCCTTTTTCCTCCGGCAGATAAGTCGGCTCTTCTTTCAGGTTACGGGTCAGGCTGCCATCTGCCTCCTTGACGGTGGTGATATGCAGCACGGAATCACGCGGCGTCACCGGCCATGGCGTATTGAACTGGGTATAGGTCCAGCTTTGGTCACCTTCATGCTTGAGCAGCTTCTGCGACTTGCATTCGTGAATCCATGCACAGGCCCCGGATACGTCTTCCTGCAGCGCCTCGACCTTGGCCAGCGGCGCCTTGATCACGGTCACACCGCGATAGGCCTTGTACTTGGACCCGGCCACTTCGCTGAGGGATACCTTGATCCCCTCCTCGTCCTTGGCCACTTGCCAGTTTTCGGCCCAGGCCGCAGGCGACAGCAGAACACCCACGCCACACAGCAGTGCAATACGCTTGAACGATCTCATCATGTTTATCCTTGTTGTCGAAGATCCAGCCGATTACGCCGCCGTCATCTGCTCCCACCAGCCAAGAATCCTGATCGCCTCGTCACGGTCACTGCCGCACACCTCGGCATCCGCCTTGAACCCGCCACACACTGCCGGCCGCTCAGGCTTGCCGAACAGGTCGCAGAGGTTGGCTGCAGTCAGGTGCAGGCAGCGCTCGCCCGCCGGCTTGCCATTAGGCATGCGCGGCATGGCAGACGTAATGGACGGGGCAATGCAGCAGGCACCGCAGCCCTCACGGCAGTTCATGGTTATTCACCAAAATCAGGACTCCCTGGAACAAAACGGGACGAACGTCCCTGGATAGTAACCGCTCAAACAGGCGTTTGAAATTGCTGGCACGATGAAATGTGCCGTGACCCTGCAGTCAGTTTGCGCCTACTGGCGATACTCGAAATCGATGGCCGCCCCTTCCACGTCATGACGGCTGTCATTGCGCAACTGCAGCTGCATTTCGTTGTTGATAAGCCGGCCATTGAGCTGGAACGGGCTGTCGCTGCTCTCTGGCTTATCGGCAAACATCGGTGGCAGCAAAGGTTTGCGACGCTGGATGGGCGAAGGTGTACCTACATTCGGCTCAAGGTTGTCGACCATATCGGTTGGCAGGCTGAGGTCGAGCTTTGCCTTGGGCAATGGCTTGGCAACTGCCTTGCTGACCGGCTTGTGCACAGGCTTGGCCTTGCTCTTGACAGCCGGCTTTGCCGCCGGTTTCTGCACAGGCTTGGTTGCCGGCTTTTTCTGCACCGGCTTGCCCTGGGCTGGCTGCGCCTGGCTGGCCGGCGGCGCCGCCAAGGCCGCGCCGCCCGCATAGCAGAACGGCGCAAGGCACAGGATCAGAACAAGACGGCGTAAGGCATTCATGGCAAATGGACAGACTGACAGGAAAGGTGCGTATGCTCTCTGTTCCACAGGCTGCTGGCAAGCCTTACAAAAGTGTGAGTGCAGGCTCCCGGCACAACTGTTGTGCCAGCAAACCCAGCGTAATCACAGCGCGCTCGGCCTCTTTGTTCCACGGAATGCCGCAATTAAGGCGGATACAGTGGTTGAACTGCTCTGTGTTACTGAATATGAGCCCCGGTGCAATGCTGATGCCCTGCTCCAGCGCGCGCACATGCAGCTCTTGCGTATTGACCCGCCCGGGCAGGCTCACCCAAAGGATGAAACCGCCGGTTGGCCGGGTCATCTGGGTACCTTCGGGGAAGTGCTGCTGCACCGCCAGCTGATAGGCACTGAGGTTCTTGCGATACTCCTGGCGTATGTAGCGCAGGTGCCGATCGTAGCCGCCATTTTCCAGGTAGGCCGCCACGCCCATCTGCGTCACGCTGCAGGCCGAGTGGGTAGTGAAGGTTTGCAGGCGCTGGATCTCGTCCTGATATCGACCGGCGATCATCCAGCCCACCCGCACACCGGGAGACAGGGTCTTGGAGAAGCTCGAGCAGTAGATCACCCGGTCGAGCCGGTCGAAGGCCTTGAGCGCCTTAGTCTTCCCCTGTTCGAACATCAATTCGCCGTAGATGTCGTCTTCGATGATCTGGATATCGAAGTCCGATGCCAGGCGCAGCAGCTGTTTCTGCCGCTCCTCAGGCACCGTGCCTCCCAGCGGATTACTCAGGCGCGCCGTCAGCACCAGGGCCTTGATCGACCACTGGTTGGCCGCCAGCTGCAAGGCTTCGAGGCTGATGCCGGTGGACGGGTCGCTGGGGATCTCGATCACTTTCAGGCCCAGCAAGTCCGCCAACTGCAGCAAGCCATAGTAGGTGGGCGACTCGGCGGCAATCAGGTCGCCAGGGCGGGTCAGCACGCGCAGCGACATCTGCAGCGCATCGACACAGCCATGGGTCACGATCACTTCACGCGGGTCGACCAGCACGCCAGCATCGCGCATGCGAATGGCGATCTGCCGGCGTAGCGGCTCGAAGCCTGGGCTGAACATGTAGCTGAAGGCACGCGGGCTATGGAAGCGCGTCACTTTGGCAATCTGCTGGTGCAGGGCGCGCACTGGCAGGTAATCGACATGCGGTACTGCGGCACCGAACGGGAATACGCCGTCGCGGCGTGCTTCAGTCAACACCTGCTGGATGATGCTGGCCCGCGTTACCAGGCCAGGGCGCTCCACCCTGGCGATGTCCGGGGTTTGCGCGGTCAGGGCCGGGGTCTGGTGTACGTAGTAGCCCGACTGCGGCCGCGCCCGGATCAAACCTTGGTCTTCGAGGTTGGCATAGGCCTGCAACACCGTGGCATGGCTGACATTGAGCTGGGCGCTCATCTTGCGCACGGAGGGTACCCGCTCGCCTGGCTGGTAGACACCGCGACGGATGTCATCGGCCAGTTGCTGGGCGATACGCTGGTACAGCAGCAGGTTGGTCATGGCTGGATCTCGACGCGCGGACGGGCTCGTTATTCTTGTGCGACTCACTGACGGTAGAGGATACCGTAACAGTTGCAAAGTGTACTGGGACAGATGGCAGGGTCGCCACAACATCTTAGGCGCCTGTGAGATCGAGCGCCGCCCGCGCGGCGCTTCGCGGGGCAAGCCCGCTCCCACATTTGTTTCGGGCCAATTATTCCTGTGCGATTTGCGCGCGAACCCTTTAGCGCATGCCTCAATATCGCGTCGTACAGACAAGGCGGTCGCGCGCGCCTGGCACAGGAGGGACTAGCCCGAAACAAATGTGGGAGCGGGCTTGCCCCGCGAAGCGCCGCGCGGGCGGCGCTCGATTTCACAGGCGCTGACGGATTCGAGGCGAACCACTCATTCTCAGCGCGCCGGCGCGAGCTTGCCTTTTTCATCCGAGAACACGATTTCGACCCGGCGGTTCTGCGCCCTGCCCCGCTCCGAAGCATTGGCCTCGATCGGGTACTGGTCGCCATAACCTTCCACCTGCAGGCGCTTCTCGTCGATGCCCAGGTCCACCAGCATGTCGGCCACGGACTGGGCCCGATCGCGCGACAACTTGACGTTGTCCTCGGGGGCACCGGTGCTGTCGGTATAGCCCTCGATACGCACCACCCGGCGCGGGTTCAGTTGCAGGAACTGCACCAGCTTGAGCACGGTCCGGCTGGCGGAGCTCTTCAGGTCGGCACTGCCAGTGTCGAACAGCACGTCTCCCAGGGTCATTACCAGGCCACGGTCGGCCTGTTCCGAGGCCAGCGCAGCAATCTGCGACTCGACCCACTTGCCCTGCTGCTGCACGCTGGCCAACTTGGCCTCGCGCAATGCCAACTGCAGGCGCTGACGCTCCAGATCGAGCTTGGCCTGGCGCTCCTGGCTCAGCGCCAGCTTGGCATGCTCGCTGGCAATCTCGCTGTAACGCTGGCTGAGGTAGGCGTAATGGCGTACATCAGAACCGGTGCCGATGTAGCTGGAAAGGCGTTCGGCGCGCGCCAGCGACTCGCCTGCGCGAATCACATCACGCGGCGCACTGCGCAACACGTCAGAATCATCCTTGACCTTCTGGAAGGCGGCAGTGGCATCATCCAGTGCAGCGCTGCTGCGCTGGCTGGCGCAACCTTGCACGCCCGCCGCCAGCATCAGCAAGGCCATTACGGCCAATGGCGAACGGCGGCTCATGGCTGCACCTCCAGCTGCTTGCGCAAACGCTTGACCCGCGACTGCAGCAACTGCAATTGCTCTTCGCTCTTCTGGTTCAGTACTTGGGCTTCTGCCAGGCGTGCATCCAGCTCGGCCTGCTCGGCGCGCATGCGCGCATCGCGGTAGTCTTCAGTCAGCATGTTGCTCTTGGCCCGGGCCAGCTTGTCTTCCGCCAGCTTCAGCGTTTCGACCTGCTCGGTGGCGCCAACGGCCCTGGCCTGCTCAAGCGCCTGCTCGGAGATGCGCATCTGCTCGACAGGGGCAGGGTCATTGGCGCAGCCAGCCAGGCCGAGCACGGCCAGGGCAAGGATTAGTGGTTGGGTTCTCACGCAATCTTCCTAGTGTTTGGGGGCGTCCGCCGGTACCTGCAACTGCGCTTTCCAGCGCTCGACATTACGTTGCAGTACCGCCTCTGACGCACCGGAGATCGGCAATTCTGTCAGTTTTTTCGCCAATTGCCCACGCAACCAGCTGTCATTGCAGGCGGAGTTGTGCGACAGCGCCAGGTACAGCCCCGGGCGATCCACCGGCAGGCCGCGGGCGATCAGGTCATTGCTCATGCCCAGGCTCTGCGCCATGGCCATGCCGGAGTAGCGGCCTGCCAGCACATAGTCCACCTGGCCGAGCACCAGCTTCTGGAACGCCTGGGTCAGGTTTTGCGCCGGCACCAGCTTGAGCTGGGCCTTGGCGAAAGCGGTAAACGCCGGGGTCAACCGCGCGCGCTCGGACAAACTGCCCTGGTAGCGGGCCAGATCGGCCGGGCCGTCGAAGGTCAGTTGCGCATCGTGGCGGGTCCACACCAGGTACTCGTTGAGCTGCAATGGCGGGTGGATGTAATCCAGCGCAGTCAGTTGCTCCACCTGCATGGGCGTGTCGAGCAGCAGGTCCATGCGCCCGCTGCGCACTTCTTCCAGCGCCTGGTCGCGGCGGCCGGCATTCAACACCTCAACCTTTACACCCAGCTCGCCAGCCACCTGGCGCAACAGGTCGACGTTGGCGCCGATCAAGTGTTTCGGGTCTTTCGGGTCTTGCCACGAATAAGGCGGCGCATCAGGGCTGCCGGTTGCCACCAGGCGCTCGCATTTACCTGCGGCCATCGCCACGGGTGACACCAGCAACGCCACACATGCCAACGCCTTGCCCATTCCGCACAACGTCATCCGTCACTCCTTCTAATGCTTGCTCCGGCCCTATCGCCGGCAAGCCAGCCCCCACAGTTACAGCGCAGCGCTCGAGGGCAGTGCTGTACCTGTAGGAGCTGGCTTGCCAGCGATAGGGCCGGTACAGGCCAAAAAAAACCCGGCCCCCTGTAGCAGGGCCGGGTTCTTTATAAGTGAAGCAGCCGGATCAGACCAGCTTTTCCAGCTCCGGAACCGCTTCGAACAGGTCAGCGACCAGACCGTAGTCGGCCACCTGGAAGATCGGCGCTTCTTCATCCTTGTTGATCGCAACGATCACCTTGGAGTCCTTCATGCCAGCCAGGTGCTGGATCGCGCCGGAGATACCGACGGCGATGTACAGCTGTGGCGCAACGATCTTGCCGGTCTGACCGACCTGCATGTCGTTCGGCACAAAACCGGCGTCGACGGCGGCACGCGAGGCTCCCACGGCAGCACCGAGCTTGTCGGCCAGGCTGTACAGGTGCTTGAAGTTGTCACCGTTGCCCATGCCACGGCCGCCAGACACGACGATCTTGGCAGCGGTCAGCTCTGGGCGGTCGGACTTGGCCAGCTCTTCGCCGACGAAGGCCGAAATGCCGGCGTTGTGGGCAGCGCCCACCGCTTCAACGGCAGCCGAACCACCTTCGGCAGCGACCGGGTCGAAACCGGTGGTACGCACGGTGATGACCTTGACCGCAGCGCTCGATTGCACGGTGGCAATGGCGTTACCGGCATAGATCGGGCGCTTGAAGGTGTCGGCGGACTCGACCGAGATGATCTCGGAGATCTGGTCCACGTCCAGCAGCGCGGCAACGCGCGGCAGGATGTTCTTGCCGTTGGTGGTGGCCGGGGCCAGCACGTGGCTGTAACCAGCAGCCAGCTCGACGATCAGCGGCGCGACGTTTTCCGGCAGCACATGGGCGTAGGCAGCGTTATCGGCAACCAGCACCTTGGCCACGCCAGCGATCTTGGCGGCGGATTCGGCAACGCCACCGACGTTCTGGCCAGCGACCAGTACGTGCACATCACCACCGATCTTGGCGGCAGCGGCGACAGTGTTCAGGGTGGCCGGGGCTACGGCACCGTTCTCGTATTCAGCGACAACCAGGATAGTCATTTAGATTACCTTCGCTTCGTTCTTCAGCTTCTCGACCAGTTCGGCCACCGATTTGACCTTGATGCCAGCGCTGCGGGCAGCCGGCGCTTCAACTTTGACGGTCTTGTTGGTCGAAACGAGAGAAATGCCCAGATCGTCAGGCTTGACGGTCTCCAGCGGCTTCTTCTTGGCCTTCATGATGTTCGGCAGCGACGCATAGCGTGGCTCGTTCAGGCGCAGGTCGGTGGTGACGATGGCAGGCAGGTTCAGTGCCACCGTCTGCAGGCCGCCGTCGATTTCACGGGTGACGTTCAGCTTGTCGCCGGCGACTTCGACCTTGGAGGCGAACGTGCCCTGGGCGTAGCCGGTCAGCGCAGCCAGCATCTGGCCGGTCTGGTTGTTGTCGCTGTCGATGGCCTGTTTGCCGAGGATGACCAGCTGCGGCTGCTCCTTGTCGACAACGGCTTTCAGCGCCTTGGCCACGGCCAGGGAGTTCAGTTCATCGGCAGCTTCGACCAGGATGGCACGGTCGGCACCCAGGGCCAGGGCGGTACGCAGTTGCTCCTGGGCAGTGGTCGGGCCGACGGAAACCACGACGATCTCGGTGGCCACGCCTTTTTCCTTCAGGCGGACGGCTTCCTCGACGGCGATTTCGCAGAAGGGGTTCATGGACATCTTGACGTTAGCAAGGTCGACGCCGGAGTTGTCCGCTTTGACGCGAACCTTGACGTTGTAGTCGACCACTCGTTTGACAGCTACAAGAACCTTCATGGATTCCTCGTTACTCTCCGGTGAATAGATAGTCGCCTGGGGCAGAGCCCAGCGATGCGCGTGGGTACAAGGGCACCTCTAAAAACGTACCGGGGGCAGTATCCTCACTGTGACCGAACAGTCTTGTCCGGACTCTTGCGACAAATACTCACGGGTCATTTCCTGTCGTGGCGTGTAAACTCCACTACAAACCGGCCTAAGCCCGCAAAACCCTGCTCCACACCTGGTCTTTAGAGGTGTACCTGCGCCCGGCTGCAAGCCTACGGCGAACGTAAAACCGCTCGTATCTTGACCGTAACACCCAATCCGGTCAATACGGCAAATCGGTCACCCTCCAGCCGCGTTCCTGTGATTTTACTGGCCTGCGGCAAATTCAAACAAACGTTTGTATTGGACCCGCCAAGTGGTGTAGATATAATGCGCGGCCAAGACAAAACGGTGTAGTCCGTCATTTGCGCAGCTACAGTTTCGCTCCCGTGATGAGCCACTGCGCGCAAGCACCCATAAGACAAAGCAACAGCACGAGCCTTGATGAGTAGGAGAGAACCTGTGGAACGCGAATACATGGAATTCGACGTGGTCATCGTCGGCGCCGGCCCGGCGGGCCTGTCCGCCGCCTGCCGCCTGAAGCAGAAGGCCGCCGAAGCCGGTAGCGAAATCAGCGTCTGCGTGGTGGAAAAAGGCTCTGAAGTCGGCGCCCACATCCTCTCCGGCGCGGTGTTCGAACCGCGCGCGCTGAACGAGCTGTTCCCCGACTGGAAAGCGCTCGGCGCCCCGCTGAACACCGAAGTGAAGCGCGACGACATCTACGTGCTCAAGGATGCCGGCAGTGCCACCAAGGTGCCTGACCTGTTCGTGCCCAAGACCATGCACAACCATGGCAACTACATCATTTCGCTGGGCAACCTGTGCCGCTGGCTGGCCCAGCAGGCCGAAAACCTCGGCGTGGAAATCTACCCGGGCTTCGCTGCCCAGGAAGCGCTGTTCGACGACAACGGCGTCGTCCGCGGCATCGTGACCGGCGACCTGGGTGTCGACCGTGAAGGCAACCCGAAGGACGGCCTGTACACCCCGGGCATGGAACTGCGCGCCAAGTACACGCTGTTCGCCGAAGGCTGCCGCGGCCATATCGGCAAGCAGCTGATCAAGCGCTTCAACCTCGACAACGAGTCCGACGTCCAGCATTACGGCATCGGCCTGAAGGAAATCTGGGAAATCGACCCGGCCAAGCACGAGCAGGGCCTGGTGGTGCACACCGCTGGCTGGCCGCTCGACGTAATGGCCAAGGACAACACCGGTGGTTCGTTCCTCTACCACCTGGAAAACAACCAGGTGGTGGTCGGCCTGATCGTCGACCTTTCCTATGCCAACCCGTACCTGTCGCCGTTCGACGAGTTCCAACGCCTCAAGCACCACCCGGTGATCAGCCAGTACCTCGAAGGCGGCAAGCGCATCAGCTACGGTGCCCGTGCAATTGCCAAAGGTGGCCTGAACTCGCTGCCGAAAATGGTCTTCGACGGCGGTGCGCTGATCGGTTGCGACCTGGGCACCCTGAACTTCTCGAAGATCAAAGGCAGCCATACCGCCATGAAGTCCGGCATGCTCGCCGCCGAGGCCGTCGCCGACGCACTGGCTGCCGGCAGCGAAGGCGGCGACAAGCTGAACGGCTATGTCAGCGCATTCAAGGCCAGCTGGTTGCATGAAGAACTGTTCGCCAGCCGTAACTTTGGCGCGGCCATCCACAAGTTCGGCCCACTGCTTGGTGGTGCGTTCAACTATGTTGACCAGAACTGGTTCGGCGGCAAGCTGCCGTTCACCCTGCACGACACCAAGCCGGACTACGCCTGCCTGAAGCTGGCCGCCGATTCGCAGAAGATCGACTACCCGAAACCGGACGGCAAGCTCAGCTTCGACAAGCTCAGCTCGGTATTCCTCTCCAGCACCAACCACGAAGAGGAACAACCCTGCCACCTGAAGCTGACCGACCCGAACGTGCCGATCGCCAGCAACCTGCCGCTGTACGACGAGCCGGCCCAGCGTTACTGCCCCGCGGGCGTGTACGAAGTGGTCACCCAGGAAGACGGCAACAAGCGCTTCCAGATCAACGCGCAGAACTGCGTGCACTGCAAGACCTGCGACATCAAGGACCCGGCCCAGAACATCACCTGGGTTACCCCTGAAGGCGCTGGCGGGCCGAACTACCCGAACATGTAAGGCACTCTGCCCTTGCGCCAACAAAAAGCCCCCGGTTCGTGAGAGCCGGGGGCTTTTTGTTGGCCCATGTAGGAGCGGCCTCGTGTCGCGATCGGGCCGCGTAGCGGCCCCAGCAATTTGTGCCAATGCTGAGATCATGGGGCTGCTGCGCAGCCCGATCGCGACACAAGGCCGCTCCTACAAAGGTGGCATCGTTCGGAAACCGGGACCGCATCAGGCCGTGCGCACTTCCTCGAAAAGCTCGGGGTGGCGATCCAGCAGTTTGAGCAGTTTCACTAGCGCCACTGGCGGCGTGGTCTTGCCGTTTTCGTAACGGGAGAACGCATTGACCCCACCACCGAAAATTTCCCCCGCTTCACGCTGGTCGAGGTCAAACTTCCTGCGCATGGAGGCAATGAAGGAAGGATCCACAACAGCTGCATTGATCTGACGCTCGAATGCCGTCATCAGATTACTGACACGCATGGCTTCATCATGGCTCAGTACACATTCGCCACATGCAGAACAGTAATCGCCACTTACATCAGGGATTACAGTCGTCTCGCCTTTGTAGCTAAAGGGCATGCCCTGAATGTCAGGCGTAAGCTCCGAACCGCCGCATATTGGACACCTCATGAATACAACTCCTTGAAGGACACGATGAGCAAATCATCAACTGCAGGCCACGTCAGATGCATGGAGTCTGCCTCAGTCCCCCAAGACCGCTACATGTTCATTTGTCACCACACATGACCGGCATCGGCTCCGCCGCAAACACCAATGGCTCACGACGCCCGAAATACAAGGCTGTCAGCAGCCCCACCGCCCCCATGACCAGACAAAAGCCGACACACACCCACGGGCTCCACGGCATCAGCGCAATCAGTGCCAGCGGTGTGGTGCTGGCCCATAGCGCGTAAGCGATGTTGTAGGTGAAGGAAATCCCAGACACGCGAATTTCCGCCGGGAACAGGCCGACCATCACCGACGGCACTACCCCCACCACGCCGCAGCTCAACCCCGCCAGTGCATAGGCCAGCCAGGTCATGCCCCACTGCCCCACCAGGCTGGCGTACAACACGCCGACACCCAACGGCAGCAACAGGCTGTAGAGCATCAGCGCACGCCAGGCGCCCACACGGTCGACCAGCAGCCCAGCCAGCACGCAGCCAATGTTGAGGAAGACGATGCCCACGCTGCTGAGGGCGAAGGTGTGCCCGGCAGTCATGCCGAAGCGCTGTTGCATCACTGTCGGGGTGATCACCACCAGCACCACCACGGCCGAAGTCAGCACGCAGGTCAGCAGCGCGGCCGGGATCAATGCCCGGCGGTGCTCGCCCAGCACACGCCGTAGCGGAAACGTCACGGTTTGCTCCTGGCGCGCGCGTAGGGCCAGGAACACGGGGGTTTCGCTCAGCCAGCGGCGCAACCACACACCCATCACACCAAACACGCCGCCCAGCAGGAACGGGTAGCGCCAGGCGTAGTCGAGGATTTCCTGTGGGCTGAACAGTTGCGCCAGCAGGGTCGCGGTCAACGCCCCCAGCAGGTAGCCGAAGGTCAGCCCGGCCTGCAGAAAGCCAAGGGCATAGCCGCGCCGCCCGTTGGGCGCGTGCTCGGCGACGAAGGTCCAGGCGCTTGGCACTTCACCGCCCACGGCGGCACCCTGAAGGATCCTTAGGGCCAGCAGGATAAGCGGCGCGGCGTAGCCAATGTCGGCGTAGGTCGGCATCACCCCGATCAGCAGGCACGGCAGGGCCATCATCAGTATGCTCAGGCTGAACACCCGCTTGCGCCCCAGGTGGTCGGCAAAGTGCGCCATCAGGATGCCGCCCAGTGGCCGCGCCAGGTAACCGGTGACGAAAATGCCGAAGCTTTGCAGCAAGCGCAGCCATTCGGGCATTTCGGGCGGGAAGAATAGCTGGCTGAGGGTCAGCGCAAAGAATACGAAAATGATGAAGTCGTAAATTTCCAGCGCGCCGCCCAACGCCGCCAGGCCCAAGGTCCGGTGGTCGCCGCGGCTGAACCGGGGCGGGCGAGCGGTATCGATGGCAGTCATGGCAGAATCCGCAAATCGGCAAAGGGCAAGAGCATATCAAATAGCCGCCCTGTTGCCCCCAATGCCGATCAGTCAGCACATTGGGGCTGCTTTGCAGCCCATCGCCGGCAAGCCAGCTCCCACAGGGAGCGTGCAAACTTCTGGAATTGCGCGATCCCTGTGGGAGCTGGCTTGCCGGCGATGGGCCGCAACGCGGCCCCGCCGTGCTTCGCTGTTGCAGCGCTAGCGGTTGAACACCGTATGGGCGAAGTTGGCCCGTGGCCGCGGTCGCGCAGCATTGCCCGACAGGGTGCCCGGCAGCGGCAACTTGCCGACCAGCAGCGGCGCGTCAATGATCGCCATGAATGACTCGAGCGCCTCGCTATCGGGCGCCTGGGGCAGGCTCAGGCTGACCGCCTGGCGCTCGACCTGCGACACCGCAGGTACTTTCAACTGGGCTGAGTGGTAAAGCAGGGCGTGCTGGATCTGCGAACTGACACGGCAAAAGCGCTCCAGGTCGACCCCGGCATGGCTGGCCAGTTCGATATTGCCCAGCAACAGGTGGAAAGGCTGTAAGGCGCACTGCACCAGGCGCTGCAACTCCTCGAAGCTGTCCACCGGGGCTATCCGGTAATAGCCCAGGCCATTGAGCAGCCGCTCCAACTGCAGGCGCTGGCACGGGTGTGCGTCGGCGATGAGGATGCGCAGGGTCTTGTTTGCCATGGACGGACCTGGGCAGTTGGGTAATGGGTGCATTCCATGACCTACTGCGCCAGTAACGGCTACTGCCAAGGCCACGCCTGACAGCGGTCTTCTTTGATAGAAGTCGGGAAATGCGCAGAAATCAAGTAATTGAGTGACGGAATTTGCAATCGTCTTTAATTCGCCACTCAGGAATCCCACTCACGCATGCGCACCCGGCAGTGCTTCATGGCATTGACGATGTGCTTTTCCACCAGGCTGCGCGAGATGCCCAGGTGCTGGGCAATTTGCTGGTGCGACAGGCCATCTAGCTTGCGCAACAGAAAGCACTCGCGGCAGACCTTGCTTAGCTCGTCCAGCGCACGCTGCATCAGCGCCAGGCGCTGGTCAAGCTGCAGGGCGTGGGCAGGCGCGGCTGTGTGCCAGCGCTCATCGCTGTCCAGCACCTCCAGTGGCTCGGCCTGACGCACCAGATGGCGCCGGTGACGGTCGACCACCAGGTTGAGTGCGGTACGGTAGAGGAAGGCGCGAGGATGCTCGATGCGCTCGGCGTCAGTGCGTTCCAGCACCCGCAGGTAAGCATCGTGCGCCACGTCCTCGGCGGCCTGGCGACTACCCAGACGCGCGGAAAGGAAGCCCACCAGTTCGCGATAGTAATGTTCCACGACGTTACCTGAGATCGTCCTGCGGACCGAGTGATGTCAACGTGCGATCTTACAAATTATAATTATTCTCAGCAACAAGGGTATGTCTATAGATATTTGCTGCCTGTGAGATCGAGCGCCGCGCGGGCGGCGCTCGATCTCCCAGGCGCCACAACCCTGTAGCCATACACCAGTCAGCCCCCACCCAATCTCCGCTAAATCCCTCCCCCCCCCTTACGTCTATCTGGCACCCCCTTGGCTGGATGTCAGCATGAGACCTTTAACCACCCCCCGTCGCCGTGCCCTGCTCACTGGCCTTGGCCTGCTGGGCCTGGGCAGCCTGCTGGCCTGGAAGACCCTGCCCTACGGCGCGCAGCCTCTGAGCACGGTTGCCGTGACCCGCGCCGATATCGAAAGCAGTGTGACAGCACTGGGCACCTTGCAACCGCGGCGCTACGTGGATGTCGGCGCACAGGCATCCGGGCAGATCCACAAGCTGCACGTCGAAGTCGGCGACACGGTGAGCAAGGGTGAGTTGCTGGTCGAGATCGACCCCTCGACCCAGCAGGCCCGGCTGGATGCCGGGCGCTTCTCGATCGACAACCTCAAGGCCCAGCTGGCAGAGCAGCGTGCGCAATACCTGCTGGCCCAACAGCAGCTCAAGCGCCAGCGCGACCTGGCCGCCGCCGGTGCCACCCGCGACGAGGACGTGCAAACTGCCGCGGCGCAGCTGAAAGTCACCCAGGCACGCATCGACATGTTCCAGGCACAGATCCGCCAGGCCCAGGCCAGCCTGCGCAGTGACGAAGCCGAACTGGGCTACACGCGCATCTACGCCCCCATGGACGGTACCGTCGTGGCCGTGGATGCCCGCGAAGGGCAAACCCTTAATGCCCAGCAGCAAACCCCGCTGATCCTGCGTATCGCCAGGCTTTCGCCGATGACCGTGTGGGCGCAGGTGTCGGAAGCCGACATCGGCAAGGTCCAGCCAGGCATGAGCGCTTATTTCACCACGCTGGCCGGCGGCAAGCGCCGCTGGGCCAGCACCGTGCGCCAAGTACTGCCGATCCCGCCCAAGCCGCTGGAGCAGGCCAGCCAGGGGGGCGGCAGCCCGGCCAGCGTCAGCAATGGCAGCGCCGGTAGCCAGGTGGTGCAGTACAGCGTACTGCTGGATGTCGACAACCCGGACGGCGCGTTGATGGCCGAAATGACCACGCAAGTGTTCTTCGTCGCCGGCCAGGCCAGCCAGGTGCTGACCGTGCCGCTGGCCGCGCTGGAGGACGGTGACGGCCTGCGCCTGGCGCATGTCCTGACCGGCGACGGCAAGGTGGAACCGCGCAAGGTGCGCACCGGCCTCAGCGACCGCCTGCGAGTGCAGGTGCTGGACGGCCTCAGCGAAGGCGAACGCCTGGTCATCGGCGCCCCTGCCGTGAGTGGAGGCTGAATGAGCACACCCCTGATCGAACTGGTCGACATCCGCAAATCGTACGGCGGCGTCGACACCCCCAGGGTCGACATCCTCCACGGCATCAGCCTTGCCATCCACCCCGGCGAGTTCGTCGCCATCGTCGGCGCCTCCGGCTCCGGCAAGTCGACGTTGATGAACATCCTCGGCTGCCTCGACCGCCCCAGCGCCGGCAGCTACCGCTTTGCCGGCAAGGACGTGGCCGACCTGGGCAGCGACGAGCTGGCCTGGTTGCGCCGTGAAGCGTTTGGCTTCGTGTTCCAGGGCTATCACCTGATCCCCTCGGGCTCGGCCCAGGAAAACGTCGAAATGCCGGCCATCTATGCCGGCATCGATGCCAGCGAGCGCCACGCCCGGGCCAGCGCCCTGCTCGGCCGCCTGGGCCTGGCCAGCCGCACCGGCAACCGCCCGCACCAGTTGTCGGGTGGCCAGCAGCAGCGGGTATCGATTGCCCGCGCCTTGATGAACGGCGGCCATATCATTCTTGCCGACGAACCCACCGGTGCCCTCGACAGCCACAGCGGCACCGAGGTGATGGCGTTGCTCGACGAACTGGCCAGCCAGGGGCACGTGATCATTCTGATCACTCACGACCGCGAAGTGGCGGCGCGGGCGCAGCGGGTGATCGAGATACGCGACGGCCTGATCATCAGTGACTCGGCTGCCGGGAATGCCCCGGCCAACAGCACACAAGGCCTGCAAGCCGACCAGCTGCGCCAGCGCCTGGACCGCGGTGCCACCCTGCGCGGCGCCTGGAAAGGCGAATTGCTCGAAGCCCTGCAGGCCGCCTGGCGAGTGATGTGGGTCAACCGCTTTCGCACCGCCCTGACCTTGCTGGGTATCGTTATCGGTGTGGCTTCGGTGGTGGTGATGCTGGCCGTGGGCGAAGGCAGCAAGCGACAGGTCATGGCGCAGATGGCGGCCTTTGGTTCGAACATCCTCTACCTCAACGGCAAGCCGGCGACACTGGGCGAACCCGCCGGCACCATCACCCTGGACGATGTGGCGGCCATTGGCCAACTGCCGCAGGTCAAGCACGTGATGCCGGTGATCGGCGAAAAACTGATGGTGCGCCATGGCAACAACAGCCAGAAGTTCTACGTAGGCGGCAACAACACCGACTTCCCGGAAATCTTCAACTGGCCGGCGGTGCAAGGCAGCTTCTACAGCGAAAGCGACGAAGCCAATGCCGCCGCCGTGGCGGTCATTGGCCAGAAAGTGCGGGAAAAAATGCTCGACCCCGGGCGCGACCCGCTGGGGCAATACCTGCTGATCGGCAACGTGCCGTTCCAGGTGGTCGGCATCCTCGCCGGCAAAGGCGCCAGCTCCGGTGACCAGGACAGCGACGGGCGCATCGCCGTGCCCTACTCCGCCGCCGCGATACGCCTGTTCGGCCAGCGCGACCCGGACTACATCGCCGTCGCCGCCCTCGATTCCACCCGGGTCAACCAGGCCGAAGCCGCCATCGACCAGCTGTTGCGCCAACGCCACAACGGCCGCCAGGACTACGAGCTGACCAATGACGCGGCGCTGATTCAGGCCGAAGCGCGCACGCAGAACAGCCTGTCGCTGATGCTCGGCGCCATTGCCGCGATCTCGCTGCTGGTGGGCGGCATTGGTGTGATGAACATCATGCTGATGACCGTGCGCGAACGCACCCGCGAAATCGGCATCCGCATGGCCACCGGTGCGCGCCAGCGCGACATCCTGCGCCAGTTCCTCAGTGAGGCGGTGATGTTGTCGATGGTCGGCGGCCTGGCCGGCATTGTTCTGGCCCTGGCCATCGGCGGCGGCCTGATGCTGGCCGAGGTGGCCGTGGCGTTTGCCCTGCCTGCCATGCTCGGCGCCTTCGCCTGCGCCGTCGTCACCGGCATCGTGTTCGGCTTCATGCCCGCGCGCAAGGCCGCCCGCCTCGACCCGGTCAAAGCCCTTACCAGCGAATAACCCATGACATTGCCTAGCCGCATCAGCCTGTTGACCCTGTGCATTGGCCTAGCTGCCTGCAGCACGCCGCCCCCACCCGCCAGCGGCATCGCCGCGCCCCCTGCCTGGCAAGGCCAAGTTGCCGCGGCCTCGGCACACTCGCCAACGGCCCAGTGGTGGCACGCCTTCGCCAGCCGTGAGCTCGATCGCCTGGTGCAGCACGCGCTGCACAACGCCCACGACCTGGCCGCCGCCACCGCACGCGTACGCCAGGCCCAGGCCCGCGCAGTCATTGCCGGTGCGCCCATGCTGCCCGAGCTGCAACTGGGCCTGAACGGCAGCCGTCAGCGCTTGTTGCATGGCGACGGCAATGACCAGCTCGACGTCAGCCGCAACCAGCCCACCAGCACCTCGTTCGACATGCAGCTGAGCGCCAGCTACGAGATCGACTTCTGGGGCGGCCTACGCGCGACCCGCGACAACGCCCTGCGCAGCCTCGACGCCAGCCGTTTCGACCGCCAGACCGTGGAGCTGACCCTGGTCAGTGCGGTGGCTGACAGTTACCTGCAGGGCCTGGCCGTGGAAGAGCAGTTGCGTATCGCCCGCCTCAACCTGCGCAATGCCCAGGACGTGCTGGGCCTGGTCGAGGCACGCCAGCGCAGCGGCTCGGCCACGCGCCTGGAGCTGGCCCAGCAGCGCAGCCTGGTCGCCACCCAGCAACGCCAGCTACCGCTGCTGGAGCAGAAGTGGCAAGACACCCGCGTCACCCTGGCGACCCTGCTCGGCGACCCCGTGCAGTTGTTGCCGGCCAGCCAGGAAACGATCGCAGCCCTGCAATGGCCAGCCATTGGCAGCGGCGTCCCCAGCGCGCTGCTCACCCGTCGCCCGGACATTGCCGCAGCAGAAGCGCGGCTGGCCGCGGCCAGTGCCAACGTGCAGGTCGCCCGTGCTGCCATGCTGCCCAAGCTGACCCTGGGGGCCAACCTGGGGGCGGGTGCCAACGCCTTTGCCCATTTGTTCGACAGCGCCTATTACACCCTCACCAACGGCCTGGTCGCACCGATTTTCAATAACGGCCGGCTGCGCGCTGCCCGCGAGCTGGCCGAGGCGGAACAGGGGGAGCTGCTGGAGACTTACCGCAGCAGCATCCTGGCCGGCTTTGCCGATGTCGAGAAAGCACTGAACGCCATCCACGGCGTGGACCGCCAACGGCAGTGGCAGGATGAAGAAGTCCAGCAGGCGCGACTGGCCGCCGACCTGGCACAGCAGCGATATGGCGCGGGGGCCGAGACCTTGTTGAGCGTTTTGGAGACCCAACGCACCTTGTATGTGGCACAGGACCAGCAGGCACAATTGCGCCTGGCCCGGTTGCAAGGCAGCGTGGCGTTGTACAAGGCATTGGGTGGGGGGTGGCAGGTCGGGCAGTAGAGTCTGACTGACCTGGCCCTATCGCCGGCAAGCCAGCTCCCACAGGTATTCCACAAACCTTGCAATTATTAGTGGGATACCTGTGGGAGCTGGCTTGCCGGCGATAGGGCCGGGTCAGGCAACGATTACCTGCGCACTTTCAGATTACGCGCATACCACGGCCGCTGCGGCACCTTGGGCCGCAGCTTGTCGAACAGGTCTTCATCGCTGTAGATGATGCGCAGCGCCAGTTTCATGGTCTCCGGGTCCATCTCCACGCTGCGCCCGGGCCGCAGCCCGGGCACCGTCGAGCAGCCATGGGTGTCCGGCCCCAGCCACGGATCGGCCACTTCCACCCAGCGCCCCGGAGCGAACCACGGCACGCCGTTGACCTCCAGGCGGCGCACCTCACCCGGGTGCAGCCGCTCATGGGCACGAAACCAGTCCTCGATGCGGTCGTCGATCCAGCCATGGAAGTGCCAGAACACCGGGTTTACATGGGAGGAAAACGGGTCACCGAGGAAATCGTTCTGCGCCGCAAACCAGCGCTCGGCAAAGTCGTCCGGTGTGCGCGCCGTCGGCACCGGCATGCCGTTGGAAGGGTCACGCGGCACCGATGCCCAGCGCATGTGCAACCAGTCGTGCAGGCCCAGTTCCACCTCCGAACCGAACTGGCCCAGGGTCAAGGTGCTCAGGTAGTCCGGGTCGGTATAACGCGATTCCCACACCTGGAAGTTGGCGTGAAACGTGTCCGGCGTCTTGATGTCGCGAACCCATTGCGTGTACTCGTCGTCACCGCTGGCCAGCCAGGTGGGTGGCAGGGCGTTGCCGTCATGGTTGTCGAAGTAACGGGCAAAACCTGCGCGGTCACGCTCAAGCTCGGGCTGCGGCAGCGGGAAGCGCGGCCAGGAAGGCAGGTCCTGCAGGGCACGGGCACTGCCCAGCATGTGCCGGTGCATGAAGAAAAAATCCTCGCCCGAACCGTTGCGGTCCTTGTGCCGCCCACGCGCATCACGCTCGCGGTCACGTGGCCCCGGTTGCCAGCCCAGACCACGCAGGGCGCCCTGCTTGCGCTTGTCCAGCTTGTGCCATTTGTCCCGTGACGAATGCCACAGCTGGTGGAACAGACGATGCTCCGGGGCGATCAGCCAGGCCAGCAGCTGCGGGTTCAGCGGGGTGCGCTCGCGCGCCTCGGGAAAGGTGCGTTTCAAGGCCAGGAAGCGGTTGTCTTCCACGGGCAAGCTCAGCGCGCGGTCCATGCGTGCCAGGCTGCCATTGAGGGTGGCCGGCCCGGCATTGCCGAAGCGGCCCCAGACTTCATCGAGCACAATATGGCACTCATAGCGCGCCTGCTCGGAGAATAGCCGCCAGCGCAAGGTGCCCGGCTTGTCGGCCAACAGGTCGCCGACTACGCGGTAGCGCGGTTCAGCGTCACCGCGCAGGCGCGCCGGGGTGTCCAGATAACCGCGCAACGCACGGCCGCTGGCGGCCACATCGAGGAACAGCTCCAGCTCGCCGCTGGGCAAACCGGCCAAACCGGCATCCTTGCCCTGCAAGGTGAAGCGCCAGATGCCGCGCAGGGTGTCGCCCAACTGCTGCAGCCGGGCATCGGCCAGCTCGACCACGGCTTCGCCTGGCGTTTCCGGGAATGCCTCGGCCTCCTGCTGGCGCTTCACATACAGCGCACCCAGGGCGCCAGGTACCACCACACCCGTCAATGCCACACCGGCGATGAAACCGCGTCGGGAAATCGTCATTGCATACCTGTGCATTCATTGCGGCCATGGAGCACGGCCCGTCCAAGGCTAGAACGTTGCACCCCCTGCGAAATTTAACGGGGCTGCGTTGCAGCCTAATCGCCGGCAAGCCAGCTCCCACAGCATTGCGCTAGCCCTCGTCTGGCGCAGTCCCTGTGGGAGCTGGCTTGCCGGCGATTGGGTCGCAAAGCGGCCCCCTGCTTGCAGTAAATTTCCTGCATGCACGTTCGTTCACTGCAGGTAGCGGCGGCCTCTGTGCCCATCCCTCGACGGTGAACCTACTGAGACCAAGATGACGACTCCACGCTGGAAGAAAGCCCTGTTTATCAGCCTGGCCGCGGCGGTTGCCGCTGGCGCCGGGTTTGCCGCCTGGCACTATTTCGCTACCCCTGCCGGCTACTCGCGTGAGGTGACCCGCCAGGCCAACGACCTGCAAGAACGCATCATTTCGTTCGACAGCCACATTACCCTGCCTCTGACCTTTGGCACCGAAGGCAGCGAGGCCGACAAGGATGGCAATGGCCGCTTCGACCTGGCCAAGGCCGCCAGCGGGCGCTTGTCGGGCGCTGCCCTGACCATCTTCGCCTGGCCCGAATCCTGGACTGGTAACGGTGGGCCGCACCGCCCTACCCCTGGTTTCGTCGAGGCCGCCCGGCACACCCAGGAAGTCCGCTACAACGCCATCAGCGCCATGGTCCGCGACTTCCCCCAACAGGTCGGCATCGCCTACACCCCACAAGACATGCGGCGCCTGCATGGCGAAGGCAAGTTCGCGGTGTTCCTCAGCATGCTCAACGCCTATGCGCTGGGTGACGACATCGACCAGCTCGACCGCTGGGCCGCGCGCGGCGTACGCATGTTCGGCTTCAGCTATGTGGGCAACAACAGCTGGGCCGACTCCTCGCGCCCGCTGCCGTTCTTCAATGACACCGCCGATGCCCTCGACGGCCTGTCCCCTGTCGGCAAGCGCGCGGTGCAGCGGCTGAACGAACTGGGCGTGATCATTGATGTGTCGCAGATGTCGAGCAAGGCGCTGGCCCAGGTGGTCGCCCTCAGCCACGCGCCGGTGGTGGCTTCGCACTCGGCGCCACGGGCCATGGTCGACATCAACCGCAACCTTTCCGACAAGGAACTGCAACTGATCAAGGACAGCGGCGGGGTGATCCAGCTGGTGGCCTTTTCCACCTACCTGAAACCGCTGAGCAGCAAGACCCAGGACAAGCTCAATACCTTGCGCGCCCGGTACGACCTGCCACCGCTGGCCAACCTCAACTACGCGCTGATGCCCGGCGACCCGGTGATCGCCGGCTGGCCGGAACAGAAGGTCGGCCAGTACGCCAACGCGCTGTACGGCATTCTCGACGAAGAGCCGCCTGCAACGCTCAAGGACTATGGCGATGCCATCGACTACACGGTGCGCAAGGTCGGCATCGACCACGTCGGGCTCAGCTCGGACTTTAACGAGGGCGGTGGCATCGACGGCTGGCAGAACACCAGCCAAGCGCGCAACGTCACGGCCGAGCTGATCAGTCGCGGCTACTCCGAAGCGGATATTGCCAAGCTCTGGGGCGGCAACTTCCTGCGGGTGTGGGAGCAGGTACAGCGCGCCGCGCAGCCTGTCGCCACGTCATCTCCCTGACCCCTTTCGAGCACCTCGATGAACGACCGTCGCACGTTTCTCAAGCAGGCCGGCTTGCTGGCCGCTGCCTTGCCCTTTACCAGCCCCGGCCCGCTGTTGCCCAGCGCCCAGGCTGCGCCGGCGAAACCCGCCTCGGCCAACGACTGGGCCGCTGTTCGCGACCTGTTCGAGCTGGACCCGAGCTACGCGCACTTCGCCAACTTCCTGATTACCTCGCACCCACGGCCGGTGCGTGAAGCCATCGAAGCCCTGCGCGCACGCTTCGACCGCCAGCCCGCACACATGGTCGACTGGGACAGCCAGTCGGAGTGGAAACACGAAGCCGCCGTGCGCGAATGGGCCGCGCGCTACCTGGAAGTGACACCGCGGCAGATCGCCCTGACCGGCAGCACCACCGAAGGCCTGGGGCTGATCTATGGCGGCCTGAAGATCGCCCCGGGGCAGGAAATTCTCACCACCGTGCACGAGCATTCGGCCGCGCGCCACACCCTGGGCTTTCGCACCGCGCGTGACGGCACGGCGGTACGCCGCCTGCGCCTGTTCGAAGACCCGGCCAAGGTCAGTACCGACCAGGTCCTGACAACGATTGCGGCGGCCATCAGGCCGAAAACCCGGGTGCTGGGTATGACCTGGGTACATTCGGGCAGTGGCGTGAAACTGCCCGTGGGCGAAATCGGCACACTGGTGCGCGAGGTCAACCGGCAGCGTGACGAGCAGGACCGGATCATCTACGTGATCGACGGTGTGCATGGCTTTGGCGTCGAGGACATGCGCTTCGCCGACTTCAACTGCGACTACTTCATTTCTGGCACCCACAAGTGGATGTTCGGGCCGCGCGGGACCGGGATCATCTGCGCGGCGTCGACCGAACTGAAACAGCTGATCCCGACCATAGCGAGTTTCTCGGAGAATGAAGACTTCGCCACGGTGATGACGCCAGGCGGCTACCACGCGTTCGAGCACCGCTGGGCGTTGGGCAAGGCCTTCGAACTGCACCTGCAGCTGGGCAAGGCGGCGGTACAGGCGCGCATCCATGGGCTGAACGAGCAACTCAAGCAACGGCTTGAGGCAGTGCCTGGCGTTGAGCTGGTGACGCCGCGCAGTGCACAGTATTCGGCGGGGTTCAGCTTTTTCAGGGTCAAGGGGCAGGATGCCGATGAGGTGGCCAAGTACCTTAACCGCCAGCGTATCGTGGTGGATGCAGTGTCACGGGACGCGGGGCCGGTGGTGCGCACGGCGCCCGGGTTGCTGAATACCGAGGCGGAGGTCGAGCGGTTGGTGGATGTGTTGAGCAAACGCGTTCGCGGGTAAGGCCCAGGGGCCGCTTTGCGGCCCATCGCGACGCAAGGCCGCTCCTACAAGGGACCGCGGCCTCCTGTAGGAGCGGCCTTGTGTCGCGAAAGGGGCGCAAAGCGCCCCCGGCAATCTCACGTCAGGACTGGCCAGCAACCCGCGCCAACCACTCCCCGACATCCCGATAAATCCCCTCAACCTGCCCAACAATCCCCGACATGCGCAAAAAGTCATGGGTCAGCCCCTCCACCCGCGCAAAGGTCACCGGCGTTCCCCCCGCCAGCAACCAGTCCCGGTAGGCAATGCCTTCGTCATGCAGCGGGTCGTACTCGGCCACCCACAGGTACGCCGGTGCCAACGGCTCACGCAAGCACGACAGCAGTGGCGAAACCCGCCAGTCCAGGCGCTGCTCGGGCTGCGGTGCATAGTGCTGGTAGAACCACTCCAGGGTAGGCGTCTCCAGCAGGTACCCCTCGGCATGCTCACGGTGCGAATCGCGCTGGCAGGAAATATCGGTCACCGGGTAGAACAGCAATTGCGCCAGCGGCTTGAACGCCAGCGCTTCGGGCTGCTCCACCGCCATGATCGCCAACACCGCCGCCAGGCTGGCACCTACGCTGTCCCCCGCCAACACCACCCGGCGGTTGTCCAGGCCCAGCGCTGCCGCCTGCTCGGCCAGCCAGTTGGCAACATCCAGCACATCGTGCAGTGCCACCGGGAACTGCTGCTCCGGCGCCAGCCGATAGTCTGCCGCCAGCACTGCGTACTCGCCCAGTGCCGCCAGGCGGCGGCATACCGAATCGTGCGAGTCGAGGCTGCCCACCACATAGCCACCGCCATGCAGGTAGAAGATCACCGGCTGCAAGGCCGCACCGGCGTCGCCCTGGCGGTACAGGCGCGCCGCCAGGCTGGCGCCGTCGCGCGCGGTAGCCTGCAATTCGCTGACCGTGACGCTGCCCGGTGGGCTTGGGTCGAGCACCTGCGAGCTAGCGGCGAACTCGGCCCGCGCCTGGGCCACGCCCATCGCGTGCATGGGCAGGTTCCTGCCCGTCAGCCGGCCAAATTCGACCAGTTCCAGAAAAGCCGCCAGATCGGGGTGCAATGCCATGTGGGTTCCTTGGGTAAACAATGTGCTCAAAACATCCCTACGGGACGTAGCAGCAGCGCTAAAAATTACCCACCACACGGCTAAATCGTTGGCGCGGGCACTCGTTATCCCTGCACAACGAAAGACCGCCAGAGGCACACCGTGGACCTTCAGAGCATCCTCAGCAAACTGTTCGCCAACGCCCATGCCGTCGGCATCGAAGGCGTATTCCAGTTCGTCTTCGGCCACGACCGGGCCTTCTGGTCGGAGGTACGCGAAAGCAGCCGTACCGGCGTCGGCCAGCACAGCACGCCGGACGTCACCATCGAAGTGGCCGAGCGCGACTTCCTCGGCATCATGGCGGGCACCGCCAACGTCGAGGAACTGTTCGCCAGTGCCCGGCTAAAGATCACCGGCAACATGGGCCTGGCCACGCTGCTGCCGCAAATCATCAGCAACGCCCGTCGCGGCGCCACGGCGGCCAAGGTGTCGATGAACCAGCGCTACCCGACCCCCACGCGCCTCAGCGAACGGGTGTCGGCTGCGCAGCCGGTGCAGCGCGAAGTGGCAAGGGTTGCCTATGCCGACATGCCGCTGGCGCGCTTTCAGCGCGAGTTCCTGGAGCACGGTACGCCCGTGGTGATCAGCGATGCGCTGCAGGACTGGCCACTGTTCACCATGGGCCGCCAGGCCTCGCTGGAGCATTTCGCCGAATTGCAGGGCATTACCCGGCACGGCGATTACGTGAAGAAGACCTTTTCCACCGACCGCGATTTCCGCTCCACCTCGATGGCCGAGTTCATCGCCTCGCTGGATACCCCGGCCAAACCCGGGGAAACCCCGGCCTACATGGGCAACAACATCGTGCCGGAAAAGCTGCTGACGCTGATCCGCCACCCGCAGTACTTCAGCCGCGACAAGTTCATTGCGCCGCGTATCTGGATCGGCCCCAGGGGCACCCTGACGCCACTGCACCGCGACGATACCGACAACCTGTTCGCCCAGGTCTGGGGGCAGAAGTCGTTCATCCTCGCTGCACCGCATCACCGCCCGGCGCTGGGCACCTGGTCAACCAGCCCCAAGGGTGGCCTCGACGGTTGCGACTTCAACCCCGACGCACCGGACTACCAGCGCTTTCCAGCCGCACGCGAAGTACCGTTCCTGCGCGTGGTGCTGCAGGCCGGCGACCTGCTGTTTCTGCCTGAGGGCTGGTTCCACCAGGTCGAATCAGTATCCACTTCGCTGTCGGTGAATTTCTGGGTGAATTCCGGGCGCGGCTGGTAACCGCCAGGGTAGGTTGATATGCGACGGGCCGTCGATTGATTTGAAATAGCCGGGGCCGCTTTGCGCCCCATCGCCGGCAAGCCAGCTCCCACAGAGACCGCGCCGACCTGAAGGCTTGCGCGGTCCTTGTGGGAGCTGGCTTGCCGGCGATGGGCCGCAAAGCGGCCCCGGCAATCGCTCAGACCGCCGCGATCAACGCCTCCGCAAAGCGCTGCGCCACGTCATCGATCTGCTCGCCACTGATGATCAACGGCGGCAGGAAGCGCACCACCGCACCATGCCGCCCGCCCAGCTCAAGAATCAGCCCACGCTTCAGGCACTCACACTGTACCTTGGCCGCCAGCTCACGGTTGGCTACCGGGTGGCCGAGGGCATCCAGCTTACCCTGCGGGTCCACCAGCTCGACACCAAGCATCAAGCCACGCCCGCGCACATCCCCCAGTTGCGGATAATCGCGCTGCAACTGCAGCAGGTGCCGACGCAGGCGCTGCCCCATGGCCTCGGCATGTTCAGCCAAACGGTGTTCGACCAGATAATTGATTACCGCCGAACCCGCCGCCATAGCCATCTGGTTGCCACGGAAGGTGCCGGCATGCGCACCTGGCTTCCAGGTGTCCAGCCAGTCGCGGTACACCACCACCGCCAGTGGCAGGCTGCCGCCAATGGCCTTGGACAGGGTGACCACGTCTGGCACGATGCCGGCATGCTCGAAGGCGAACATGCGCCCGGTGCGGGCAAAGCCGCTCTGGATCTCGTCGATGATCAAGGCCACGCCGGCCTGCTCGGTGATGCGTCGCACCCCCTTGAGCCATTCGATGTCCGCCGGAATCACCCCGCCCTCGCCCTGCACCACCTCTAGGATCACCGCCGCGGGCAGCGGTACGCCGCTTTCCGGGTCGAGCAGCAGGTTTTCCAGGTAATGCAGGTTGGCCTTGACCCCGGCTTCACCGCCCAGGCCGAACGGGCAACGGTAGTCGTACGGGTACGGCATGAACTGCACGCCATTACCCAGCAAGGCGCCCAGTGGCTGCTTCGGCCCATGGCTGCCCATCAGGCTCAACGCGCCCTGGCTCATGCCGTGGTAGGCACCCTGGAAGGCCAACACGGTGCTGCGCCCGGTTGCGCCACGCACCAGCTTGAGCGCCGCTTCCACCGCATCGGTGCCGGTCGGGCCGCAGAACTGCACCTTGGCCTCACGGCGCAGGGCTTCAGGCAGGATGCCGAACAGGTCCTGGACGAAGCGGTCCTTGACCGGGGTGGTCAGGTCCAGGGTATGCAGTGGCAGCTCATCGGCCAGCACGCGCTGGATCGCTTCTATCACGACCGGGTGGTTGTGGCCCAGCGCCAGGGTGCCGGCACCGGCCAGGCAGTCGATGAACTGGCGGCCCTCGACATCTTCCACGTGGATGCCGCGGGCGCGCTTGAGCGCCAGCGGGATGCGTCGTGGGTAGCTGCGGGCGTTGGACTCCTGTTGCTGCTGACGTTGCAGCAGGGGCGAATCGGTGAATTCGTACAAGGCGTGCGGCACGCTGGCCGGCGGGAGCTGGGCAAGGCTGGAAGCGGTGGACATGGGTAAATCCTCGCAAGCAAGCGAATGGGCGGTTATCGCTTGGGAAACGCTTGAGTGCGGGGAGGATTTAGCGCTTGTTGTGGGATTTTCATTGGCCTGTGCTGGCCTCTTCGCGGGTAAACCCGCTCCTACACAGGTTTCGCGTACGGCGCGCACCTTGTAGGAGCGGGTTTACCCGCGAAGAGGCCAGAACAGGCGATAAAGATCAATGCCCAGGGCGCGCCGGCACCTGCAACAACACCCGCAACCCGTCGCTACGGCTGTCAAAGCGCAGGCTACCGGCACAGCGCTGCACGATTGCCTGCACAATCGCCAACCCCAACCCGCAGCCGCCGCTCTGACCATTGCGCCAGAAGCGCTCGGTCAAATGCTCAAGGTCGGCCTCTGCAATCCCCGGCCCATGGTCGCGCACCATGAACCCCACCTGCCCGTTGGCCATCTGCACTTCCAGTTCCACCGCCTCATCGCCGCCATGGCGCAAGGCGTTGTCCAGCAGGTTGCGTAACGCTGCCACTGCCAGCGGCGCCGGCATGCCCAGGTAGATCTGCGTAGCCTCTTCGGGCAAGCGCAGCACGATGCGCCGGTTGTCGCCGCCACCGGCATCCTGCACCGCCTGGCGGGCCACCTGCTCGGCGCTGCACTGCACACCGTCCTCGAACGACAGGCTGCCTTCGACCCGTGCCAGCATCAGCAATTGTTCCAGCGTGCGGTGCATGCGGTCGGCGCCCTGCTCGGCATGCTCCAGCGCCTGCTCGCGCACGGCGCCATCGGTCATGCGCGCGACCTGCAGGTGGGTCTTGATCGCGGTCAGCGGGCTGCGCAGCTCGTGCGCGGCATCGTCGGTCAGGCGCCGCTCACGCTCGATGGTCTGGGCAATGCGCAGGAACAGCTGGTTCTGGGTGTCCAGCAACGGCTGCAACTCGCTGGGCAGGCCTGCCACCTGCAGCGGCTCGACACTGTCCGCGCGCCTGCGGCGCAAGGCATCACGCATGCGGTTCAGCGGTTCCAGGCCTTTGCCCAGGCCGATCCACAACAGCCCCAGGCTGCCCAGCAGGGCCATCAGCACCGGCGCCGAAGCGGCCAGCAAAATCGACTGGTTCAGCGCCTCGCGTTCCATGTGCCGGTCGGCCGTGGTGATGCGCACATCGCCATGGTTGTAGGTGAAGGTGCGCCACAGGGCATCGTCGATGGTCTGGTCGCGGAAACCACTGCGCTCGTCGTCCATGGCGCCATCGTGCTTGTGGTTGCTGGCGAGGATCTCGCCACGCAGCGAGCTGACCTGGCAGGCCATGCCATCCGGTACGCTGAACTGGTCGGCGGAAAAGTGCGCCTCGCCGCCCTTGGCGGTCAGCGGCTGCGGCAGCTGGTCGATCAGCCCGGCGACCATGCGCGCCGACGCCACCAGGCGCTGGTCGAGGGAGAACATCATCTGCTGGCGCAGGTCACGCAGCATCCACGCGGCAGCCAGCACCCAAATGATCACGAAGGCACTGCCAAGGATCAGGCTCAGGCGTACCCGCAGGCTCATGATGCGGCCTCTTCCGGTGCCTGCGCCGGGCCCAGACGGTAACCCAGGCCGCGCACGGTCTCGACGATACCGTTGCCGAGCTTGCGCCGCAGGTGGTGGATATGCACGTTCAGGGCGTTGCTTTCGACTTCGTCGCTAAAGCCGTACACGCAGTCTTTCAGTTGCTCGCTGGACAGCACCCGCCCGGGGTTTTGCAGCAGCGCCTGCAGCAGCGCCTGTTCACGGCGCGACAGGTCGACGTGCTGGCCGGCCAGGGTGGCCTCGCAGCTGCTCGGGTCATAGCGCAGCGGGCCGTGCTCGATCACGTTCACCGCCCGCCCGGCCACCCGCCGCAGCAGGGTGTGCAGGCGTGCAGCCAGCTCGCGCAGGTCGAACGGTTTGAGCAGGTAATCGTCGGCACCCGCCTGCAGGCCATCGACGCGGTCGGTGACGGCATCGCGGGCGGTGAGCACCAGTACCGGCAGGGTCTCGCCTTTTTCGCGCAGGCGGCGTAGCAGTTTGAGGCCGTCTTCGTCAGGCAGCCCGAGGTCGAGGATCATCACGTCGAACTGCGCAGCCTGCAGCATCGCCCGGGCAGCCGCAGCGTTACCCACCCGGTCCACGGTCAGGCCCTGGGCGGTAAGGCCGGCGCAGATGCCGGCGGCGATCAGGTCGTCGTCCTCGCAGAGCAGAACGTGCATGGTGGGGCTCCCGGAGTGGTGTGGCTGGCATTGCACCTTGGGCGGATTAAGGGGGGATTATGGACTTTTTGTGGCTAATGCATAAATCTTCAGGCCAGCGCAGCCCCCTGTAGGAGCGGCCTTGCGTCGCGAAAGGGCCGCAAAGCGGCCCCGGCTATACAGGCTGCGAAGCTGACATCCCGGGGGCGCTTCGCACCCCTTTCGCGACGCAAGGCCGCTCCTACAAGGGACCGCGTCAGCTGCTCAAGGCCTGTGGGGTGTCCACATCCAGCAGAACCCCCGCATCATCAACCTCGACCATCATGCAGCGCGCCCGATGTGCCTGAACCACCGCCCGCGCCCCTTCATCCCCAGACAACTGCCCCAGCGCCGGCCAGAATTCGCGCCCGAAAATCACCGGGTGCCCCTGCTGCCCCGCATGGCGCGGCAATACGATGTTCGAAGCACTGGAAGCCTCGACCAGGCGCCGCAAGGTTGCCGATTCGATCCACGGCATATCACCCAGCAAGATCGCCACCGCCTGCGCCTGGCTATCGCCTAATGACTGGGCACCGGCAGCCAGGCTATGCCCCATCCCCAGCGCCGCATCCGGGCTGTCGATGATCCGGCAATCCGCAGGCAAACCAAAATCTTCGCCCCGCTCCCCCTCACGCAGCACCACGCGCACATCATCGAACACCGCCCTCGCCCGCTGCACGCTATGCGCCAGCAGGCTGCGGCCATCAGCCAGGGTCGCCCGGCGCTTGTCAGCGCCAAAACGCGTGCCGCGCCCGGCCGCCAACAGCAGCGCGACCGCACTCACAGCGCGGCCCGCCCGATGCCGTTGCGCAGGCGCAAGATATCGGCCAGCACCGCCAGGGCGATTTCAGCCGGGGTCTTGCTGCCCAGGTTGAGGCCGATCGGGGCATGAATGCGGCCCAGGTCGACCTCATCCAGACCACCAATGCGCTGCAGGCGTTCGCGGCGCTTGTCCGAGGTGGCCTTCGAGCCCATCACACCAATGTAGAACGCTTCGGTACGCACCGCTTCAAGCATGGCCAGGTCATCGATTTTCGGGTCATGGGTCAATGCAACCACCGCCGTGTCGGCATGGCAACCGCCATTGGCGATAAATTCCGACGGCAACTCGCGGCGCACTTCGATGCCGTCCAGCCGCACACCGTCGAGCACTTGGTCACGCGGTTCGCAAAGGATGACTTCAAAGCCCATGCCTTTACCGAACTCGGCACAGAAATGCGCCACGCTGGAATAGCCGGCCAGCAACAGGCGCTGGGCGGCGCCGACACGCAGGCGTACCCGGTCGCTTTGCCGCTCCACCCGCGGCCCCTGGCTAGGGTCGTCGGCCAACTGCCGAGTGCCCTCGGGCAGGCGCACTTCACGCAGCACCCGGCGCTGGCCCAGCAGCGCGCTTTCCAGCGCCCGCAGGTGCGCCTGCACTTCGCACTCGGCCGCCAGGTTTTCCACCAGCACTTCAAGCACGCCGCCACACGGCAGGCGAATGCTCGAACGCGCGTCGCTGCCATCGCCGTACCGCACGATGGCGACCGGATCGGGGAATTCCCCCAGGGCCACGCGCTCGAGGAAGTCATCTTCGACACAGCCACCCGACAGCGAACCCAGCCACTGGCCGCTGGCGTTCACCGCCAGCAGCGCGCCCGGCGCACGCGGCGCCGAGCCATAGGTGGCGAGCACGGTGCACAACCACACCCGCTGGCCGCTGCCCGACCACTGCAAGGCCTGGCGGATCACCTGAAGATCGAGATGGTGCACGGGTTACTCCGCCTTCAGCTCGGCGAGCTGCTGTACGTTCAGGTCGCCGGGCAATCCACCCCAGGCCTGGCGCAGGTAGTTGACCATGTCCGTCACTTGCTGGTCATCGAGCTTGCCGGCAAAGCCTGGCATCGGCTGCATGCGCTCGAAGCCGGTGAACTGCTGTTCACGGATGCCTTCGAGGATGACCTTGACCAGGTTGCGCGAGTCGGCCTGGCGCAGCACGGTATTGCCGCGCATGGCCACGGCGATGTGCGGTTTGCCCTCGCCGTCGACCCCATGGCAACCGGCGCAGACGTTCAGGTACTGCTGGTGGCCACGCTTGGCGCTGTCACTCATCTGCGCCAGGGCAACAGGCTGGATGGCCTTGGCCGGCGGCGGCTGGTCACCCAGCAAATAGGTGGCCATGGCCGCCAGGTCGGCGTCTTCTAGATGCTGGGTGCTGTGGTGCACCACCGGGAACATCTCGTTGAACATGCTGCCTTGTGCGCTGATGCCGTGCTTGAGGAAGGTGGTCAGGTCTGGCTGGGTCCAGCCGCGCTCCGCCAGGTCCTGGGCCAGCAGGCTTGGCGCCAGGTAACCCGCCAGCAGGCCGCCGCGCAGGCGTTGGTCCTGCTGCAGCGCGCCGATCGGGTTGCGCGGGGTATGGCATTCACCGCAATGGCCCATGACCTCGACCATGTACTGGCCGCGCTGCCAGGCCGCGCTTTTACCCTCGGTCGGCTGCAATTGCACGCGCTTGCCATACAGCATGTTCCAGCCGCTCAGCCCCATGCGCACGTTGAACGGAAAGCGCAGTGCGGTCTGTGGCGCCGGGCGGTTGATCGGCGGGATGGTCATCAGGTAGGCGAGGATCGCATCCGAATCCTCGCGCTTGATCAGGTGGTACGAGGTGTACGGCATGGCCGGGTAGAGGTTGGCGCCGTCCTTGCGCTTGCCCTCGGTGAGCGCGGCAAAGAACTCATCGGCACTGTAGTTGCCGATGCCGTACTGCTTGTCCGGGGTGATGTTGCTGCCATAGATGGTGCCAAACGGCGAATGGATCGGCAGGCCGCCGGCAAACGGTGCGCCGCCTTCGGCGGTGTGGCAGGCCATGCAGTCGGCCGCACGGGCCAGGTATTCACCGCGCTTGACCTGCGCCTCGTCGGCAGCCAGGGCAGCCGAACCGAAAGCAACGCCGAGGGCCAGCGCCAATGCGCTACGTACGAAGCCCATGCTCAACCCTCCTTGACCAGGCCGAGGTCGTTGAGCACCGTGCGGGTGGCGTCGTAGTAACGCACATAGCCGGTGCAGCGGCAGATGTGGTGACCAAGGCTGGCCTCGATGCGGTCTTCCACCTCGCTCTTTTTCAGCGGCTGACGCTGGGCGGTCTCCACCAGCACGGTGGCGGCGTTGACGAAGCCCGGTGCGCAGTAGCTGCACTGGAAGGCGAACAAGTCGACGAACTTCTGCTGGATCGGGTTCAGCGCCAGGTTACCGGCCTCGTCTTTTTTGGCATGGCCTTCGATGGTGCGGACTTGCTTGCCTTCGAAGTAATGGGCACCGGTGATGCAGGTGCGCACTTCTTCGCAGGTGCCGTCGGGGTTGTCGACGATCACCACGCAGGCGTGGCAGATACCCTGGCCGCAGCCCAGGCGCGAGCCGGTGAGGTTCTGGTGTTCGTGCAGGTAGTCGAGCATTGCCAGGTCGTCGGGGACCTCGACCGGGCCGACCGGTTGACCGTTGAGGGTCAGTTGCAGTGGGCGGTTAGCCATTGAGGGCCTCCTTGATACGGGCTGGGGTGATGGGGAGATCGCGCACGCGCTTGCCAATGGCATGCGCGACGGCATTGCCGATGGCACCGACGACCGGGATCATCACCACTTCGGCGATGCCCTTGGACGGGTCGGTCGGTGACAGCGGCGGGAGGATTTCGCTGGTCTGCTGCCACACCGCCACATCGCGCGCATGCGGCAAGCGGTAGCGGTTGAAGTTCCAGTCGCCCTCCCCGGGCCCGCCCTCGTACAGTGGCATTTCTTCGGTCAGTGCGTGGCCGATACCCATGGCGATACCGCCTTCGAGCTGGCCCTTGACCAGTTCCGGCACCAGCACCCGGCCACACTCGACCCAGCTGTGGTGGTTGAGCACCTGAACTTCATGGGTGCCCTTGTTGACCTTGACTTCGACAAGGGTCGCCACCGGGCTGTAGTAGGTGACCATGGCGTTGTTCAGTTGGGTGTCGGGGTAGGCAGCGTTTTGCCGGTCAAGCAGGTGGTAGCCGTGGCTGCTCATCTGCGCTTTCTTTGCGTTTACTGCACCATCGCCGTATTTCACCGCCACGGCATCGAGCGGGAAGCGCTCGCGCACGCCGTCGATGACGAAATCGGCCTCGGCCCAGCTCCAGCGGTTGAAGCCGTGCACGCTGACGCCGGTGACCAGGCCCATGTCGTGGGCCTTCTGCGCCAGCTGGGCGAACGGGATTGGCGCCAGGCCGTTGCCGGTCAGTTCACCGTTGACCCACACCGCGTTCTCGCGGCGCACCACCAGCGGGTTGGCCTGGCCGCCGTGCGGGCCCTGGCTCCAGATGGCCATGGCCGCCGGCCACAGGCCGTGGTTGAACAGCACGCGTGCTGCTTCGCGGGTGGCATGGCTGAAATAGAACGCCGAGTTGGTCGCCGACGACGGCGAGGCCAGCTTGCCGACCCAGCGCGGGTTACGCAGCGCCGCGTCCTGCTCGGGCTGGCTGATCAGGTACGGGTTGCCGCTGGTGCTCAGCTGCAGTTCCGGCCACTCGGTGACCGCCGTGCGCACCTCGTCGGCCGAGCGGCCGAGGAAGTCGCTGACCACCAACGCCTGCGAGGTGGACATGCCGGTACCCAGTTCGGTGCCAATGTGGCGCAGGCTGATGCGCCCGTCACGGCTGAACTCGATGCTGGCCATCGGTGCTTCGGAGCCAGTGCCGAAGTCCTTCTGGCAGATGGCAAAGCCGACGCCGTACCAGTGGTCCGGGTCTTGCGCGTCCATCTGTTGCTTGCGCGCATCGCGGTTGCGCCACCATTCATGCACGGCGGCCTTGTCGAGGATTTCGTACAGGCGCAGGGCACCGGCCGGGACTGCACCCTGGGTATTCTTCATGCCCGACTTCAGCGCGTTGGCACGGCGCAGGTCGATGGCATCGACGCCCAGGCGACCGGCGATTTCGTCGACCATCATCTCGGTGGCGGCCATGGTCTGCAGGGTGCCGTAGCCGCGCATGGAGCCGGCCTCGACGCCACGTGAGTAATAGGCGGTCACCGACAGGTCGTTCTGCGGCATGTAGTAGATCGACTGCGCCGCAGTCGCGCCCACTGCGGCCACCGACGGGCTGTAGTTGATGCGCCCGCCGCCGTCACAGCTCAGGTCGGCGCGGAAGATCTTGAAGCTGTTGTCCTGCTTGTCCACCGCCAGCTGGTAGCGAATGTCGAAGGCATGGCGCTTGATGCCGCTCTGGAACTGCTCGTAGCGGTCGTTGGCCAGGCGGATCGGCACCCCGCCGCCATACAGCGCGGCCACGGCGGCATAGAAGACGAAAATATTGTTGTCTTTCGAGCCGTAGCCGACGGTGTAGCCGGGGTGCATGTTCAGCGTGTGCAGGGCGAAGCGCGACGGTTTGATCATGTGCACGCATTCCTGCGCCACTTCAAACGGGCACTGGGTGGCAACCACGAAGTGCAGCGTGCCGGTGGCCGGGTCGTACCAGCCGTTACCGTTGTCCGGTTCCAATGCGGCGGGCTCGATGGACGGCGTTTTGTAGCGCTCGTCGAACACCAGCCAGCCTTCGGGCGGGTTGTCCAGCTGCTCACCCATACGCTTGGCGTAGAACAGCCCCTGTTCGGTCAGGTCACCGTGCTGGTTGGGTTCCTTGGGCCATACCGGTTTGCGGTTGAGAATGGTCGGGAACAGCATGGAATTCTTCAGGCTGGAAAATTCATCGTCGTCGAACGGCGTGGCGCCGCCCACCCGCACGAAGCGGAAGCTGCCATAAGGGTCGCGCTGGTACAGCGGCGCCTGGGCACCGTAGCGGATCGCCTGGTCGTTGAACTGCAGTTTGCGTTTGGCCTGGCGGAAGCGCTCGAAGTCGTACCAGATCAGGATCGCCACCGGGTGGCCGATGAACATCGGCACCTTGCCGGGCGGCAGCAGCGGGTCGGGCGAATGGGCCTCGGGCCAGACGATGCCGTCCTGCTCCAGGTCGGTGGCAGTGACGATGCGGTCCGGTTGCAGCTCGGCACCGAGCAGGCTCAGGTCGTGGCCGGCATAGATGCGGTCAGCCTTGGTCGCCTTGAGCAGCAGCGCATGGCCTTGCTGCGCGGGCCAGCCGGGCATGTCCTTGGCGCGGATGTCGCGGGCGAACACCTTGTCGCCGCAGACCTTGGACAAGGCATCGTTACGGAAACGCGCCTTGCCGTCGTGGTTCATCCACTTCTGCGGCGAGGTGGTGACGCGTTCCTCCATCAGCGCGGCGAAGGCCTGGCTGCCAAGGGGCGCCATGGTTACGCCGACACCAGCAATCAGGCCGCCTTGCAGGAAGGCGCGCCGGGAAATATCACGGTTGGACATGCTTGATCCTCTGGGCAGCAGGGGGTCTGCCCTTTCTTTTAATTCTGGGCCTAGCTCGCAAAAAGCTGACCTCTACGTCAACTTTACAGCAATTGTATTGGAGTAGGCAAAGTCAAGCCGACAATATGTCGCGGTATGTCTAAAGCGCGGGGCGGAATGCGCGCTGTGGCTGGTAGGTGTTCGCCGGGAAGTTTTCAGCGCCTGGTAGATCGAGCGCCGCCCGCGCGGCGCATCGCGACGCAAGGCCGCTCCTACATTTGTTTCGGGCCAGTCCATCCTGTGCCAGGCGCGCGCGACCGCCTTGTTTGTCCGACGCGATATCGAGGCATGCGCCAAAGGCGTTCGCGCGCAAATTCCACAGGAATAATTGGCCCGAAACAAATGTGGGAGCGGGCTTGCCCTAATGCCGGTCAGTTAAGCAATTTGGGGCCGCGTTGCGGCCCATCGCCGGCAAGCCAGGCTCCCACAATATGGCG